>SLQW01000189.1 GCA_007131295.1 Pseudomonadales bacterium | reverse complement strand
GCCAGGTCGTCGCGAAGCGCGCGCCATAATGCTGGCTGCCAGCGTTGATCCTTGGGCAGTACCTCGACCTTCCCTTGGGCGTCCGTAATGTGGTCGTCCCCGCGGGCCCAGGCGGCAAGCCAGTCGGCGCGATAGACCTGGTACTGGTCGAAGAGTGCGGCCAGGCGCGCGGCGAGCTGGAACGCTTTGCGGCCGTCCGTGTCGGCGGCCAGGAAGTGCGCGAGCGGCTCGAATTCGCTGCGCCCGATCAGTTCAGGGATCAGGCGCAGCAGGCGCCAGCGCAGGCGGCTTTCATCGAAGGGGGAGTGCTCGGGCAGGGTGACGCCACTGGCTGCGAGGACCTCGCGGTAGGCAAGCCACTGGAAGCGCGCAGGAAGCAGAGTCTCGACGCCGAACGCGATACCCCATCCGCTTCCCTCCGGCGCCGCCATGGCCATCTGAATCCACTGGGCGATGCCGTTGCTCTGGACCAGGAAGGTCTCGTTTTCGAGCGGACCGAGAGGGTGGCGCGCCAACCACTCGAGGCAGACGTCGCGCAGCGGCTCCAGGCGATTGCCGTGCAGGACGATCAGGCCGGGTTCGAGGCTGCTGGGTTCAGGCATAGGTTCGGACTGATCGCGCGCTGGCCAACGGAAGCGACAGCGTAGCCCGCAACCACTGACGAATCACCGCCGTCCCATCCCGCCAACAGCTCATTGGGGTCGGACCCATTCAACTTACTGAAAAGTCGCGAGTTTTCGCGGGCGGGTTCTGCCGCAGGTGCCGGCGACGGGTCGGCCGCCGGGATCCCGAGCGGCGATACGCGCCACAATACGAACAGAAAACCCAGTAATATCAGCCACTTGATTTGGTCCGACCCCAAGCCGGGGTTGGGGACGTTTTCTGATCGCCACTGCGTGAGGCCAATGTGACCAAGATCTACTCCTGGAACGTCAACGGCATCCGCGCGGTGCTGAAGAAAGGCGCCCTGCAGGCGTTCATGACCGAGCATCGGCCGGACGTGCTGTGCCTGCAGGAAACCAAGGCGTCCCCGGAGCAGGTGGCCGAGGACTTCGATGGCTATCACGCCTGCTGGGGCGTGGCGGCAAAGAAGGGTTATGCGGGCACCGCGATCCTCGCACGCAAGCGGCCGCGGCAGGTGTTCGAGGGCCTGCCGGAGGATCTCATCGCGAAGTACGGTCTCGCGGACGACGGCTACGGTGACCCGTCCGGAGAGGGTCGCGTAGTGACAGCGGAATTCGCTCGTCTGTATGTAGTGAGCGTTTACACACCGAATGCGAAGGGTGATCTCACGCGCCTCGACCTGCGTCATAGTCAGTGGGATCCGGCCTTTCTGGAGTTCTGCCAGCGCCTCGATGCACTCAAGCCGGTGGTTTTCTGCGGCGATTTCAACGTCGCGCACACCGAGGACGACCTCGCCCGTCCCAAGGCGAATGTCGGCAAGCACGGCTTCACGGTGGAGGAACGGGAAGGCTTTCAGCGCTACCTGGATGCCGGCTTCGTCGACAGCTTCCGGCTGTTCCATGAGGGCAATGGCCACTACACCTGGTGGACGCTGCGCTCCGGCGCCCGCGAGCGCAACGTCGGCTGGCGGATCGACTACGTGATGGTTTCCGCCGCGCTCGCGAAGAAGGTTAAGGCCGCGCGCATTCACGCCGACGTCATGGGCTCGGATCACTGCCCCGTGAGCATCGATCTCGGCGTCGCCCTGTAGGGGATATCCGCGGTGCCATGGATCGAGGCGTCACGACGGGAGATGGAGCGACTGCATCACCCCGATGAGTGACGCTTGAATCGGCGGCAGTCGGCTATCGGCGCGCCCGCTGCGCGGCCACGCCTTCCCACGCGGTTGTCGCGACATCGAAGGTGCTCTTTGTGGGAAGTTGTGGCGCTGGGCCTCACGGCCCGCAGGGCGGCGCAACGAAAGGCGGCGCCGCCGCCACGGGCAGCGCAGCCGGGCCGAGGTCTTCAGTCGGCAGCGCAGACGGCGGCGCGGCTCGAGATGCCGACGCTGCGACGGGCCTGGCGGATCGGGTTGGCATCGTGGCCGTTGGTGCAGTAGCCAAGGGAGATGCCGGTGGCGGGGTCCGCCCAGGCGATCTGGCCACCGGCACCGCCATGGCCGAAGGCGTGCTCGCTGTTGGTATGACCGAAGCCACGCTGATTGCGCTGCTTGTCACCGGCGATCACGAGCCCCAGTGCCCGGTGGGCAGGGACACCCCAGACCGGATCGGGAAGGTCGTGGCGTACCTCGAGGGCGTACGTGAGCGTCTCGGGCGTCCAGATCTCTGGTCCGTCACCGAGCCGGCCGTCGTTCAACAACGCCTGGTAGAAGAGGGCCAGGTCGGCCGCCGTCATGATGCCACCGCCGCCGGGAACCGGTACCCGGCGCATCTCGGTCTCGTTGAATGCAGCCAGCGCCTCCGGCGTGACCTCGTTCTCCGGCGGTGCGGTCATGCCGAGCTTGGCCCAGTCGGCGTCCGTCAGGGGCTCGCCGACATGGGTCACGGGCTTGATCCGCGCATGTTCCGTATCCGGACAGCCGACGTACATGTTCGTGAGGCCGAGCGGGTCGATGATGCGTTCGCGGACGAACTGGGCGAAGAAGAGTTCGCTCCGGCGCTCGATGATCTCGGCGATCACCCACATGCTGGAGGTGGGGTGGTACTCGTAGCGGCTGCCCGGCTCCCAGTTCAGGCGCCAGGATGCGAAGCGGGCGAGACGCTTGTCGCGGTCGAACCAGTCCGTAGGCCGGAACGGCGCGCTCGGAAAGCCGCACGTGTGGGTGAAAAGCTGCTCCACCGTCACCGCGTCCTTCCCGTTGGCGGCGAACTCCGGAACGATGTCCGCTACCTTCTCCTCGACGTCGAGCAGCCCGTCCTGGATCAGCAGCCAGCCGGCCGCGGAGGTGATGGCCTTGGTGGAGGAGAAGACGTTGAACAGGTTGTCGTTGTCGGCATCGCCGTAGGTCTCGAATGCGGCGAGGCGACCGTTGCGGGCGATGGCGACCTGACAGGCCGGCAACAGCCCCTCGTCCACTTCCTGGCGCACCCGCGTCAGCAAGTTTTCGAGCTTTGCGGGGTCGATGCCGAGGCCTTCCGGCCGTGCCGCCTGATAGGTCGTATCTGCCATCGTCAGGGTCTCCATGGTGAGCAGGCGTCACCATGCCAGATACCGTGGGGTGGCGTCTTGCCTAAGACCGCGCCGGCGCCTGGGCTGACGCTCGGCGACAGACGATCAAGGGCCGATAGTCAATCGTCATCGTCATCGTCGTCCGGCCCATCATCTTCGCGATCCACGTCCTCGGCGAAGAACCCCGCATCGACGGGATTGCCGTCGAGGTCGACGCCGCCCGGGCGCATCATGCAGAGACTCGGATCGTCGGACTCGAACTCACCGAGTCCGCCGGGTGGGATTTCTTCCTCGTCCAGATCGTTGTCGAGATCCACGATCACCATCCCGGGGCGGTTGGCGATGGTGTAGCGCCGCTCGCCGCCGATGACTGCGGAACCCAGTACACGCGCCTCGAACTCGCACTCATCGTCGAAGTCTTCGCGTTCCAGCTTGACGGCAACCAGTCGTCCCTCGGGATCGAAGAAGCCGCGCAGTTCTACGTAATCGTCAGGCTCGATGGTGTCCGGGTCGAGACGGCCGTCCGGCGAGGCGTCGGTATCGTCTTTGAGAATCGTGCTCGGTCGGATCAACACGGTGAGACCGATCCGCGTCTCGAAGCTCCGGTTGCCGTTGTCGTCCATGGGCCCGATGCCCGACGTCACCAGATCCTCGAGTTTGACCTCGGCTTCCGGCTCGACGAACAGGCTCGCTGCGCGCAGTTGCTGTTCGCCATGGTCGCCTGCTTCGATGACGCCACGTGCGGTCGCTCGGCGGCCAACGCTGAGCATCGCCTCGGTGGTGCCGCCAAGAAACTCGGTAGCGTCATCGATGATGACGCCTTGATTGGCGATGCGCAGGATGCCGTTGCCCTGGGCCTGCGTGATCGGCCCGGCGATCTCGGCCTGGGCCTGTTCCGGCAGCTCGACCTCGACGGCACCTAGGTCGGTCAGCACTCTGCCTACCCTGCTGACGTCGGAGAACTCACTGGCGTCGAGCCGGCCGGTCACGCGAACCGCCTGCCCTTCGCGAAAGCGCAAACCGGCGGCGTCGACGAGCAGACTCGGCGCCACCACAGAGACGTCTGCGACGGTCACCCGGATGACGCTGCCGCTGACATCGAGCAGGTCGAAGCCGCCGTCATCGTCCGGGTTCGAGACGAAGCCCGTGACCGAGGTCGTGGCATCGGGATCAGCGCTCGCGATATCGACGCGTGCGATGCGCGAGGCCTGAATGAGGCTGCCGCCGGTAGTCGGGTCCGCGACGATCAGGAAGCCGCTCACCTCGACCCGGTCGCTGCCGGCCTCGAGCAGCTCGGGACCTGTCAGCGTGGGGACGCCGGCCGCATTGCGCCCGTAGACGTCGTCGAACACGGCGCCGGGCGCGATGGCCACCGTCCGTCCCGCAACCTGCATGCGGTTGCTCTGGACGTCGAGGGATGCCGAGACGGTACCGATCAGTTCCGGCAGGTAGCTGATGCGCAGCGCCCTCCTCGTCGCCCCCTCGTCGTCCTGCTCCCAGATCACCTGTACCAGCATCCCTGCAGCGAGGTCGGATTCAGCGAAGCCGGCGACCGGACCTGAGAATTCGGTGGCGATGCCAGCATCGTCGGCACTGGTGAGGTAGCGGATGCCGTTGACGCGGACGCTGCCGAATCCGTTGATTTCACCACTGCTGACTCCAGCCGCGAGCGGCTCCGGATCGGGAGCGGGATCGTTCGTGCCGGTACCCGAGGTGCCGCCTTCGGACAACGGCGCGCCTACACCTCCGCCGCCGCAGGCATTCAGTATCGTCACCATCGCGACTGTCAGCAGAACCTGCAGCCACCTCATGCGATCAGCGTTCATGACTTTGGATCTCCCGCCTCGGACGATGATTCGTCGCCGAGGTCTTCCTCGAAATAGAACATCCCGACCCCCACGAGGCGGCGGCCGGTACCGGAAACTTCGGGATTGGCGCTGCGATCGACCTTCGCGAGCTCCCGATCGAACGTTTCGAGCAGGTGCTGACAGTGCTCGGCGGCGAATTGCTTGAAGGCCAGGATGTGTTCGGTCGGGACATCGTCATAGAGAACCTTGCGCTGATAACGCGCTTCTACGCCTGAGTGATCGAGATTGTGATAGATGGTCTCGAGCAGATGGCGCGTATCGGTGCCCAGAATCTCGATCTTGGCGGCGTCGTCCCGGGTGGGCAGATAGGAGCGAGCGGTGAGACGCGCCCGGCCGTCGGTCAGCAGCTCGGCGGCACCGACCCGAACCAGCTCGTCGAGCACCGCGCGCGGGGGAACATCACCCCCGTAGCGCTTCACCAGGGCGGGGAAGCCGGAGGCGACGTCCTCCATAGGCAGCGGTCGCGGTTGCTGCCTGCCGTCCTGAAAGTCGGTGTCCCTGACCCAGCCGGCGACGACCGATGCGGCACGGTTCTGGCCGCGCTCGAACGCCTCCTCCGCTTCGTCGCGTGAACTCAGGGCCGCGAGGCGTGACACTTCCTTCCGGCTCAGCCCGGTCAAGGTGGCAGCGCGCGAGATCGACGGCTTGCGGTTGTCGAGGCTGAAGTCTGTCATGGCAACGCTGACGTAGGCGCGCCGGACCTCCTCCTCGAAGCTGCCGCAGTCGACGCCATTGCGGATCAGTAATCGCACGAGGGGCCGCAGCACCTTGTGCACTGCAGCCCTGAGGATGACGTGGAGCTTATCGGTTGAGGAGGTCACGACGTCGAACATCTTCGCGCAGCCTGTCAGGCAACGCCATGGGCAGATCCGCTACCAGCGGACTGCCCGTGGCTGATGCTTACCGTCACGGCGCCGGGATGAACAGTGGCGCAGGAGGCGATGCAGGTGGACTGATGTCGAAGGGCTCCGAGGACGAACTCGGCACCGGTGCGTTGCGGAACAGGAACAGATCCTGCTCGCATAACGCCGTGTCGCGTACCCGTATGGTGACCCGAGGCAGGTCCGACGTACTACCGTCACTGCGCGCACTCACAGCTGTGACGTCGAAGGCGACCAAGCCCAGCGTCGCGCCCCGCAGGTCCCCTTGCAGGGGTGCGTAGTTGATGCTGACGTCGCTGTCGTAGACCAGTGCGCAGACACTCCTGCCCACGAGCATCGCCAGGCCCGTCGCGCGCAGGGGCGTCACGTCGGGAATGTCGTCGAGGAGCACCTCTGCATCATCACCCTCGGCAGCGCCGAGGCCGGGACCGGCGAGCAGGTAATTGCGAACACCGTTGCTGGTTGGTCCCGCGTCCTGCCAGCTCGCCGGGATGGTCTTGAGAGTGAACCAACCCTCGTCGCCGACGGCCCCGGTGAAGAGATCGATACTTGTGCCTGTGTTGGCGGCGAACCACCGTAGCGGTAACCGCAAGCCCACCTCGGCAATATCGTCATTGACGTCGCTGGCCGAGAACTCGTTGGGTGGGTCACCGTTGTCGATGCTGTCCTCGTCGATCACCAGGAACACCACATCGGCGTCGGGCATGCCCACCTCATCGTCGTTGCCCGGAGCAGGCACCGGAGTCGGAAAGCGCGGCGCTTCGACGCGCTTGAGCTCGACTTCCTCAGCCAGCATCATACCCGGTCGGCAGGCATTGATGTCGTCGTCATCGCTTTCGGCTTCGACGATGTCGCCGACGGCGAGACGGGCGAAGAACGTGCTGCGGCTGATGTCGTCACCGTCTTCGTCCTCGAACTCGACGTCGCGGCTGCTGGAGACGTCGATGGTCACCCCGAGAATCACGAAGCTTTCCTGGTCCGCGGCGATGGATTCCACCGGTCCACGCAGTTCGCACTCGAAGTCGTCATCGTCGTCGTCCTCCTCCTCGCGCTCGATACGGGTCCATACCACTTCGCCATCGTCGTCGATGAAGCCCTTGGCTTCGATCTCGTCGCCGATGCGCAGGCGCGAAAGAAACTGCTCGGGCGTCAGGCGATCGCCATCATCGTCATCATCTTCGAGTCGGGCGGTGGGCTCCGGGCGGATCGTGATGCCGAGACGGGTGGTGAAGGTGCCGCCGACGCTGTCGACCTCGGCGACGCGGTCTTCGAGTTCGACCTCATTGCCACGACGGCGTCGTGTGCTGTCGAGCACGAGTACGCCATCGGCGTTGAAGCCTCCCTTCAGTTCGATTTTCTTGCCGACCTTGTCGGAGAGCGATGAGGCGTCGGTCACTTCCAGGGTGATGCCGCCGATCTGAATCAGGTTCGGCGTCACGCTGGTATCGACGCTGAGGAGAATGCCTTCGATTTCGAGGCGGCCGCGACGGTCGCGGGGCGACGCGTCCTCTCGCTCGACTTCCTCGGCGATGATGCGATCGCCCTCGATTCGGCCCTCGATCTCGACGAACACACCGACGAGTTCCGGCCCGAAGCTCAGGTCGTCGTCGAACTCGGTGCCGTTGACGTGGAAGACGGTGCCGGCGACGGTGAGCGTACCTGCCTCGACGTCCACGGCGGTGACGAAGCCCTTGATCTCGATCTCACCTTCGTCGCCGCCGTCGAGACGACTGATGCGGGTGGCCACATAGCCTTCCGCCGTCGCGAAGCCGCTCACGCGGACGACCATGCGTCCTTGCGGCAGACTCAGGTCACGAATGTCGATGCCGGGAATGCCGTCGTTGTTGCCGATGTTGCTGTCGAGCACCGTCTCGGCATCGACGATTACCGGCGTGTTCGCGACCCGGAACGTGCCGATGGTGGGGTCCTCGGGATCGACCACGATGCGGGTCACCGGACCCCGCAGGTCGCTCCTGTGCTTGATGCTCGCCGCCACGAACCCGGACCCGTCGGCACTCGGTCGGGCGTCAATGCGCACCTTCATGCCGAGCTTCAGCGCGCTGTCGTCGCCGAGACGTTCGCCGTCGCCCTCTACGTCCACCGAGGTGGTACTGACGACTTCGTAACGCTCGCCGTTGACGAACACGCTGCCGAAGCCGGTGACGACCCCTTCGGTGCTGACTTCTTCGACCGTGTCTCCGCCCGGTGGAGGCTGCTGGCCATCGCCGACCGGCGGGATAGGACCGCCGCCACCACTCCCGCCGCCGCAGCCGATGGCGAAGAGCAGGGTACTGCAGAGCATGAGCGTTACCTTGCTGTAAGTTCTGCTGAGCGATGTCATGGGAGGTATCTCCATTCGTGCTACAAGGCCCTGATCCAGGGTGGGTGGCCGCCGCAACGCAGGTAGCGGGGCAGTCCGGCGGCGACTTTATGGGAGTATAGTCCCAGAAAAATGGGAATTCTAGACCAAATGTGTCCGACGCATGCGATCCATGCCGGCACACGGGCTCTTGGCGGGAAGGCGAAGGGGATACAGCGGGGCCCTGCTCGGGAATGCTCAGGGGCTGGCGAGCAAGCAGGGACCGGTAAACGACGACGGCTGTCGGGGGGAGGGGGGCCGTGCGAATGTCGTTCACTGCTCCGCTGTATACGTCAAATCATGGACGCCAATCGATCTCCATGGCATTGACCGGCGTCAGTGGTGCCGCGTCTGGCAGGGGGAAGCGGATGCGACGCGCTGCAGGCCTCTCTGGTCAAGGAGCACGATGTCGTAGTTGTCGACTTCGATCAGCCCCTGCTGCTGCAGGCGGGTGAACGTGCGCGAGAGCGTTTCGGTGGCGAGCCCGAGGTAGCAGGCGAGGTCGCGGCGCCGCATCGGCAGTCGGAGCTGCCGTTGGCTGCAGCCGCGACGGCCCTGGGATTCGGCGAATTCGAGCAGGAAGCCGGCCAGGCGCTGATCGGTGCAAGTCGAGGCCATGTGCAGGCGGCGGCTCAAGCGCCGGATCGCTCGGTGCATGCCGGCAAGAACGAGAGCGGCATCGGTCCCGCCGGATACCAATGCTGCCTCGGGATCAGGCAGCTCGAGCTCGCGTACGCTGGACGTATCCAGGGCCATGGCAGAGCAGTAAGAAGGCTCATCGGTCAAGGCATCCAGGCCGATCACGTCTCCCGGCAAATGGAAGTCGAGAACCTGCTCTTCGCCGTTTTCGTAAAGGAGATAAGTCTTCAGGACGCCCGCCACCACCAGATACGCCTGCCCCAGGCGACTTCCCTCGTGGAACAGGTGTTCGTCACGTTGCAGGACGCGGTCTGAACGTTCACCCCCTGCCGTCGGGCGGGCAGTGCTCCGCATCGATCGAAGGTCTGAGTGGTGGGTGGTCATGACCGCCAGCCTCATGGTCCGTTACCGGGGTAGGTGCGACGAGCTTACCGACGTGGGTGCGGACGACCATCAGGGATTTCCCGTACCTCCTGTTCTGGGCAGCCGTAGGTAGGCTTGCGCCAGTGTGCGCAGCAGCAGTTCGGAGTCGAAAGGCTTCCCGAGTACGGTATGGGCCCCGGCGAGCAAGGCGCGGCGGGCGAGTTCGCCCTGCGGATCGGCCGAGAGCACGACCGCCGGAACACGGATCCCAAGCCGCCGCACGGCCAGGAGCAACTCGACTCCATTCATGTCGGGCATGTGCAGGTCGAGCAGCATGACGTGTCCCGGTCTGGCGCCGCCGGCCAGGGCCTCCATGAACGTGCGGCTACCCGGATAAATCGCCGTTCGCCAGCCCGAACTCGCCAGCAGGAATCCGACGGAGGTGCGAACGGCGTTGTCGTCGTCGATCACCGCTACGAGCAGGCGGTCGGTATGTTCCACGGTATCCGTCCTCTCCCGCTCGAGGGAGGGCCAGAGTGCGTTGAACGCTGGGCATTGGCGCTGACCGCGGTCAATAAGGCCTCATACGGATGCCAGATCCGCCTCCAGCCGCACGAGATCAGCGACGGAACGCAGTTCCAGCTTTTTCATGGCGCGACTGCGGTGGATCTCGACGGTGCGTTCACTGATACCGAGGTCTGCGGCTATCACCTTGTTTGCCCGCCCAGCTGCGGCGTGTAGGGCAACCTCGCGCTCGCGCTCCGTGAGGCGGGCGATGCGCTGCAGGCGTTCTGCCTTGCGCGCCTCCTCGGTCAGGGCCTGACGGTGCCTGCACAGGCCGACACGGATCAGCTCGATCAGCGCTTCGTGATCGAAGTTGGGCTTCTCGAGAAACCCGAGCGCGCCATGCTGGACGGCTTCGACCGCCTCTGGAACTTTGCCATGGGCGGTGAGGAAGACCACCGGAAGGTTGGAGCCCCGCTTGCTGAGCGCGGCCTGCACGGCGAGCCCGTCCACTCCCGGCATCCGCAGGTCGAGCAGTACGCAGGCCGGGTTCGGGTCAAGGTCTGCCGCCAGGAACTCGGCCCCGGAGGCGAAGCTGGTGACGGCAAAACCGGCACTGCCGAGGAGGAGGCTCAAGCCGTCGCGGACCGAGATTTCGTCGTCGATGAGGTAAACGATACCTGACTCAGGGCTCGCAGCCATCGCAAGCCCCCTCAGCGTTAGCCAGTAGCAGCTGCAGGCGGAACAGCGCCCCGCCCCCTGGTCGATTCTCTGCCGACAACCTGCCGCCGTGGCTGGCGACAATGGAGTGGCAGATGGACAGCCCCTGGCCGAGGCTGTTGGGTTTGGTCGAAAAAAAAGGCTCGAATATCCGCTCGAGATGCTCCGGAGCGATGCCCGGGCCGGTGTCTGCCACCTGGATTTCACAGCCTTCTGGACCACTCACACCGAGCACTTCCAGGATGCGCTCGCCCGGAGCCGTGCTCATGGCCTCGCAGGCGTTCGTGATCAGATTGGCGAGGACCTGCTCCGCCTGGACCCGATTGACGAGAAGCTTGCAGGGAGGGTCGCAATGCTTGCGGATGAGCTTGATGTCTGCGGTGCGCAGTTCGTGTCCAAGCAGTTGCAGCACCTCGTCGACGAGGCTGGCGACGCTCACCACCTCTGGTTCGGCCTTCTCGCCGCGCTGCAGGAAAGCGCGCAGCTGCGCGATGATCTCGCCGGCATGGGTCGTCTGCTGCACTATCCGGGTCAGCGCGGCTTCGAGTTCGGCCCGATCGTTATCCGGCGAGCGCAGCAAAGTGAGGCAGGCCTGGGCCGTGCTGCGCACTGCCGTCAAGGGCTGGGCTATTTCGTGGGCAAGGCCCGTGGTGAGATCCGACAGGGCCCTCAGGCGATCGAGATGGGCAAGCTCCAACAGGTGAGTGCGCACCTGGTGCTCCAGACGCTTGCGTTCGCTGATGTCCTGCAGGAACCCCAGGTAGCATTGGCGGTTCTCGTATTCCACTGCAGCCACGATGAGCTGCGTGTCGACCCGGGAGCCGTCCGGGCGCGCGAGCGTGGCGTCACAGCTGATGGTTCCTGGCGTGCGGCTCGCAATCTGTCTTGCCAGGTGACCGTCGGCAAAGCCGGGGTCGAGATCCGGCAGCCACTCACCGACGGGATGATCGAGAACGGTGGCGGCCGGTTGGCCGAGGATGCGTTCTGCTGCCGGATTAAAGTGGAGCAACCGGCCTTTGTCGTCGACCATCACGATGCCTTCGGTCGCGTTTGCCAGCAGCGCCTGATTGAGACGAGCGCGGTCCTCTTCGCGCTGACGCGCCTGGTCGAGATCGGTGACGTCGATGCCCGTGCCGACGATGATTTCGACCTGGCCGCTAGCGTCGGAGATGGCGGTATTGCGCCACTGGATCAGCCGGCGTTGGCCGTCTCGCGTTAGCCAGTGATTGACATATGCGCTCGTTTCGCCGGTCGTCGCCAGAGTGTTTGCAACGGCGCGAACGCGCTCGTGTTCGTCGTCGGGAATCAGCGTCGAGAAGATGGATCGGCCGACAACGTCGGCCGCTTTGAAGCCGGTGGCGCGTTCACATGCCCGATTGAATACCCGAATGTTGGCGTCTGAATCGAGCGCGACCAGCAGCAGCTCGCTCAGTTCCAGAACGTTATCGAGCAGGCTTGAGTCGCGAATCACGAAAAGCGGAGCGATGGGACTGTCGGGCTGCTGCGACATTCCGGTGCCTTCCTGGCAGTCCGAATGTCGATCATGGTAGCGCAGTCGGTAGGCAAAAGAACCCATCGCAGCGCCTGGCGCTGGGGCAATAGGACGACGCGGCGCGCGGAGCCTGACACCGCGCGCCATGCGCTTCCCAGCGATCTTCAGCTATGTCGTCGGCGGTGGTCATTGACTTCGATCAGTTCGCGGCCGCCTGACGGCAGCCTCTTAACCCGGGTTCGGATGATGCGGATCATTGGCGGCGTCGATGCCATCGGCGAAACTGCCTTAGTGCAGCGAAGTTCACGGATCAGTGTATTGATGGAGGAAAGTTGACATGGCGCATGAGGGCGAGCAGGTCGTCTGGCTCGACGAAGTGGCAGCGGAAGACATCGGTGCCGTCGGCGGCAAGAATGCCTCGCTGGGCGAGTTGCTGGCCAACCTGGGCGACGCGGGCGTCGAAGTGCCGCCGGGATTCGCGACTACCGTGGAGGCCTACTGGGCCTACGTCGAGGCGAACGAGCTCGCGCCGGTCATGCAGGAACAGCTCGGGGCGCTGGAGCGTGGCGAACGGCAGCTCGCGGACGTGGGGCGGGCGTTGCGGGCAGCGTTCACGGCAGGGACCTGGCCGGAGGCGGCGGAGGCTGCGATCCGGGATGCCTATGCCGAGCTGGCGCGCCGGCAGGGCGTCGACGAAGCCTCGGTCGCGGTACGGTCGAGTGCCACCGCTGAAGATCTGCCCGATGCCAGCTTCGCTGGCCAGCAGGAAACCTTCCTCAACGTCAGCGGTGCCGATGCCCTGCTCGATGCCGCCCGGCGTTGCTATGCGTCCCTGTTTACCGATCGGGCCATCGAGTACCGACGGGCGCGCGACTTCGATCACTTCAAGGTGGGGCTCTCGGTGGGCGTGCAGGCCATGGTGCGGGCCGATCTCGGCAGTGCGGGCGTGATCTTCACCCTCGACCCGGAGACGGGATTCGACCGGGTCGTGGTCATCGATGCGGTGTGGGGGCTCGGCGAGAGTCTGGTGCAGGGCAGCGTGGACCCGGACGCCTATCAGGTCTACAAGCCGCTGCTCGATGATCCTGAGCGGGTGCCGATCATCGACAGCAAATGCGGCAGCAAGGAGGCGAAGCTGGTCTATGGCGAGCGCGGTATCGTCCGGGTAGAAACTACCGCGGCAGAGCGCTCGGCGTTCGTGCTCGATGAAGCGGACGTGCTGACGCTGGCGCGCTGGGCTTGCGCCATCGAGGAGCACTACGGGCGGCCCATGGACATCGAGTGGGCTCGTGACGGCGAGACCGGACGTCTCTACGTGGTTCAGGCGCGTCCTGAGACGGTGCAATCGCGGCAGAAGGCGGGTCAGTTCAGCGTCCATCGCCTGACGGAGAAAGGCCACCGTCTCACCCGCGGGACCAGTGTCGGTACGCGCATCGTCAGCGGCCGCGTATGCCGTCTCGACAGCCCGAGAGACGTGGGCCTGTTTGCCGAAGGCGCGGTCCTCGTCACGGCGAGTACGGATCCGGACTGGGGTCCGATACTCAAGCGCGCCGCGGCCATCGTCACCGACCATGGTGGTCGTACCTCGCATGCCGCCATCGTCGCACGGGAGCTCGGACTGCCGGCGGTCGTGGGTTGCGGCGACGCCACCCGGACGTTGCGCGACGGCCAGGAGGTGACCGTGTCCTGCGCGGAGGGGGATACGGGGTTCGTCTACGAAGGTGCGCTTACTTACGAGGAAGAAGAAATCCACTTGGAGGAGCTGCCGGAGACGCGTACGCGCGTGATGCTGAACCTGGCGAATCCGGCGGCGGCCTTTCAGTGGTGGCGGCTGCCCGCTGACGGGGTCGGGCTTGCGCGGATGGAGTTCGTGGTCAACGACCACGTGCGCATTCATCCCATGGCCCTGGTGCGCTTCGACGAGCTCGAGGATGAGGAAGCGAAGGCGCGCATTGCGGCGATGACGAGTGCCTATGAGGACAAGAAAACCTACTTCGTCGAGCAGCTCGCGCAGGGACTCGCACGCATTGCCGCGGTACTGCATCCCCGCCCTGTGATCGTGCGCATGAGTGACTTCAAGACCAACGAGTACGCCAATCTCATCGGCGGTACGGCGTTCGAACCGGAGGAAGAGAACCCGATGCTGGGTTTCCGTGGCGCGTCACGCTACTACGCGCCGGCCTACCGGGAGGGCTTCGCGCTGGAATGCCAGGCGATCAAACGCCTCCGGGAGCGCATGGGCTTTGCCAACGTGATCGTGATGATTCCGTTCTGCCGCACCGTCGCGGAGGCGCAGCAGGTGCTCGAAGTCATGGCGGAACATGGCCTCGAGCGCGGCCGCGACGGGCTCGAGGTGTACATGATGTGCGAGATTCCGGCGAACGTGGTGCTGGCCGAGGAGTTCGCTCCGCACTTCGACGGCTTCTCCATCGGTTCCAACGACCTCACGCAGCTCACGCTGGGGGTCGATCGGGATGCCGGTAACCTGGCCGCGCTGTTCGACGAGCAGGACCCGGCGGTGCGCTGGATGATCCGCACCGCCATCGAAGGCGCGCACGCGGCCGGGATCAAGGTCGGGCTGTGCGGACAGGCGCCGAGTGATCATCCCGACTTCGCGGCCTTCCTGGTGGAACTCGGGATCGACTCCATGTCGGTGACGCCGGACAGCTTCGTCAGCGTCAAGCAGCACGTGGCCGCAGCTGAGGCTCAGCGCCGCGGCGCATCCCAGGGGTAGGCGCGGAAGATCTGGGAGATGGCCTGATCTGCGTGGCGTCCGGGTTCATCCCGAAGGTTGCGGGTGAGGGCGCCGGTAGCGATGCCTTCCCAGACCAGCTGCCGCGTACTGGCGTCCACCAGGTCCACGTGCAGCGTGTGGGCTTCGCGCTCGACGATGTCGCGCTCGAGCGGATAGGCGCCCCACATGCCGAACCAGTTGCGGTGGTAGCCGTAGTAGAGGCGGGTCGACGGACGCTCGGTGACGCGGGTCTCATGCCGGGTGTGCAGGTGAAAGTTCACCAGCAGGTCCGGGTCTTCCGCGCGCAGGTAGCCGCGAGACTCCAGCTCCCGGGCTGCGGCGTCGCGCAGGTGCCGGGTGAGGGTGGAGGTGTAGTCGGAGGGATCGGTGCCGGCGCGTTCGACGAAGTCGAAGGTCCGGTACTCGGTGAAGTCGACGGAATCATCCACCAGGGTGCGGACCTGCGGTTGCGTCGCGCAGCCTGCGATAAGGGCTAGTGTGGCGATGGCGGCCACGGTGTGCATCAGCCGCATGGGTTGCTCCTTGCCTGTGTGTGCATTGCTCACTCCATTATTCAGACAACGCGATACCCCGCATTGATCCGTGACAACGCATCGCGCCCTTCCGGCGGCTGCGCCGCCGATCGGCCCGGATCTGCCAGGAGCAGATCCGGTCGCGCTCTGCGCGCCCGAAGGGTGCCCGCCAGGGATGGCGGGCAACAGCGCAGCTTCGCTGCAGTCCTCCTACAAGTGCTGCCTTCGATCGAAGGTATCGAAGCGCAATAGTGTGTGGGAAGGCGTGCCGCCCTCCGGGCGGCGCGCCGATGCGCTGCGCAGCAGCGCCCGAACGAAGGCAGCCACTCCGAACGAAGCGAGCCTCGAGCGAAGACGAAACCCCGATGGCGGCGCAGCCGCCCCGAGCGCAACGCTTCCATCGGGCTGTAGTCCGCGATCGGCGCGCTGCAGAAAACGCAGCACGCCTTCCCACATGACAGCCGCAGGAACGAAGTTGCCACTGTGGGAAGTTGTGGCCGCCCCCAGGCGGCCGCAACGATGGCGGCGCAGCCGCCCCTGAGCGAAGACAGCGAGGCCGGGCGTCGATCAGTCCCGCGCGGCGACGCTGTCGCGCAGCGGAATGCCGAGTTCCTCGAGCGTTGCGGCCATGTCTTCCGCTGAGGTGGCGGGGCGCACGTCCTTGTCGATGGCGACGATGATCCCGTCGGCGTCGATGTAGAACGTCCATCGCTTGGCAAAACCGCGCTCGTGCAGCACGCCGTATGCGGCGGCCACGGACTTGTCTTCGTCGGAGAGCAACGGGAAGTCGGCGCCGGTCTCCTCGGCGAAGCGCATGTTGTCCACCAGCGGATCGACGCTGGCCATGAAGTAGGTGGCCGCGAACGGGCGCAGCAGGTGGCCGTTTTCGGCCAGGGACTTGCACTCGATGGTGCAGCCACTGGTGAACGCGCGAGGGAACCAGGCGACGACGACGGCCTCACGGCCGCGGAAGTCGGCGAGCGAGTAGGTCTCGCCGTCGCTGGCAGGAAGGGTGAAGTCGGGTGCGGGATCCCCCACCTGGGGCGCCGCGGTAGCGGTCAGTGCCGCGGCCAGTGCGAAGGCCCCGCCAACAGCCAGTACGGTGAGCCGATAGAGAGCGTGCATGAGATTGCGCTCCAGAATGATGGTTGCCCGTGGGGTAAGTGTGCCATGTTCGGTCACTCGTGACGCTGCGACCTCGTCGAGCACGCGTCCAGCATTAGTCCGCCTGGGACTGGCCGCTGATAACTGGCTTTTCTCCCAGGTCTGTGCGCGAACCACGCCGGCTATGCTTCGTGTTCCAGCACCCGCGCTGGAATTTCGCGCGGACTCTGAGGCAACATCGAGCGCAACCTTGTTTTAGCAGGAGAGGCAGATGGCCAAGCCAGTAAAGAAACTCGACCCCGAGAAGATGACCCGCTCGCCTGGGGTCACCTACCAGGACCTGCTGGATCAGGACTCGAAGCCGGTGCCGGAGGTGCTGCGTCTGCAGGCACCGAAGGACTTCAAGGCGGATCAGATCCCGGTCGAGCGTTATACCTCCAAGGACTGGCACGACCGCGAGGTGGAACGGCTGTGGCGGCGGGTTTGGCAGTTCGCCTGCCGCGAGGAAGACATCCCGGCCCCTGGCGACCACTACCGCTACGACATTGCCGGGTTGTCGTTCCTCGTGGTGCGCACCGAGAGCGGTGTCATCAAGGCCTATCCCAACGCCTGTCTGCATCGCGGGCGCATGCTCAAGGAATTCGACGGTCATGCTTCCGAGCTGCGCTGCCCGTTCCACGGCTTCGCCTGGACCCTGGACGGCTGTCTGAAGGACATTCCGGCACGCTGGGATTTTCCGCACATCAAGGATGAGGACTTTTCGCTTCCGGAGCTGCCGACGGCGACGTGGGGCGGCTTCGTGTTCATCAATCCGGATCCGGACTGCGAGCCATTCGACGACTTCATCAAGGACCTCGCCAAGCAATTCGAGCGCTGGGATCTGTCCAAACTCTACAAGCAGGCGCACGTCGCCAAGGTCATGCCGGCGAACTGGAAGGTGGCCCAGGAAGCGTTCTGCGAGGCCTATCACGTCAACGGGACCCACCCGCAGATCATGAAGGCGCTCGGCGACGTCAACAGCCAGGTGGACGTGTGGGAGAACTGTTCACGGGTGATCACGCCGGCGCTGACGCCGAGCCCGCTGCTGGAATACGACGTTTCCACGGAAGAAATCATCCGCTCGATGCTCGACATACCCGTTGGCGGGGAAGTGCCGGAATTGCCGGAAGGGATGTCACCGCGCGCGTGGAGCGCGGCAGCGAGCCGGGAGGCGCTGCGGCCGGATGCTGGCGATCTGGTAGACGAGTACAGCGACGCGGAAATGGTCGACAACCTGGACTACACGCTGTTCCCGAACTTCCACCCCTGGGGCGCATTCAATCGCATCGTCTATCGCTTCCGTCCGAACGGTCACGATCACCGCTCCTGCATCATGGAGTGCATCATGCTGGCGCCGTTTCAGGGTGACCGGCCGCCGCCGGCGAAAGTGCGCTGGCTGGAGCCTGACGAGACCTGGTCCTCGGCGCTCGGCTTCCTCGGCAAGGTATTCGACCAGGACGCGTTCAACATGCCGAAGGTGCAGCTGGGGCTCGAAACCACCTATAACAAGGGGCTGTTCCCGTCGAAGTATCAGGAGAGCAAGGTGCGCTGGCTGCATCACAAACTCACCGAGTGGGTGGAGAAGGGCAAATGAGCGAGCGCAGCACGCGGCATCCGTTCACCAACGCGCTCTATGAGCTGCAGCCGGACGGCAACATCCGGGTCACCGAGGGGGATCGGTCGGCGCTGTTTTCCGGCGAGGGGCGCTGGATCTCGGGTGACCTCAAGGAGTGCGATCCGCAGCTCTGCGTGTGGATCGCGAACAATCCAGAGGCGAATCAGCCGACGGAGTCCGACTCGCATCTTGCGCAGGCGGCGAAGCCCCGTCGGGCCATGAGCCCCCCGGCCACGGCGGGCTGACCCGCCCCGGATCGCACGCCGATGCGCTGCGCCGCAGCGCCCGAACGAAGGTGTTCGGGTTACGCGGTGCCGCGATGCTCGACCTGCGGAGGTCGCGCGTCAGCTGAAGAGCATATCGGCCACGTAGGGGTTGGCGCGCCGTTCCTGGCCGAACGTTGAGACCGGACCGTGGCCTGGAAT
>SLQW01000182.1 GCA_007131295.1 Pseudomonadales bacterium | reverse complement strand
CAGGGCGAAGTTCGACTCCGCGTCCCGGGTGGAGGTGATGCCGCGGATCGTCACCAGCGTATCGCCGTAGTTGGCGGTGTCGGCCATGACCACGTTCGGCGTCAGGTTGATGAAATCCTGAGGGCGCTCGATGCCGGCGTCCTCGATATCCTGGGCGGAAAACGCCGTCACGGACATGGGGACATCGGCCAGGCGCTCTTCGGCGCGGCGGGCGGTGATGACGATTTCCTCGATGGCACGCTCGGCCGCCGCCGCAGGCGGCGGTGCGAGCATGGCGGTCAGGGGCAGCGCCGCCCCGAGGACGGCCAGCAGGGGCAGAGCAGGAGCATGACGTGAGCGCATGGTGGGATCCTCGCTGAACGCGGTTCGTGACGCCTGTGGGCCTGATTGTATACATTAACGCTTCGTGAAGGGAACGCCCAAGAGGTGAGATGACGCATGGCCAACGCCGCCGACGCTGCCTACGCCGTAATCCGGGGGAGCATCCTCGATGGGACCTTTGCGCCGGGAACGCGCCTGAAGGAGGCTGACCTCGTCGAGTTCTGCGGCGTCAGCCGCACCCCGGTCCGGGAGGCCCTGCGCCGCCTGGCGGCTGAGGATTTCGTCCGCATCCAGCGCAATCAGGGCGCCCAGGTGAAGACCTGGAGCGACGATGATCTCGACGACCTGTTCGATCTCCGCGCCCTGCTCGAAGGTCATGCCGCTGCGGCGGCGGCGCGGCAGATCTCGCCGCAGCAGCTGCAGCGGATCGGCGGCGCCATCGCCGAGATGGACGCCGTGCTCGCCTCCTCGGCGCCCCAGGCGGAGCAGGTGGCCCAGTTCCTGCGCTTGAATCGCGTCGTCCATGAGACGGTGTGGGAGGCGGCCGGGAGCGGGCGCCTGCAGAGCATGCTCGGTCGCCTGGTGGAGCAGGCGCTCATCGCCCATACCGCGCGCCATTACTCCCTGGCTCGGGTGGCGCAGTCCCATCACCACCATCAGGAACTGCTCGACGCCCTCACGGCCGGCGACGCCGTCTGGGCGGAAGCGCTGATGCGCGGCCACATCCGCGCCGCGCGGCTGACGCTGAAGGCGCCGCTGCCGTAGAGACAGCGCGCTCGGAAGATGTATACAATGTTGTCCCGGCGTATCCGACGGTAGCTGTTCATGTCCCGACCCCTCGAAGGCATTCGCCTGCTCGATCTCACCCACATGCTGTCCGGGCCCTATGCCGCGATGATCCTCGCGGATCTCGGTTGCGACACGGTCAAGGTCGAACCGCCCGGGCAGGGTGAGGGCACGCGGCGGCTGCTGGAAAACGACCCGAAGCACTCCATTCACGGCATGGGTGCGTATTACTTCACGCTCAACCGCAACAAGCGCAGCGTCGCCATCGATCTCAAGGCGCCGGCTGGACGGGCGTTCTTCTACGAACTGGTCAAGGCCAGCGACGTGGTGCTCGACAACTTCTCGGCCGGCGTGACCGAGCGGCTCGGCATCGATCACGAGACGCTTGCGGCGGTGAATCCACGCATCATCACCTGCTCCGTCACCGGCTTCGGTGCGGACGGGCCGAACTTCCAGCGGCCGGCCTTCGACCAGATCGTGCAGGGGCTCGGCGGCGGCATGTCGATCACGGGCAAGGGGCCGGGTGATGCGGTACGCGCCGGCATTCCCATCGGCGACCTCGGCGGCGGCATGTTCGCCGTCATGGGCGTGCAGGCGGCGCTGCTGGCGCGGACGCGCAGCGGCCGCGGTCAGCACGTGGACATTTCCATGCTCGACGTGCAGATCAGTCTGCTCAACTACATGGCCACGATGTACGCCATGTCCGGCGAGGTTCCGCAACCCATCGGCAATTCGCACTTCGTGCACACGCCCTACAACACGTTCGACACTGC
Organism: Pseudomonadales bacterium; assembly: GCA_007131295.1. Classification (GTDB taxonomy): domain Bacteria; phylum Pseudomonadota; class Gammaproteobacteria; order Pseudomonadales; family Azotimanducaceae; genus SLTB01. Next base: position 3,496 of record SLQW01000182.1, on the reverse strand, counting down.
GGATGACGCCATCATCATCGCGGTGATCGGCGACCGTTTCTGGCCACCGTTGGTGGAGCTCTTGGACATCGAGGCGCTGCGCGATCGGAAGTTCGCGACCGCTGACGTGCGCCTGACGCACAAGGCGTTCATCGAGGGGCTGATCAGTGAGGCGCTGGCTGCGGAGCCGGCTGCGGTATGGCTCGAGCGGTTGGAAGCGGCCCGCATCCCCTGTGCGCGGGTCAACAACCTTGCCCAGGCGCTGTCGGATCCGCAAGTCAGGCATCGCGGCATGGTGGTGGATGTCGCGCATCCAGAGGGTGGCAGCGTGGAAGTCCCCGGCAATCCGATCAAGCTGAGCCACGATGCGGACGCACCCTACACGTCTCCGCCGCTGCTCGGCGCACATACCCTGGAAGTGTTCCGGGAATGGACCGAGCTCGATGCCCAGCGTATCGAGCAGGGTCTCGCCGAAGGGGTGATCGTCCAGGGCGAAGCCGCCCGGGGAGCAGCGTGATGGAGACGGTGGTCGTCAACGAGGTCGGCCCTCGGGATGGTTTGCAGAACGAATCCGCACAGGTCACGCCGGGCGATCGGGCGGAGTTGATCCGGCGCCTCGTCGCCACCGGCATTCCAGCGGTGGAGGTGGCGAGTTTCGTCAGTCCCAAGGCAGTGCCGAAGATGGCGGGCGCCGATGAGGTGGTCGCGGCGCTGGATCTGGATGCAGCCGATTTCTCGGCCCTGGTGCCGAACATGAAGGGCTACGAAATGGCCCGTGCGGCCGGTGCGCGGGCAGTCGCCGTCGTCCTGTCCGCCACCGATACGATGAATCGCAAGAACATCAACATGGATCTGACGACGACGCTTCGCGTATGCAGCGAAATACTCGAGCAGGCGCGGCGGGACGGCATCAGCGGCAGGGCCTATGTCTCGGTGGCGGTGACCTGCCCCTTCGAGGGCCGGGTGCCGGAGTTTCGTGTGCTCGACCTCACACGCCGCATGTTCGCGGCCGGAGCCTTCGAGGTCACCATCGCCGACACCATTGGTGCTGCCAATCCATCCCAGGTGAAAGAGCTGTTCACGGCGCTGGTGGAGGAATTCGGCGCGCGGCGTCTGGCGGCGCATTTTCACGATACCCGTGCCCTGGCGCTGGCCAACGCCTGGCAGGCGTTGGAGTGCGGCATCCGCAAATTCGACAGCAGCATCGGCGGCCTCGGCGGCTGTCCCTTCGCGCCCGGCGCGGCAGGGAACCTGGCCACGGAGGATCTGGTCAGCCTGCTGCATCAGGCGGGATTCCACACGGGCATCGATCTCGAGGCCCTGCTGGAGGTGGTGACCCACGTGCGCTCGCTCGTGGGGCATGATGTGGGCGGGCGGACGTTGCCCTGGCTGCGCAGCCGCCACGCGGCAGCGTGACGGCGACAAGAAACCGAGAGGCTGAACATGGATTACAAGCTGGGCGTGGATGTCGGCGGCACCTTCACCGACGTACTCCTCATCGAGACGGACAGCGGGACGATTCATACCGCCAAGGTGCCCTCGACCCCGGACGACTCGTCCATTGGCGTGCTCAACGGCATCGCCCGCGTCTGTGAGCTTGCGGGCGTCGACCCCACGGCGATCAGCCACGTCACTCACGGCACCACCGTGGCCACCAATGCGGTGCTGACCGGACGCGGTGCCCGGGTCGGACTGATCACGACCCGCGGCTATCGCCAGGTCCTGCAGATTGCACGCTCCTATGTGCCCGGGGGGCTCGGCGGCTGGGTGATCTACGACAAGTCCGACCCCATGGCGCCGCTGGAATGCACGCGGGAGATTCCGGAGCGCATCGGTGCCGACGGCAGCGTGGTGGAAGCGCTGGATGAGGCAGCGACCCGCTCAGCACTCGAAGAGCTCGCCGGACAGGGCATCGAGGCGCTCACCGTGTCCCTGATCAACAGCTTCACCAACGGCGATCACGAACGTCGGGTCGCCGCCCTCGCGGCTGAGGTGATGCCGGGCATCCCGGTGTCCATCTCCTGCGAGGTCATTCCCGAACTGCAGGAGTACGAGCGCACCATCACCACGGTGGCGAACTCCTACGTGCGTCCGGAGGTGGCGAAGTACATCGACAACCTGCAGCGCGAGCTCGATGCGCGCATGAACGGGGCGCGGCTGTCCATCCTGCGCTCGGACGGCGGGCTGTCGACGGCGTCTGCCGCGGCGAACTTTCCCGTCAACCTGCTGATGAGCGGTCCGGCCGGGGGCGTTTCCGGTGCGCTGTGGATCGGCGAGCAGGCCGGGTTCGACAACCTGCTGACCTTCGACATGGGTGGTACGTCCACGGACGTCTCCCTGATCGAGAACGGTAAGGCCCTGGTCCGTCGCGAGACCACGGTGGGTGACGTCAATGTGCGCGCGAGTTCGGTGGACGTGCGCACGGTAGGCGCCGGGGGCGGATCCATCGCCTACGTTCCGGAACTGACGGGCGCGCTGCGGGTCGGGCCCCAGTCGGCGGGCGCCGTGCCAGGACCCGCGGCCTACGACAACGGCGGTGAGGCGCCCACCGTGACCGACGCCAACGTCGTGCTCGGCTACCTGCCCGCCAGCGCGCGGCTCGGTGGCGACATGGCGATCAGCCTGGAGCGCGCCGAACGGGCAGTACAGACCATTGCCGACGCGATGGGCCTCGGGCTCGAGGAGGCGGCCGAAGGCATCATCAAGATCGTCAACGAGAACATGTTCGGTGCGCTGCGGCTGGTGTCGGTGGAGAAAGGCTACGATCCGCGGAACTTCGCGCTGATCGCTTTCGGTGGGGCGGGCCCTCTGCACGCGAACGCGCTGGGTATCCTCACCGGCGCCTGGCCGGTGATCATTCCGCCTGGGCCGGGCGTGCTCTGTGCCTACGGGGACGCCACCACCCGGCTGCGGGCGGAGTCGTCGCGGACGTTGATCAGCAAGCTCGACGCGACCACGCCGGAGGTGATCGTGGCGGAGCTCGAGGCTCTGGATCGGGACGCCCGGGATGCCATGCTGGCCGAGCAGGGCGGGCGCGGCGGTGCCGGACTCGACGACGGGCACATCAGCTCGCAGTTCCAGGTGGACGTCCGCTACAGCGGCCAGGGCCTGGTGCTGACCATCGACACTTCCGCCGACGAACTCGCGGCAGAAGGATTCGCTGGCGTTGCGGCACGCTTCGATGCGCTGCACGAGCAGCTGTTCACGTTCGCCCTGGACGCCGACAAGGAGTTCGTCAACCTGCGCAGTGTCGTTCAGGGGCCGCCCGCGAACGTCAGAGCCGAGGTGCGAGGGGGTGGCTCGGGCAGCGTCGAGGACGCGGTCATCGGCGATCATCAGGTGTTTGCCGAGGGCCGCAGGCACGACGCCAAGCTTTATGACCGCGCCCGGCTCGCGCCCGGACATCGCGTTCCGGGCCCCGCCGTCGTCACGGAAATGGACTCCACCACCCTGATCCTGCCCGGCTACGCCGCCGAGGTGGATGCGGTCGGCAATCTGCTGATCCGACCGGTCGCTT
>SLQW01000130.1 GCA_007131295.1 Pseudomonadales bacterium | reverse complement strand
TCCGATAGCGGATCCCCGAGGGCGGCTATCCGATGGCGGATCCCCGATGGCGGATCCCCGATGGCGGATCCCCGATGGCGGCTCCCCGAAGCCGGTTCCCCTGGTCTCTGCTCTGCATTGGCCCACGAGCTGGGTTAGCCTACCGGGCCGGACACCAAAGGGGCCTGTCAGCCGTGGAACGCAGCTTCATAGAATCGATGCAACGCTGGGCACCTCTCGGATTCGCCGCTGCCGCGCTGATCGCCCTGCTGCTGGCCATGGCCATCCGCGGCCCCACGGCAATGTGGTTTCTGGCCCTGTTCGCCGTGTTCCTGCCGGCTTCCCTCTGTACCGCTCTGATCCGCTGGTGGCCCGGTGGACGCAGCGTCACGCACGGGATCGACTGGCGGCGCAATCTCGTCCTCAGCGGTGCCGGGCTGCTGCTGGCCGCAGTCCTGACATTGATCCTCGGTGTGGCCTGGACCGGCGGCAGACTGGGCAACATGCTCCTCGTTGCAGGGGCGATGCTCCTTCCACCTGCCGCTCTGGTCGCAGCCCTCGGCTGGCTGCTCGGCCGCGCGAGCCATCTCGATGCGCAGATCCCCGCCGGTGAGACCGTCGTCCACCGGGCGCAGGAGCACTGGGGTGTGCTGTTGCCGCCCTTCGGCGTCCTGATCCTCGCCGTGCTCGCGCTCGTTGCGCCATTCGGTGTCATCGGCGTCACTATCGCCGCGGTGCTCTACCTGCTCGCTCTTCCCGGTACCGGCGTCACGGCGCTTGCGGCGTTTCTGAACACGTCGATGGTGGTGACAGACCGTCACCTGCTGATCGAACAGGGCGTATTCCGACGTCGCATACGCAAGCTCGCCCTGGCCAACGTCGAAGCCTGCGGCGTCAAGCGCGGCTGGCTCGGTGGCATCCTCGGCTACGGGAAGGTGAGCGTGATCTGCGTGGACGGCAGCAGCCTGCACGTTCGCGGCGTGGCCGACCCCCAGGCCTTGCGCCGCTTCGTCCTCGCGAAGGCGGCAGCGTGAACGTGCCCTCGCGGCGCTTGCACCGCAATCTGCGCTGCGCAGCACGCACCCTTAGGCAGCGACCCTGCCGCGCTGCAGCCTGAGCACGCTGCCGGCGCGGGCATTCACATCGAAGCGGCCGGCACGAACGACCACGGTTCCGTTCAGCACCACCAGCTCGATGCCTGAGGGCGACCGGTCGGGCGCCTTGCGCGTCGTGTTGTCACCGACGGTAGCCGCATCGAACAGCACCAGATCCGCGGCGAGGCCCACATCGATGCGGCCGCGGTCGGCGATGTTCATGCGCTCAGCGGACATTCCGGTCATGCGATGAATCGCCTCCTCGAGGCTGAACAGCCCGAGCTCGCGTACATAGCGACCGAGAATGCGCGGAAACGTGCCGTAAGAGGCAGGATTGTCGAAGCCCTGACCGGTCAGGATCGTGTCGGTCTCGAAGCAGGTCCGGGGGTGCTTGAGGACCTTGCGCAGACTCGACTCCTCGTCGTCTCGACCCGAGTAATTCCAGTTGATGATCCGTGTCCGCCCACCGAGTTCGGCGATCAGGTCGAGGTAGGTCTCGGTGGCGTTCTCACCGCGCTCGGCGGCGATCTCCGCCACGGTCATGCCCTCGTAGCGGGCCTTCGTGCGATCAGGAACCCACATGATCTGGGTGTCGTCCCAGCACATGCCGAAGGTAGCCTGCTGACGCTCCAGGCTCGCTTTCGCCTTGGCCCTCAAGTCCGGGTCGGTCACCGCCTCGGAGAGGCGAGTCAGGCTCCAGGGCGGCATGAACACCACCAGCGTCGTGTTGCCACCCACGTAGGGGAACGCGTCACAGGCGATATCCACGTCCTCGGCAAGGCGATCGAGGTGCTCGAGAGCGGCATCGGTAGTGGGCCAGGTCGCATCGCCGACGAAGATCAGGTGCGAGTGCTGCACCTTGACGCCGTGAGCCCGGTGGACCGCCGCGGTCTCGTCCAATGCGCGGATGTTGGAGGGCGTTGCGTCGGGATCGCTGCGGGAGCTGACGGCGACATAACTGCGGGCATGGGAGGTATAGAGACCGCCCCGCTCCTTGAGTGGCGCACTGACGGCGACGAGTTCTTCGCGGTCGGAGAACACACCCGGCGCATAGCCGAGACCGGTGGAGAGACCCATTGCGCCGCCATCGAGCGCCTCCCGTACCGCATCGGTCATCGCCGCCGTCTGCGCGCCATCCGCAGCCTCGTCGACCTTGTCCATGATGCCGCTTCTGATGGTCCCATGGCCCACCAGCTGCGCCAGGTTCACCGCCACGCCCTGGCGCTCCAGCAGGTCCAGAAAGGAGGCCATATCGGACCAGTCGTACTCCAGCGCCTCGTCGTGCAGCATGCGCCCGACGTTGCGCACCCGGCCCTCCCGGTTCGGCAGGATGGGCGCCGGCGAGGAGCCGCAGTTGCCACCGACGATGGTGGTGATGCCCTGTTCCAGGAGCGGCGCGAGCACCGCCCCATGGTGCGGCTGCGGCAGCACCCAGTCGGAGTGAGAGTGCATGTCGATGAAACCGGGGGCCAGGACGAGTCCCGTCCCGTCGATCACTTCCCCGGCGGCCGTGTTGGACAGGTCGCCAATGGCGGCAATGCGTCCGGCCGCGACGCCGACGTCGGTGATCGTCGCCGGCGCGCCGGTACCGTCATGAACGGCGGCAGAGCGAATGATGAGATCCATGAATCCTCCCCACGGGCGCCGTAACGTCAGCCCCCAGCCGCTTCGGACGCGTCCTCCAGCGCTGCCCGCCGCCGCGCTTCGAGAATGCGGCGGTTCTCGCGCTGAGCTTCCTCGTCCAGAGGAAAATACCAGAAGACCACTGCCACCATGAGGCTGATCGCCACCGCCGGCCAGACGTAGACCGCACGCAGACCATCCAGCACAGCAGGCGTATTGACGCCGCCGGGTGCGAAACCGATGAGATCGAGGGCCAGGTAGCCCCCGCCGATGGCCACGGCGGCGCCCACCTTGCTGGTCGAAGTCAGCAGGGCGTAAAACAGTCCGGTGCGCTGCTGTCCGGTGCGCACCGTGTCGTGATCGGCGACGTCGGCCATGATCGAGCGGAACAGGAAGGGGCCGGCCGCCATATTGACTCCGAGGCAGACCCAAACGAACAGGGCGAACGCCACGTTGCCCTCGGGTACGAACAGGATCAGCGGCAGGGTCATCGCGTTGAACAGCGCCGAGCCGGCCGCGGTCACATGCTTACCGAAGCGGCGGGCAAAATAGAGCATGAGAGGGATGAAGCTGACCCCGGAGATGAAGTAGACCAGCAGCAGCAGGCTCGACACGCGACCGAGACCGAGCACGTCCTCGGCGAGAAACAGGAACATGCTCGACACCAGACCGTTGGCGACGCCAGAGACCAGATCGGCAGCGAGCACAGCCCGCAGCGGCCGGCTCTCCACCAGGGCACCCACCGCTTCGCGCATGGGAATGCGTTGCGGCGGCGGCGTCGGCCGCTCGCCGACTCGGGTGACGGCCCAGAACACCGACAGCGGCAGCAGAATGAGCACGAACCAGCCCATGGACGCCACCCGCGCCCGAGGCAGGTCGTCAGGCCCGGTGAACTCGATCAGCGCCGGAATCGCCAGAACGGCGACCATGCCCAGGATCAGCGCCATCTCGCGGGCGCCGTGGACGCGGGATCGGTCGTGGTAGTCCGGAGTCAGCTCCGCACCCCAGGACATGTGCGACAGCGTCAGGAGCGTCCAGCCCACGTAGAGTACGAACAGCCAGAACAGGAGGTAGGCGCCGCTGACGTCGCCCACGGGCAGGAACACCATCACCACCGCCACGAGCATGATCGGCACCGCCGCGACGATCCAATGCCGGCGGCGACCCCAGCGGCTCGGGAAGCGGTCGGACAGAATCCCGAGGACGGGATCGGTGAACACGTCCCAGAAGCGCGCGAGGAGGAAGATCCCGCCTACTACCGACAGTCCGAGACCGAGGGAGCCGGCATAGAACGGGGGCAGGTGCACCGCCAGCGGCAGCCCCATGGCCGCAATGGGTGCGGCAGGCAAAGCGAAAGCGAACAGTTTGCTGCGGGTCAGCTCGGTGCGGTCCGTTGACGCGGATCGCGACATGGCGGGTTTCCTCTCCGACTGGCCCGCGCCTGAGGCGCGGGCCGACTGCACTGGAACCTGAACCGGCGTCCTACGGTGCCGGGCGACGCTAACACGAACCTCATCGACGCCCGTCCCCAGGGGCGAAGCGTACGCGTGCTGCGAGTACTCAGCCTACCGGTTCGAGAACCACGACGGGAATCGTGCGTTCACTGGCCCGCTCCTGATACTCGTCGTAGGGCGGATAGATTCTGGCCATCATCTTCCACAGCCGGTCCCGCTCCGCACCTGCGGCAATCCGGGCGCGCGCCTCGAACTGTCTAGGCCCGACCATCAGCTCGCAGCTCGGGTCGGCTTCGAGGTTGCGGAACCACAACGGGTGGGTCGGCATGCCGCCCTTCGACGCAATCACCACGAAGCTGCCCTCGGACTCGCCGTAGATGAGCGGCGCCGGGCGCGGCTCGCCGGTCTTACGACCGCGGGTGGTGAGCAGCAGGGTCGGCAGGATACCCGGCCCGCCTACCGGCCTGGAGTCCCACATGTGAGCCTTTTCCGGATCGCTGCGATACAGCTCGATATGCGCCTTGATCCAGGGCACCTCGCTGAAATTGGTCATCTCTCCCCCTCCTGATTCTGCACGCAGAGCGCTGCGCGGCCACCTCAAGGGTACGCGATCCGGCCACCGCGGGTCCCGCGCCTAATGTGCCGCTAACCCACACTAAAGCGCCATAACTCCTGCCGCGCACGCGGCGGAACATCTTGATCATCGACGGATATTCAGCAGCAAGTCCGGAGGCTCCAAATGGATACGCCTACCTCGGCATCGCCCGTGCATGCCGTCCTCAACACCATTCTTCGTCCTCAGGTCCTGCGCATCACTGCGCTGGTGCTTGGCGGACTCGCCGCACTGACTCTCGGCATCGTCGCCATGGGAACCCATGCCGGCGGCGAGGACGCCCGAGCCAGCGCCCAGCTGGGCTGGGGGCAGGCAAGCGCCATCGCTGCCATGTTCGGTGTGGTGACCCGGATCTGGATCCTGAGCACGCTCGGCGCGATCACGGGCACGGTCCTGGCGGTGATGGACCGCATGCTGGCAGCCGCTTGCTGCCTTCTCGGCAGCGCCATCGTCGTCCACTGGCTGCTCGGCGGCATGCTGCGGGCAACGGACGCCGCCGACATACTGTGGGTCCTGCTGCCGCTCTACCTCGCGGGTGCGCTGGCTTGCGGCGCGCACTACCTGACGCTGCACCCTTTCGCCATGAGCGTGCCGGAGCCGAAATCGGAAAGCTGACGCACGGGGCTTGCGCTCGCGGCCTGCGCTCGCGGCCTG
>SLQW01000111.1 GCA_007131295.1 Pseudomonadales bacterium | reverse complement strand
TGTCCAGATGAGGAATGCGACGCTCACGGTCTCCGAATTCTGGAATGCGAAGATCACGACCAGTGCAATGAGCATGACGGCAAGCGTCGTCTTGACGTTCTTCATGAGGACGCTCCGAAGCCACAGACAGCTGCGTCCAGGGTGACAGCGGTGGTGATGAATTGCAGCCCGATTGGATGGCAGTCGGCGATCGGCGCGCCGGCTTTGCCGGCACGCCTTCCCACAGAATGTTGCTGCCTCCGGCGGATCACCGGGTGCGGATCACCGCCTGCGGATCACCGCCTGCGGATCACCGCCTGCGGGTCACCGCCTGCGGGTCACCACATATCGTACTTCTGCAGCTCGTTGCGGCCCACCACCATGTGGTGCACCTCATCCGGACCGTCAGCAAAGCGCAGGTGGCGCATGTCGGTGTACATCTCGGCCAGCGGCGTCCACTGGGAGATGCCGGCCGCTCCATGCATCTGAATGGCCTGGTCGATGATCTGGCAGACCTTCTCCGGAACCATGGCCTTCACCGCGCTGACGTAGACCCGCGCTTCCTTGTTGCCGAGCACGTCCATGGCCTTGGCGGCCTGCAGCACCATCAGCCGCATGGCGTCGATCTCGATCCGCGCTCGGGAGATGATCTCGAGATTCCCTCCGAGCTTGGCGATGGGGCGGCCGAAGGCCTCGCGGGTGGCGGAGCGCTTCACCATCAGTTCGAGCGCCTTCTCGGCCTTGCCGATGGAGCGCATGCAGTGATGGATACGGCCGGGGCCGAGACGCACCTGGCTGATTTCGAAACCGCGGCCGACGCCCAGCAGAATGTTCTCCTTCGGTACCCGCACGTTTTCGAACAGCATGTGCATGTGGCCGCGCGGGGCATGGTCCTTGCCGAACACCTGCATGGCGTCGAGGATCTTCACGCCGGGCGTGTCCATGGGCACGAGGATCTGCGACTGCTGCTTGTGCGGAGGTCCGTCCGGGTCGGTCTTCACCATGACGATCATGATCTTGCAGCGCGGATCACCAGCGCCGGAGATGTAGAACTTCTCGCCGTTGATCACCCACTCGTCGCCGTCGAGTACGGCCGAAGTGCTGATGTTGCGCGCGTCCGAGGACGGCAGGCCCGGCTCGGTCATGGCATAAGCGGAGCGGATCTCACCGTTGAGCAGCGGCTCCAGCCACTGCTTCTTCTGCTCCGGGGTGCCGACCCGTTCGAGTACTTCCATGTTGCCGGTGTCCGGTGCGCTGCAGTTCAGCGACTCGGACGCCAGTGGCGACTTGCCGAGTTCGACGGCGATGTAGGCATAGTCCAGGTTGGTCAGGCCACTGCCGTACTCGTTGTCTGGCAGAAAGAAGTTCCACAACCCGTTTTCCTTGGCGGCGTTCTTGGCGCTTTCCAGAAGCTCAAGCTGCCGCGGGTGCCAGCTCCAGCGGTCCTCTTTCTCCTTGTCGAGCGCGAAGAACTCCTCGGTGATGGGATCGACGTTGTCGCGGATGTGCTTCTTCACCGCATCCATGAGGGGCTGGGCCTCATCGGACATGGCGAGTTGGAAGAGATCGGCCGCGAGGCCGGGTGCGGAGTCCTGCATGGGTCACTGCTCCCTCTCGTTATGGTCTGGAGTCCGATGGTACCAGCCTCGGTCACATCATCACCGTCTCTCCGGGTTCGGGCAGACGCGCGTCGATGCCGTGCCGGGCGTGCAGCGCTCGGGCCAACGACTCGCGAACCTCCGGTTCGCCGTGGACGAGGTGAAACACGGGTCCATTCTGGAAAGCGGCGGCCCAGTCCAGGAGCTGGCTCTGCCCGGCATGTGCGGAGAAGCCCCCGAGAGTGTGCACTTCCGCTTTCACCGCGATCTCCTCTCCGAACAACTTCACTTTCTTCGCGCCGTCCACAAGCATGCGGCCGAGCGTGCCGGCGGCCTGGAAGCCTACGAACACCAGATGGTTCTGCTGTCGCCAGAGGTTGTACTTCAGGTGGTGACGGATGCGGCCGCCGCTGCACATGCCGGCGCCGGCGATGATGATGGCACCGCCGCGAATACGGTTGATGGCCATGGACGCCTCGACGTTTTCGGTCAGCTGAAGTTGCGGCAGGGCCTGGCTGAGGCCCGGGCCGCCTGCGGACTTGAGGATCGCGAGATCCTCGGCATCCAGCAGATGACTCAGACGGTCGTAGAGCTGGGTCACCTCGATGGCCATGGGGCTATCGAGAAACACCTTCTGCTGCGGCAGTCGGCCGGCGTGGCGCAACATGCCGAGGTGATAAAGAACTTCCTGAGTGCGGCCAACCGCGAAAGCCGGGATGAGCACGTTGCCGCCATCCCGATCCGCCTGGGCGAGGATGTCTGCCAGCTCGTCCAGGGTTGCATCGAGGGGTCGATGGTCACGGTTGCCGTAGGTGCTCTCCAGCAGGACCACGTCCGCGTGCTCGAGCCGCGCCGGCTCATTCATCAGGACCGAATCCGGATTGCCAAGGTCGCCGGAGAACACCAGGTGGCGCCGGCGGCCGCCGTCCTCGACGATCAGATCGACGATGGCGGAGCCGAGGATGTGGCCGGCGTCGTGCAGCGTGAGCTGGATGCCGGGGGCGATGCGCTCTGCGTTGCCGAGGCGCAGCGGCTCGCAGAGCTCGAGTGCTGCGTCCACGTCGTCCATATCGTAGATCGGCGTGAGCAGCTTGCGGTCAGCACGCTCACGGCGGCGGTTCTCCCACTCGATGTCCTTCGCCATCACGTGGGCAGCATCCCGCAGCATGATGGCGAGCAGCTCGCGGGTGCCGCGGGTGCAGTAGACCGGACCGCGGTAGCCGTCACGAACCAGCTTCGGCAGCAGTCCGGCGTGATCCAGATGACCGTGCGACAGCACCACGGCATCGATCTTCCTGACGAGTTTTTTCAGCGACGCCCGGTTGCGGCGCTCGGCCTGGGCGCCACCCTGCCAGAGGCCGCACTCCAGCAGGATGCGGGCGTCTTCGGTCTCGAGCAGGTAGCGCGAGCCGGTGACTTCACCGGTTGCGCCGAAAAAGGTCAGTTGGGCCATTACAGTTTCATACTCCAGCTTCAATAATGGGGAGGGGGAGGCTCCGGTGACTCGTCAGCGCCCCCGAGGCCTGCCTGTTTCAGGCTCGCACGGGTCTGATCGAGCTGCTCCCGTAGATCATCGATGACACGTTGCTGGGTTGTGACCACCGCGTCCAGCTGATGCAGCAGGTCATCGAGGAAGGCGAAGCGCCCCTCGAGGTCCGCCAGGCGTGCTTCCAGATCGGCTTCGTTCACTGCAGGATCGTCCCTTTCTCTGAGAGGCAGGAGCGCGAGTTCCTGCGCTTCCGCGCGCTCGAGCCAGTGCCTCTCGTGCTTTCGATGCGGCATTGTATGCAGGGATGCGCCGATGGGGGCGAACCGGGTGGCTTTCTCGAGTGACGTACTGATCATCGGCGGTGGCCACAACGGGCTCGTGTGCGCCGGTTATCTGGCTGCTGCGGGACTCACTGTCACGGTTCTCGAGCGACGTGGTGTGGTGGGAGGCGCTGCGGTCACCGAAACCTTCCACCCCGGCTTTCGCAACTCCGTTGCCGCCTATACGGTTTCGCTGCTGCACCCGAAAGTGATCCGCGACCTCGCCCTCGCGCGCTTTGGCCTGCGCATCGTCGAACGGGAAATGGGGAACTTCCTCCCCACCGAAGACGGTCGCTGCCTCGAAGTGGGCGGCGGGCGCACTGCGCTGAGCGTGGCGCAGTTCTCGCGCCGGGATGCCGAACGACTCGACGCTTACGCGGCCCGCCTCGAGGCGCTCGCCGACGTGATCAGGGAACTGGCGCTGCGCGCCCCACCGAACCTGGTGGCGGCGAGCTGGCGCGAAGGCGTCACGGAACTGCTGCGCAGCGTGACGGTGGGGCGGCGCCTGCTCGGCCTCGACCGGCGCCAGCGCCAGGAGCTCCTGACGCTATTCGGCGGCTCGGCAGGCGATTTTCTCGATGGCTGGTTCGAAAGCGAACCGATCAAAGCCGTGCTCGGCTTCGACAGCATTGTCGGTCACTACGCCAGCCCGTACTCGCCGGGTTCCGCTTACGTGCTCCTGCATCACGTCTTCGGCGAGGTGAACGGACGCAAAGGCGCGTGGGGGCATGCCCTGGGCGGTATGGGCGCGATCAGCAGCGCCATGGCCGAGTCGGCTCGATCGCGTGGTGTGCGCATCGAGGTCGATGCTCCGGTCGAGCAGGTGCGGGTCGAAGGCGGGCGCGCCACGGGCGTCGTTACCCGGGATGGCGTCGAGTACCGCGCCCGGGTCGTGGTGGCAAACGTCGATCCGCGCACGCTGTATCTGCAGTTGCTGGCCGCTCGAGACGTACCGGAAGACGTGCGTGAGCGCATGCTCCGCTGGCGCTGCGGATCCGCGAGTTTCCGCATGAACGTGGCGCTTTCGGAGCTGCCGGACTTCACCTGTCTGCCCGGCAGGGAGCGGGCGGCGCATCACACCGCCGGAATCATCCTGGCACCGAGCCTCCACTACATGGAGCAGGCCTACTTCGACGCTCGCAGCCATGGCTGGTCACGCCACCCCATCGTCGAACTGGTCATTCCCTCGACCCTGGATGACTCCCTGGCGCCCCCGGGGCAGCACGTGGCGAGCCTGTTCTGTCAGCACACGGCGCCGGAGTTGCCTGACGGACGTTCCTGGGACGACCACAAGGAAGAGGTGGCGGATCTCATGATCGAGACGGTCACGCGCTACGCGCCCAATTTCCGCGCCGCGGTACTCGGCCGGCAGGTGCTGAGTCCACTCGATCTCGAACGCACCTTCGGCCTGCCGAGCGGCGACATTTTCCACGGCGCCCTCACGCTCGATCAGCTGTTCTCAGCTCGACCGATGCTCGGGCAGGCGCGCTATCGCGGTGCGGTGCCTGGGCTTTACCTGTGCGGGTCGGGCACCCATCCGGGCGGCGGCGTTTCCGGACTTCCCGGTCACAATGCCGCCCAGGCGATCCTCGCCGACCGGCGCCACTGGCGCTGACCTCGAGCAGCTGCACCGGATCGAGGCGTGAGCCAAGCCTTTCAAATGGAGCGCGATCGAGTGAGCGTTCAAGGCCAGCCAGCGCCGGGAACCTCCACCCGGACGCGTTCGATGCGCCCGGTCCGGGCTGAAGTCTCAGTGGGATCCGAGTCCCCCGCGGTGCAGATGTAGAGGCTACGCCGGTCGTCGTCGCCGAGCATGCAGGCATACGCGCCGCGGTCGAGTTCTACGACGTCGGTGACTTCGCCGCCGGCGAGGATGCGCAGGCAGACATCACCCCGTGGGGAGGCGACCCAGATGCCGCCTTCGGTATCCAGGCAGATGCCGTCGGGAATCCACCCTTCGGGCAGTTGCGCCCACAGCCGCCGATTGGTGAGGGTGCCGTCACTGCCGATGTCGAAGGCCGTCAGCCGGCCTGCGAAAGACTCGCCGACGATAAGCGTCAGACCGTCCGGCGTGATGACGGTCCCGTTGGGAAAGGCCAGCTCGGACGCGGCGATACTCGAGCTGCCGTCCGGATCCACTCGGATCAGTTCCGTGGTGCAGAAGGTGGCGCCGGCGTGGAGGTCGAAGCCGAAATTGCCCACCCAGGCGCGGCCGTCGCCCGCCACCACCATGTCGTTGCAATGGAAGCGGGCGAGATCGGAGAGGTCGGCGTGGGTTTCCAGGCGACCGTCGGCCTCCTGCCGCAGCACGCGGCGGTCGCGCATGGAGACCACCAGTAGGCGACCGTCGGGTAGCCAGCCGAGCCCCGAAGGCTCCGCCTCGATGTGACAGATACGCGTGAGTTCTCCGCTCGGATCCATGGCGAGGACCCAGCGGTCGTGCATGTCGGAAAACCAGAGCCGGCCCTCATGCCAGCGCGGCCCTTCGCCGAAGCGCAGGCCGTCGATCACCACTTCCGCCCGATGAGTCCGCCATGTCGTGCTCATGAATGTTCCTCCCGTGTACCTTCCGGCCACCCTGCGCGGCGCCGGCAGACGATGCAAGCCAAACAAAGCTCGAACGCGCGTGACGGGCCGCTGCCGTGCTGCGCTATGCTCGCGGACGCACGGGCTTCGCTAAACTGGATGATTCGGGGCATGGCGCACAGAAAGCCGCATTTGCCGAGTAAGCTTTGTGCCTTCTGCGGGCGACCCTTCAGCTGGCGCAAGCGCTGGGCTCGTTGCTGGGAACAGGTTCGTTACTGCTCTGAGCGCTGCCGGCGCAGCGTTCGGCGAAGTCCTGTGGTAAAAGATGCGCCGGAACATGCATCCGTGAAGGGAGAAAAGGGATGATCATCATCGCAGGCACCATCGATCTCGAAGATCCGGCAAAGCGCGACGAGGCCATCGAGCGGGCGCTACCGCTGCAGCAAGCGACCCGGGAGCAGGAGCCCGGCTGCCATGCCTATGTATTCTCGGCCGATCCCTGTGTCCCCGGGCGCATTGCAGTCTATGAGCTGTGGGAGGATGAGGCCTCGCTAGCAGCGCATTTTCAGCACCAGAACTACTTCAATATGCGGGATATGCTTGGCGAGATCGGGCTCGCGGGGGCTGACAACTACAAGTACCGCTGCGATCTGCGTGAGCCGGTCTACGATGAGACCATGACGCCGAGGGCAGACTTCTTCACCGCCGGCGCGTAGTCGGTTTGCGGCCTGGCGCTACTGCTTTTCGTAGCGGAAGCCGATCTTGATGGCGACCTGGAAGTGCGCGACCTTGCCGTTCTCGATGTGACCGCGTTGCGTCGTTACTTCGAACCACTCGAGGTTCCGCAGGGTCTTGCTCGCCTGCTCCACGGCCTGGCGAATGGCGTCGTCATAGCTCTCGGTGGAGGAACCGACGATTTCGGTCGTGCCGTAGACGTGACTCATGGGCGTGTCCCCTGACAAGGATGAGATGCTGCAGGGTAACGCGTGGCGTGTGCAGGGTGCGAACAGGCCGTTCGGCGCCGAAATCTCGAGGCGGCCCTCAGTCGGTGAGCAGTCGGAAGCTGTCGCCGTCGCGCACCACGCGCCCGGCGGTGGGTGCCGCGAAATGGCTGCCGAGGACGAGTTCGCCGCTTGCAGCGACATCCGCCAGAACCTGCCGGCGCGTGGCCATGGCGAGCGTCGGCTCGACGTCGGCCGATGCCGCCCAGTGGGGCCGCGCGATCTGACAGGGGTGGTGCATGATGTCGCCGGTGATGAAAGCTCCGGCGCCCTCTGAGCGCAGTTCCACGCTGACGTGGCCCGGCGTATGGCCGGGCGTCGGGACCAGGCGTACCCCGGTACAGACCTCGTAGGGAGCATCCACGAACACGGCCAGGCCGGCGTCGAGCACGGGTTGAATCGAGTCCGCGAAGACCTGACCCTGATCGAGCCCGTCCTCCGAGGTGCCGCTTTCGATCTCCGCCTGCCAATGCGCGAGCTCCATCCGTCCGAACAGGTAGCGCGCTTCTGGAAAGGTGGGGACCCAACGACCGTTGCGCCAGCAGGTGTTCCAGCCGACGTGATCGACGTGCATGTGGGTGCAGAGCACTGTATCGATGCGCTCGGTGGGGTAGCCGGCATCACTTAGACGCGTCAGAAACGGTCCCTGCAGGTGATTCCAGCCGGCGTAGCTGCGCGGCTTATCGTTGCCGATGCAGGTGTCCACCAGGATGCAGCGCTCTTCGGTTTCCACCACGAAGGCGTGGATGCTGGCCTTCAGCTTGCCGTCTGTGGTCACGAAGTGGGGGCGCAGCCAGGGGATCTCTGCCAGCGCGTCTGGCGTGGCCTCCGGCAGCAGAGCCTTCATGCCCGGAATGCGGTCCTGCTCCGGAATGCAGGTGACGCGGATACTGCCGACCCTCCAGCTCTCGGACTTCATCTTCGCCCTCGCCGCTCGCAATGATCCGCCCAGCATAGCGCCTGCGGCGCCCGAAGCGGGCAACCCGCTGGTTGCGTCACTACATGGCCCATGCTGCGCATGCAGGCTAATCTGTGCGCTTTCGGCGCAGAGCGGGAAAAGGACCCCATGCTCTTCTGCCCAAATGAGCCACCGGACCACCTCTCGGGGCAGCGGCTGGTGTGGAACCTGGTGCAGCGCGCTCTGAGACATGAGCATGGCGTTGCCTGGTTCCGTTATCCGCTGTTCGCGGCTGACGACCCTGAGCGCTTGCGACCTGACGCGCTCGTGCTGTCGCTCGGCTCCGGACTCTGGCTGCTGTCGGCCCGAGGTGACCGTATCGAGACCTTCGCGCCGGATGCAGTCGCCACGGAGCTCTCGCGCCTCGCCGCCCAGGCGCAGGCGCTGCGTGAACGTCTGGCGCGGCACCCTGGTTTCGCGGACGTGGATTTTCCGGTCGGGACCCGCCTCGCGCTGCCGTTCATGCGGACCAGTGCCTGGCGGGAATCGGCGTTTGCCGCCCAGCCGCAGTTTGCCGGCGGCGTGCTCACCTTCGACGAACTGCAGCCCCGTGCGTTGCGACGCCATCTCGCCGCCCACGGTGACTCGGTCGCGGTAGCCGCCCCGGGTCGCTGGACCAAGCTGAAGGCGGCGTTGTCCGGAGCGATACCCGGCAGCGAACATCGTCCGGCGCCGGAGAATGCGCCGCCGGACAGTCCGCTGCGCTGGATCGATGTGCTCACGAGTGAACCGTGCTGGCTCGACGAGGTTCAGGAGCGGGTTGCCAACGAGATTCCCGAGGGGCCACAGCGCATCCGCGGTGTCGCCGGCAGCGGCAAGACGCTCCTGCTCGCTCGGCGTGCTGCGATGATGCATGCAGTGCATCCGGATTGGGACCTGGCGCTGGTTTACGCTCATCCGGGATCTGCAGGTCCTCTGCGGCAATGGGTGGAGGCCTTTTATCGCGACCTCACTGGCGCTGCGCCGGATTTCGCTCGCCTGCGGATCTGGCATGCCTGGGGCAGTGAAGCCACTCCGGGCTTCTATCGTGAGGCGTCCCGCCGCTGGAGCGCCCGCACGCTTACCCAGGCCGATGCACAGCGGCACCTGGGCTGGCGTCCTGCGGAGACCCGTGGTCTGGCATGGGCCTGTGATCAGCTCGAGGGAGACCTGGGTGAGGATGAGCCAGAACCGTTTCTCGATGCGATCCTGATCGACGAAGGCCAGGACATGCCGCCAAGCGCATACCGGCTGGCGCGCCTGGCCCTGCGTCCGCCGCACCGTCTCTATTGGACCCACGACGATGCTCAGGGGATCGAAAATCTGGTGATTCCGCGCGCGGTCGAGGTGTTCGGCCTCGATGAGCTCGGGCGGCCGCGGGTGGATCTCTCGGGCCAATACCCATCCGGGATCCCGAAGGCGCGCAACCTGAGTCGAAGCTACCGTACCCCCGGAGCCTTGCTCACCTATGCACAGGCTATGGCCATGGGGCTCGCGCGCCGCAGTGGCCCGCTGCAGGCGGTGTTTCACAGGGACGAGTGGAGTGCCCTGGGCTTGCGCGCTCTGGGTGATTTTTCAGATCGCGGTCTGCGCGAGCAGAGTCCCATCCGCATCGAGCGCGATGCATCGGCGAGTGGGCATCCATACGATCACCGATCGCGCGGTGGCGGTGTGCAGGACGGGGCCACCTGGGTAAGACTCGAGGTGCTCGAGGCGGTCGAGGTGCAGCAGGAACAGAACGCCCTCGCCACGCTGATCGAGCATCTGCGCGCCGATTTCGCGGCAGGCCTCACGCCGGATGACGTACTCGTGGTCGTACCATCGCAAGCCCAGCCGAGCCCGGAAAAACTGCGCATCGCCCTGAACCACGTCGGCATCGAGACCCATATCGCGACGGCGCGCGGATCTTTTCGGCAGCCCGGACGCGTCACGATCTGCGACGTCGAGTATGCCTGCGGTCAGGAAGCATGGAAGGTCTATGTCTGTGGGTTGCAGCGCGTGACCGCCGAGTCGGTGGTGGATCCGGACGATGAACTGCTGCGGCGGAATCAGGCGTATCTCGCGCTGACGCGGACGCGGCTCGGCTGCGTGGCGATCGGTGAGCCCGGCCCGTTCATGACCGAACTGACACGCCTGCTCAACCAGGGTCCGGCAGTGACCTTTCCTGCTATCGCGCCGGCGAAACTGCGTCGGGACCTCAGCTATTGGATCCTCGTCGACGGCAAGGGCCGGGAACCCCCGCGCGAACTCAGTTGAGGCCGCGAAGGCCAACCGTCCCCTTGGAGCGGATGCCGCTGTCTGTGTAAGGTGCGGCCAGGTGTCCCGGACCGGATCCGTCCCTTGCGCGTGCTCCACACCGCCGATTGGCAGCTCGGTTTGCGCCTCGATTTCGTTGCCGGGGAAACCGCCGCACGTCTGCGTGCTCAGCGCTACGATACCGTCCGCGCCATTGCTCAGCTGGCCCATGCGCGTGGCGTGGATCTGGTGGTCGTCGCAGGCGACGTGTTCGATGCCAATCGAGTGGGGCGGGACACGCTGCAGCAGGCCAGCGATGCTCTGGCCACGTTCGGCGCGCTGCCTGTAGTACTGCTGGCGGGCAACCACGATGCGCTGCAGGAAGGTGCCGCATTGCTGCGTCTGCCTACCCTGGCTGACAACGTGATCGTTCCTCACGGGCCGGAAGTGCTCGATGTTGCCGGTATCGAGCTGCTGGCCTGTCCCCTGCTGGAACGCCACGTGGCTGGGGATCCGACTGCCTGGATTCCCGAACGCCGCGCAGGAGATCGCATCCGCATCGTCGTGGCCCACGGCGGCGTCCTGGATTTCGCCCAGGGCGTGGAGTCGGTGAATCGCATCGAGGTCGACCGTTTGCTGGGCAAGGGCGTCGACTACGTCGCCTTGGGCGACTGGCACGGTACCTATCGGGTGAACGAGCGCTGCTGGTATTCCGGTGCGCCCGAGGCGACGCGCTTTCGCGAGCAGGCGCCGGGCAATGTGCTCATCGTCGATATCGATGCGCCTGGGGCGACACCACGGGTCGAGACGGTCGCGGTGGCCCGCAGCCGCTGGCTCAGAGAGCGTGTGGATCTGCGCTCGGACGACGACGTGGAGCGGATGCTCGCGCGCTTCGATGCGCTCGAAGAGAAGTCCTGGACCCTGTTGCGTCTGGAGCTCTCGGGCGAGCTGTCGCTGGCGGCCCGGGAGCGGCTCGACGCCGGACTCGCGGCACTCGGCGAGGGTCTGGCCCACCTGCGGCTGCGGGGCGAGGGGCTAAGCGTGGCACCGACGGCAGACGACCTCGCGCGGCTCGAGCAGGAAGGCTATCTCGGCGAGGTCGTCCGTGACCTGCGCGCCGACCCTGAGCCGGTGGCCGAGGACGCTCTACGCCTGCTCTATCGCATCCTGCGCGAGCGCCGGCCGGAGGACGCCTGAGCCGTGTGGATCCGACGTCTCGAGGTGGAGCACTGGCGCGGCCTCGAACGCGTGGTCCTCGATGATCTCTCGCCGCATCTCAATCTCGTTACCGGACCGAACGAGTCCGGCAAGAGCCGCCTGGTGCAGGCGCTGCGTTTCGGTCTTTTCGAGAGCAGTCGTGGCTCGGGCCGTTTCAAGCAGGACCTCAATACCTGGGGTGCCAACGAGCGCCCTCGGGTGCAGGTCGAGTTCGAGCTCGCGGGCGCTCTCTGGCAGGTGGAGAAGACATTCGGAACCCAGCAGTACCGGACCCGCCTGACCACGACGAACAGATCCCTGGAAGGTGAAGAAGCGGAGGTAGCGCTGCGTGAATTGCTGGGAACGGAGCCGGGCAGCACCACGGCGCCTGCGGCAGGCGCCCAGCTCGGACGCTGGTCGCTGCTCTGGGTGGAGCAAGGCAGCGCCGGAGAGGAGCCCGGAATTGCAGACAACAGCGCGCTTCAGGGCAGTCTGCACGATCGGCTTACCCGGGAAGTGGGTGACGTCGCCGCGGGCGCCGTCGGCCAGTACGTACGCAGTCGCGCCCGGGAGGAGGCCGAGCGTTTCTACAGCCAGGGTGCTGGCGCGGAGAAGAAGCTGCTGCGGGAAGCGCGCAGCGAGCTCGAGGCGCGGACGGCTGCACGCAGCGAACTCGAGCAACGGATCGAGGCCATCGAGCGCGATGCACAAGCCCTGCGGCGCGGCCGCGACGTGGAAGCCGACCTGACGCAGCGCCTGCACAACGCTGAAGAGGCGCTCAAGGAAGCGCGGGCGCGCCATCAGGCCACCCGCGAACTCGCACACCGATTGGACACTTCGAAGCAGGCGCTTGCCCAGGCGGAGGCAACCACGACGGCGCGGCGTGCGGCCCTGGAGCGTGCCGAAGAACGGGTCACGGAGATCGCCGCACTGGAACGCCGCCGGGACGAACTCACTCGCGCACTCGAGGTGGCCGCGGGTCGGGAACTTGAGCTCCGCGAGATGCTCGCGGCCCAGCGCGATGCGGTGGTGGACGCAGAGCAGCAGCATGAGGCCCTCCGCAGGCAGCGTCTGCACCTCCAGCGCCAGGTACAGGCGCGCGCGCTGCGAGAGCAGCAGGCCCGACTTGCTGCCGTCCTCGAGCAGATCGAGGAGCAGGACGGCATCGTCAGGGCTGCCCGCAGTCGACTCGCAGGATTGCCGGAACTCGATGCCGCTGCACTGGAGGCGCTGCGTCAGCAGGACCGGCAGCGGCTCGAGGCACGAGCCCGCCTCGAAGGTGCGTCGGTACGCGTGAAGGTGACGGCACGGCAGCCGGTCGAGTTCGATGGCAAAACGCTCAGCGCCGACGAGACCCGCCGTTTTCTGATCGATCGTGACCGAAGCTTCGATGTTGGCGCCGCCCTCACGCTCCATGTCCAGCCGGGTAGCGGCAGCCTCGATGCACTGCGGGACAGCGTTGCGGATCTTGATTCCAGCCTCGCTCACCGTCTCGAAGCCTTGGGCATAGCCGACATCGCGGAGGGAGAGCGCCTGTTGCGGGAGCGGGAAGGGCAGCAGGCCGCGCTGCAAACGGCAATGCAGCGCCTTGAGGAACTTGCACCGGAAGGACTGGAAACCGTGCGATCGCGCCTCGATGCGCTCGCTCTGCTGCTCGCCGATCTCCCGACCGATACTGACGATGATCTCGAGGGTGAGCTCGAAGACATCGAGGCGCGGGAAACGGCGCAGATCGACGCGGCTACGCTCGCGCGCAGCCAACGCGATGCAAGCAGCGAACGGCTGCAGCGATTCGCCGAGGAGGCCGCGAAACAGCGCGCAGAGCTCGAGGGCGCCAGGAGAGAACTCGCGCAGCTCCAGCGTCAGCAGGCAGCGGACGGTGATGTGGATGCAGCACGGACCAAAGTGGCGGAGGCTGAACGGACTCTGGCGCAAGCGGCGATGGGGCTCGAGGAGATGGAAGCCAGCTATCGGGCTGCGGGCGGAGACACCGCAGCGTCGGACGTGGAGCGGGCTGAGAATGCGCTCGCTTCTCTGCGGCAACAGATCGCCGACCAACGTGACCTGCGCGTGCGTCTCGAGCAGCGTCTGGCTGATGCCGGGGCCGCATCGCTGCACGAGGAACTGCAGGAGGCCGCCGCTGCGGAGGAGCACGCGCGCGCGGATTTTCAGCGGCTCGAGCGGCAGGCGCTGGCGGCGCGGCGGCTGTTCGAGGGCGTAGAGTCGGCCTACGGAGCTGCCCAGGCGCGGCTCGCCGAGCCCGTTATCCAGCGCATTCAGCCCTATCTGGAGCAGGTGCTTCCGGGCGCGCGCGCCCACCTCGCCGAGGATTTCGGACTGCTCGGTCTCCAGTTCGGTGAGGCAGGCGCGACCGAACGCTTCGATCAGCTCTCCGGCGGCACCCGCGAGCAGCTCGCGCTGCTGGTTCGCCTCGGTCTCGCCGAGCTGCTCGGCGAGGACGAGCCCTGGCCCCTGCTGCTCGACGATGCCCTGGTCAACACCGATGCGGAGCGCATCCGCCAGTTCCAGCGAGTGCTGTTCGCGGCATCGCGGCGAACCCAGATCCTGCTCTTCACCTGCCACGGTGCGCTGTTCGACGCGGCCGGCGCCGATCGGGTGATCGCGTTGGAGCAGAGGTCGCGGCGCGCCTGACGTTTCGCACCCGGCCACTGCGGTCGCAGCCGCACTTGTGCCGCTGCTATCGTGATAGCCCGCTGGCCCGCTGGCCCGATCCGACAGAGCCACCTTGCCGGTGGCCACGCGCCCAAGGAGGTCCGGACGATGACGCGTGTGCACTTTCCCTCGCGCAGCGGGCATACGCTCGCAGGTAATCTGGAGTTGCCGCCGGGCGGTGAGTGGAGGACGACCGCACTGTTTGCCCACTGCTTCACGTGTGGCCGCAACATCCGCGCAGCAAGGGACGTGACGCGCGCCCTGGCGGCCTCAGGCTTCGCGGTCCTGCGCTTCGACTTCACCGGCCTCGGCGACAGCGAGGGCGAGTTCGTGGACACCACCTTTTCCAGCAATCTCGATGATCTCGAGGATGCGGCCGCGTGGTTGAGCAAAGCATTCGCGGCACCCCAGCTCCTCGTCGGCCACTCGCTCGGCGGTACGGCGGCGCTGGCCGTGGCCGAGCGGCTGCCCGCAGTGCGCGCCATCGCAACGCTGGCCGCGCCGGCCCACCCTGAGCACGTCCTGAAGCATATCGGCGACGACATCGGCAGCATCGAAGAGGAAGGCAGTGTCGAGGTGGATCTTGGCGGGCGTCCGTTCCGGATCCGCCGGGACTTCATCGACGACGTTCGCAGTCACGAGCTCGCACCGCGGCTACGCAAGCTTCGTCGCGCGCTCCTGGTCATGCACGCCCCAGGGGACCAGGTTGTCGCCATCGACCAGGCGGAAGCCATCTTCAAGGCCGCGCTGCATCCGAAGAGCTTCGTCAGTCTCGATGACGCCGACCATCTGCTGTCGCGGGCTGCGGATTCGGCCTATGCGGCCACAGTGATCGCCGGTTGGGCGAGCAGGTATCTCGATCTCGAGCGGGTGGAGCCAGGGGAGGGCGTGGTCGTATCCGGACGTACAGCCGACGGTTTCCTTTGCAGGGTCGTGGCGGGCGCGCACGACATGATTGCGGACGAGCCGGAAAGCAGCGGCGGACACGATCGTGGTCCGGACCCTTACCGCTATCTCGCGGCCGCCCTCGGAACCTGTACGGTTATGACTATGAATATGTACGCGCGCCATAAGAAGCTGCCAGTGACTCGCGTGCGCTGCGCGGTGGTTCATCGCAAGGTGCATGCGAAGGATTGCGAGGACTGCGAGACTCACGAAGGCCGCCTCGACGAACTGAGCCGGGTCATCGCCATTGAAGGTGATCTCGCGCCCGAGCAGCGCGAGCGCATGTTGGAGATTGCGGATCGCTGCCCGGTGCACCGGACGCTGGAAGGCGAGATCAAGGTGCGCTCGGCGCTCGATCCGAACTGACCTCGCCCCGCCGTGGGAGCGGCTGCAGTCGTGAATTCGTCGTGCGAAGCTCAGCAACCGCAGTCGACACAACACTCGCGCTGCAGGAATCCCAACGTCGCGTCCATGGCGATGAGGTCAGCACGGCAGATTAGCGTGGTGCCCTGCCGTTCCTGCGTCACCAAGCCGACCTCGATCAGCCGCCGCAGATGAAACGACAGGGTCGAGCGCGGAATGCCGAGCCGCGCGTGCAGTTCGCCCACGGCACGGCCGTTGGGAGCTGCGCGCACCAGGGAACGGTACAGCTCGAGCCGCACCGGACGTCCGAGCGCCTCCAGGCGCTCGGCCACCTGTTCCAGCGCCCGTGTTCGCCGGGAAGCCGGTCGGCTCACGGTGCGCCGCCCGTGCACGAGGCGCGGCAGAGTGCCTGGAACGCCGAGACATCGCGGCAGTCGGCTGCGCTCTTTGCCGGATCCATCCAGATGATGGGTGCGAAACCCGCGCCTTCGCTGCGGAAGCCCATGACCTGACCAGAGTAGAGTCGTGCCGCCGTGAACACCGGCTCGATGCCGTGGGTCCAGACGCGGATGTCGACCTTGAACGGCTTGACCCCGCTGTCGAGCTGCAGCGATCGCAGTGACGGCGCCGCAAAGCGCTGGGCGAGGTAGCCCTCGGCGACGATCTGCTGCCATTTGCTGCGGCTGATCTTGTCGCCGCGGTAGACGCCGCGCGATCCATGGCCGCGCCCCGGCTTGAAGACGTAGTCGCGGCGTGCCTTCCAAAACGCCTCCGCGTTCTCGGTGCCGATTTCACTGCAGGGCAGCAGCGTGTCCAGGACCCGTTCGACCGGGAAGCCGCTGGCGGCGGCGAGAGTGCGGACCCGGTCCGGATCGCTCAACGCGATGAGCAGGTGTTTGTCGGCGAAGCCGCGGTAGACGTCCGGGTTCGGAGTCAGCACAACCTCGTCGGCCTGCCAGGCCTCGCGCAACGGAGCGTTGTCAGGCAGCCCGAGCTCGAAATCAGTGAGCCGGTTGTAGACCATGTCGATGGGCCCGCCGGGACCGCTGAGGCGCGAACCCTCGCGAACGAGCTGCGTGGCGTCGAGAATATCGACGGCGATGCCGCGCGCTTCCAGTGCGGCCGCGGCGAGGCGCATGTCGAGGTACAGCGGCTGCTCCTGCGGCCGGAAATCGACGATGGCCAGGCGCTTAAGACGCCGGTTCGGCGCCAGGGTCGCGAAAGCGTCGAGCAGCACGCGCTCCGGTTCGAACCAGGATGCAGCCGCCGCTTCGGTGAGGGCCTCGTACAGCAGCGGCTGCAGGAACGCGCCGCCGGCGTTGGTGTTGACCTCGATCAGCTTCGGACCGGCATGGGTGAGGTGAAAGTCGAAGCTGCCGAACACGGCTGCCGCGAGCAGGTTCGCTGGGTCCGCCTGACCGTTTTCCCTGGCCAGTTCGAGTAGCGCCCTGCCGACGGCGCGCACCCGTTCGAACAGCTCGGTCTCCAGCGTCGCGGGCAGGAACAGCGGTTGTTCGGCAACGAGACTCGCAAGTGTGGAGCTGCCCCAGTCGACGTCCTCTGGCGGCAGGCGCGTGGCCACGGCAGAGCGCAGCGCAGAGGCCGCCAGCGGCAGGCAGAAGCAGTCGGAGTTCAGGTTCTCGATCGAGCAGGCGTCGCTCATAGTTTCTATATTTCCAGAATTACCGTTATACAGACACAATCCAATCGGATCCGCAACGATCGCAAGTACATGTGGGAAGGTGTGCCCGCCACAGGTGGGCGCGCCGATCAGGGTCAGATCTCGAAAAACACCAGCGCCAGCATGCCCAGCGCCAGCAGCAACAGCAGCGCACCGACATTCGCCCAGCGCAGCAGCCGTCGCTCCAGATGAACGACGCGGCTCGGTCGCAGCGGCGGTACAAGTGCATCGAGCCTTCCAACGACTCTTCCAGGGTGCGGCAGCGCCGACGCGATGCGCATGGCGGGCAGACCGATCATGAGCCCGAGCAGCAGGGGCCAGATCTGCCCGAGGCTGACGGACGCGGTGCCCGGAGCGCCGGGCAGCCACCAGGGTGACAGCAACATGGCGACGACAAGCAGGCCCCATGGAAGCCAGAGTCCAGCAATCAGCGTGCGCGTGGAAGTATGACCGAGCGCGAGGATGCCGAAGCGCAGCATCAGTAGCGTGGTTGCCGTCGCCGAGAGGGCCAGGGCCAGGGTGAATATCGGAGCCTCGTCGCCTGCGTGGAGGGCGGACTCGAGCACTGTCTTCGCCACTGCACCGCTGGTGAACGGCACGCCGATCAGCGCCAGCGCCGTGGCAAAGAGGCCCATCAGGATGAATGTGCGTGGCCGGCCGGAGGCGCTGGCCAGCAAGCCGAGACCGAGGAAAGCGGTTGCCTTCGCCAGCGCGTGATGACCGGCGAGCAGAGCCAGCGTCTGGTCGGCCAGCGTGCCGAGGCCCACAGCGACCAGCAGCAGACCCATCTGGCTCACGGTCGAGAAGGCCAGGACCTGCTTCGGATGATCCCGGGTGATGCCGGAGACGGCGCCGTAAAACACCGCCACGAAGCCTAGAACGATCACTGCGAGCGACAGGCCATCGAGCGCGGTGGGCTCCGGGGGAACGATGCGCAGCCAGCCGAACAGGCCCGCCTTCACCAGCACCGCGCTCAGCACTGCACTCGCGGGTAAGGGGGCGGCAGCATGGGCGGGCGGGAGCCAGAAGTGAACGCCGAGCACGCCGAGCTTGATTGCGAAGCCGAATGCGAACGCCGCGAGCGCCAGCCCGCCCGCCCCCTCGACGGCGAGGCTGCCGAACGCCATACCATCCACCGTCGCTGCCGCGGCGATCCCCGTCAGCAGCGCCACCTCCGCAAGCGCCATCAGCGTCAGATAGACGCGAGCGGCCGGGCGGGTTCGCCGTGGATCCTCGCCCGCGAGAACCAGTCCCCAGGCCGCGAGGCTGGCAATGGCGAAGCAGACGTAGAGGCTCACCAGGTTCTGGGCAAGCAGCAGCCCGAGGCTGCCGGCGAGGGTCGTCAGCCAGAACGCGGCGAACGGCAGGCGCTCGGCGCGGTCTCGCATCCAGCTCGCGGCAAACAGGCCCGCCAGCCACCAGATCAGCGCAACGAACAGCAGGAAATCCCGTCCGAGCGCGTCCGCACCGAAGTCGAGCAAGCCGAGGCTGATGCGGTCATCGACGCCTGGAAGGAGTGCCAGCAGCAACGCCGGCAGTGGCGCCCAGGCGGTGAGCCTTGCCCCCAGCTGCCGGCTGTGGGGCCACAGCAGGAGACCCAGAACCAGCCAGGGCGCCAGCAAAGCGGCGGCCGTCATGACTCCGGCTCCATGAGCGCCAGCCTGTCGACGTCCAGCCCCCAGAG
>SLQW01000208.1 GCA_007131295.1 Pseudomonadales bacterium | reverse complement strand
GGGCGCCGCGCGGCGAATCTCGTCGTACAACTCATCGGGCGCCGCGGGCGCGGCCAGCAGAGTGGCCAGGATCACCTGTGCCAGCACATCGAGACAGCCGTGCAGCGGGCGTAATGGCTCGATGTCGCCGTGTAGAGCGCAATGCAGGGCGACGGTGGCCTCTAGCAGGTCATGGGGATGGGTGGGATGGAGCACCGCCCGCGAGATGTCTCCGACACCGTGCCCTGCGCGCCCGATACGCTGCAGCGCGCTGCTGACCGCTGGCGGTGCCTGTACCAGCACGACTTCGTCGAGACTGCCGATGTCGATGCCAAGCTCGAGTGAGCTCGTGGCTACGATCGCGCGTAGCTGACCCTGCTTCAGCCGTTGTTCGACTTCGAGTCGCAGTTCCCTGGCCAGCGAGCCGTGATGGGCCCAGGCGAGCATGGTGTGCGCTGTAGCATCTGCGTCTGCATTCGCCTCGGTGTTGACGCGGAATGCGATCTTTTCGGCCAGTTGCCTGCTGTTGCAGAAGACCAGCGTGGAGCGGTTCTGCAGGCTGCGGTCGCGGATCGAGCGGGCGATGGGTGTCAGCACATCGAGCCCAGCGTCCTCCGGCAGCGGCTCAGGTTCCAGAGCTTCGATTGTAAGTTCCAGCCGAGGCCGCTCACCGCTGTCCACGATGCGGACGGGTCGCGGGTACTCGGCCAGATCGCCGGCCGTGGTCTTACCGTAGCCGCCAACCCAGGCTGCAATACCGTCGAGTGGGCGCACCGTGGCCGACAGGGCGATGCGCTGTACTTCTCCGGCGAGACTGACGAGGCGCTCGACGCCGGCGGCGAGCCATACCCCGCGCCGATTGCCGGCAATCGCGTGGACTTCGTCGAGAATCAGCGTGGTGACGCCGCCCAGCATGCCGCGGCCAGAGGCCGATGCCAGCAGAAGGTTCAGGCTCTCGGGGGTAGTTATGAGAATCTCCGGCGGATGCCTGGCCATGCGCCGGCGCTCTGCCGCCGGCGTGTCGCCGCTGCGGGTAGCGACTTGAATCTCGGGCGGCGTTGCGCCGTTCGCGAGCAGGCGGGCGCGCAGTTCGGAAAGCGGCGTGAGCAGATTACGCCGGATGTCGTTGTTCAGGGCCTTCAACGGCGAGACGTACAAGACGCGGACCGTGCCGGGCTCCCAGACACCTTGCAGCAGACGATCGAGCGCCCAGAGAAAAGCACACAACGTCTTGCCGGAACCCGTGGGAGCGGTGGCCAGGACGTGTTCCCCGGCGGCGATGGCAGGCCAGGCGCTTCGTTGAACGGCTGTCGGTGCGCCGTGGCGTGCGCGCATCCATGCCGCGACCTCAGGATGAAATGCGGCCAGAGGGTCGGGCTGTGACACAGCGTCTCCGGTTGCCCAGCGCAGGAGGAGTCTCGATCATACACGGCCGCGGCGATTACTCGGTTTCGTCGCCTTGAACGGGAGCAGCGAGCGAGCATGGATGTGAATGATGGGATAGTGGTAATCACAGGCGGGGGCGCAGGTATCGGAAGAGAAGCCGCGCGCGCTTTCGCTGCGCGCGGCGCGCATGTGGTGGTGGCGGGGCGGACTGCGGCCCGACTCGAGGAGGTGGTGGAAGCGATCACCCGCGCCGGCGGCAGTGCCGAGTCGGTGGCAGCGGACTGTGCCACGGAAGAAGGTGCCGAGGCGGTGATCAGTGCCGCCGAGGCCCGGGGTGGCGTTGCCGTGTTGGTCAACAATGCCGGCGTCGGCTACAGCTTCGAGGCGACACGACCCGGCTCGATGGCCGCCCTTGCCGATACCACGCCGGAGAACTGGCATGAGGTGATGAGGATCAACCTGGATTCGGCCTTCTATATGTGTCGACGCGCGCTTCCGGGCATGATCGCGGCGGGCCGTGGCGCCATCGTCAATGTGTCGAGCGCGGGGGGTACCCAGGGCATGGCTGATGCACATGCCTATGCCACGGCGAAGGCCGGTATGATCAACCTGACCCGATCCCTGGCGCGGACCTACGGGCCTCAGGGTATCCGAGCCAACGTGCTTGCACCTGGCTTCATCGCCACCGACATGGTGGCGTCGGTGCTGGAGGGGGAGGCCAACCCCTTTGCCGACGAAGCCACACGTTTCGCGGTTTGCCCGCTTGGCCGCCCCGGTACGCCTGAGGAAATGGCTGAGGCCATAGTGTTTCTTGCGACCAACGGTTACGCCAACGGCGCACTCCTGGTGCTGGACGGCGGCTCTACCTGCTAAGCCGCCGTGTCTATTCCAGTCCCAGGACCTGTTTTGCGATCACGTTTTTCTGGATCTCATTGGTGCCGCCGTAGATGCTCTGGGCGCGGGTGAAGAAGTAGTCGGCCACCGCGGTCACAGGCCAGGCCGGCGCGAAAGCGCCTTCGGGGCCACCATTCCAGTCGGCTTGGCTGCGATCACGGACCGCGCGCAGTCCCGGATACCCGCTGGCTTCGACCCAAAGTTCGGTAATGGCCTGGGCCACCTCGGTGGAACGGACCTTGAGGATCGACGATTCGTTGCCTGGGGCGCCGCCGGTGGCAACGGCCGCCAGTGTGCGCAGGGTCGTGAACTCGAGCGTGGTGAGTTCGACTGCAACCGCATCGTAGCGGCGTCGGAATTCCACATCGTCCCAGAGCGCGGTTCCGCCTGACTCCGTCGCCCGCGCGAACTCCTCGAGTTTGCGCATCTGTTCCTTCTTGCCGGCTATGTGAGCGTAGCTGGTGCGTTCATGGGTCAGGAGATACTTGGCGTAGCTCCATCCCTTGCCTTCCTCGCCGACGCGATTGCTCTGGGGCACACGTACGTCCGTGAAGCTGACGGTGTTGAGATGGTGTCCGCCGTCGACAGTGATGATCGGCTCGACGCGCACGCCGGGCGTATTCATGTCGATCATCAGAAAGGTGATGCCCTGCTGTTTGCGCTCTTCCCGCGAAGTACGGACCAGACAGAAGATCCAGTCGGCGAAGTGAGCCTGACTGGTCCAGGTCTTAGTGCCGTTGACGATGTAATCGTCCCCGTCTGGATCGGCGCGGCATTCGAGGCCGGCAAGATCAGAACCGGCGCCGGGTTCCGAATAGCCCTGCGCCCAGAACGTGTTGGCCCTGAGGATGTCAGGGAGAAACCTGCGCTTTTGTTCTTCGCTACCAAAGGTGTAGAGGACCGGTGCAACGTAAATGACTCCCATCGGCACGATGGGCGGTGCACCAGCGCGCTCGAGTTCTTCGTCGAACAGGTACTTTTCAGTCACGTTCCAGCCGGTACCGCCGTACTCCGGCGGCCAGTTGGCGGCCAACCAGCCGCGGTCGGACAGTGCCCGTTCGCTGCGCTGCAGATCTTCCTTGCTCAGGCTCTGACCGCGCCGGCGCTTGTCGAGGATGTCTTGTGGGTATTCATTCTGGAAGAAGTTTCGAACTTCATCGGCAAACGCGCGCTCGGCGTCGGAATAGCGCAGATCCATGACTCGTTCCGATTGCAGAAACCAGCAAGAATCATAGCGTGTAGCGTTGAGTGTGTCCGGTGGCACTGATCGGTACGAATTTTCGACGCACCAGAACGGAGGCCGATTCCCGGAAAGATCCGGCCGAGAAGAAGCATGGAGGACCCTGGAGCGAAACGGCGGAAGTCTGGAAACTGCATCCCGACGCTACGCGAGCCCTCCGGGGGGGCTACCCGTTCAGATCACTCGATGACGGTGACGTTGGCCGCCTGCGGACCCTTCTGGCCCTCGGTGATATTGAAGGACACCTTCTGGCCCTCCAGCAGCGTTCTCCGGCCCGTGCCGTTGATCGCGCTGAAGTGGACAAATACGTCTTTCTGACCTTCCTGCTGGATGAAACCGTAGCCTTTTTCGTCGTTGAACCATTTCACGACGCCGGTGACGAGCTGATCCAAGATTCGATACCTCTATGTTGCCTGGGTGCCTTGCACCCGCAGTACGATGGGTCTGCCCGCCCGAACGGCGGGCAGAGGCCCATATTACTGAATATAGCTCCCGGGCAAGTAGCAGCTGACGAACGGTCAGGCGCCCCTTCGAGGCTCACCTTGGTTTCAGCGCAGGGAGGGCGCGTGGCCGCGCTCCACGCGGGTCTACCGACTCGCCCGCCCAAGGCGGGCAGGCGAGCAGGAAGCAAGCAGGCTCAGAGACGCTCTACGATGGTGACGTTGGCCAGGCCGCCCCCTTCACACATCGTCTGCAGTCCCCACTTCTTGTCGTGTGTGGCGAGGGCATGCACCAGTGTCGCCATCAGCTTGGTGCCCGAAGCGCCGAGCGGATGGCCGAGCGCAATGGCGCCGCCATGGACGTTGAGGCGGCTGCGGTCGGCACCCGTTTCCTGCAACCAGGCAACCGGTACAGAGGCAAACGCTTCGTTCACCTCGAACAGGTCGATGTCATCGATCTTCATGCCTGCCTTGGCCAGGGCCCTGTGAGTACCCTCGATGGGTGCCTCGAGCATGATGACTGGATCACCACCGACCACGGTGAGGTTATGAATGCGCGCGAGTGGCTCCACGCCGAGTGCCTTGAGGCCCGCTTCGCTGACGACCATGACAGCGGATGCGCCATCGCAGATCTGCGAGGAGGTGGCCGCGGTCAGGCGCCCGCCCTCGGCGAGCAGCTTCACGCCTGAGATGCCTTCCAGGGTGGCGTCCAAGCGAATGCCTTCGTCCACCTCGTGCATGGTCTTGGTGCCGTCTTCGAGGGTCACTTCCACCGGCACGATCTCATTCTTCAGCCAGCCGTTCTCAACCGCCTTCTTCGCCTTCTGGTGGCTTTCGAGAGCGAACTGATCGAGCACATCCTTCGCCAGGTCGTACTTCTTCGCCATCATTTCGGCGCCAGTGAACTGGCTGAATTGCACGTTCGGGTAGCGTTCCTGGATCTTGGTGCCATAGGGCTGGCCGAAGCCAGCTTCATAGGCGGGCCGGACTGAGGCGCCCATGGGAACGCGGGTCATCATCTCTACGCCGGCGGCAATGACGCAGTCCATGGTCCCCGACATGACCGCCTGCGCGGCGAAGTGCAGGGCCTGCTGGGAAGATCCGCATTGGCGGTCGACGGATGTGGCGGGAACGCTTTCCGGCAGCCCGGAAGACAGCACGGCGTTGCGCGCCACGTTGATGGCCTGTTCGCCGGCCTGGCCGACGCAACCCATGATCACGTCCTCGATGAGCGCTGGGTCGGCCTTGACCCGACCCACCAGATCATCGAGTACGCGGCCGGCGAGATCGGCCGCGTGCCAGTCCTTCAGGCGTCCGCCACGGCGGCCACCAGCGGTGCGACACGCGGCGACGATATAGGCTGCTTCTGCCATGATAGGTTCCTCTTTTCAGTGGTTTGCGTTAGATATCTCGAAACAGACTCGTTCTAGTTAATTCGGACCCCTTAAAGGGAGGCGGGCGGATTATGCCCGCCTGCCGGCATACCCGCCAGCGGCGCAGGC
>SLQW01000218.1 GCA_007131295.1 Pseudomonadales bacterium | reverse complement strand
CGATGGGATCGCCTTCGATGGGATCGCCTTCGATGGGATCGCCTTCGATGGGATCGCCTCCGATGGGGTCGCCTTCGATGGGATCGCCTCCGATGGGATCGCCTCCGATGGGGCCGCCCAGGACGCGGCCAGCGAGGTCACTGCGCTTGATTTCGAGCAGCGGCCTCGGCGCTTCAGCACTCGCCAGCGCCTGGTCATAGGCACGCAACGCCTCCTCCCGACGCCCCAGCGCGAGCAGAGCATCCCCACGAAGCTCTTCCACGAACGTGAGTTCGGAACGACCGCTTACGGCATCGAGTCGGGCGAGGGCTGCCTCGGCATCATCCTCGTCCAAGAGCACCCTGGCCAGACGTACACGGGCGAGATCCTGCATGGGCCGCGGCACGTTCAACTCCAGAACCTGCTCGAGCGCCAGCCGTGCCGTTTCATGATCGTCTGCGTCCATCGCGCGCCGGGCCACATCGAACGCGATCAGCCCTCGATAGGCGGACCTGGGATATTCGTCGCGTAGACGATCTGCCAGCGCCTGGCGCTCTTCTCCGGATGCCTGTTCCCAGGCCGCATAGATGGAAGCGGCGCCTTCGGCCCTGGCCACGCTCTGAGCCTGCCACCAGTTCCAACCGAGCACCCCCGCGACGACCAGGACGATCGTGCCGAGAAGGAACACGCCGTTTTCCTTCCACCAGCGCGCAATGATCTCGACGGTTTCCTCGTCGCTGCGATACTCACTCACTTGCCGTCTCTCCTTTCATTGCGGGCCGTTCATTGCGGGCAGCAGCCAACTGCAGAAGCTCCTTAAGCAGGCCGTCCCGCGTCATGACGCGCTGCTCGCCTCCGGCGCGCAAGGCCTTGACGGAAACCTTGCCCCCGGCCAGCTCGTCCTCGCCGAGGATCAGCGCAAGCTCGGCACCGCTCGCGTCGGCTCGCTTCAGGCGGGCCTTGGGTTTGCCGCCACCGCAGTGAAGCTGCAGCCGCAACCCGGGGACTTGCGCGCGAAGCTCGCGCGCCAGCGCCAGCGCCGCGGACGTGTGCACATCGTCCAGACTCAGCAGGTAGACGTCCACTGCCCTGTCTACGGACGCGGGCACCGCGTCCAGCGCTTCGGCCAGCAGCAGCACCCGTTCGATGCCCATGGCGAATCCCACCGCGGGCGTAGGTCGTCCCCCAAGCTGCGCGACGAGTCCATCGTAGCGCCCTCCCGCGCAGATGGTCCCCTGGGCGCCGAGACGGTCCGTGGTCCACTCGAACACTGTGCGGGTGTAGTAGTCGAGGCCACGGACGATGCGCGGATTCACGACATAAGGTAAGCCGGCATTCTCGAGCAACCCCTCGAGTCCCTCGAAGTGCGCCGCCGAGTCGGCATCCAGGTAATCCATGAAAGACGGCGCATCGGCGATGATTTCGCGGGTTCTGGCCACCTTCGAATCGAGGATGCGCAGCGGATTCTGCAGCAACCTGCGCTGGCTGTCCGGGTCGAGATCATCCCGATAGGGCGTCAGCCAGGCGACCAGCGCATCCCGATACGCTGCACGCGCCTCGGGCGAGCCGAGCGTGTTCAACTCGAGCGTCACAGCGTCGTCGACGCCCAGTTCACGCCATAGCTCAGCCGTCAGGATGATCAGCTCAGCGTCGATGTCCGGTCCTTCGAAGCCGAAACATTCGGCACCGATCTGTTCGAACTGCCGGTAACGTCCTTTCTGCGGGCGTTCGTAGCGAAACATCGGGCCGGCGTACCAGAGCCGCTGGGTCTGGTTGTAAAGCAGACCATGCTCCTCGCAGGCGCGAACGCACCCTGCGGTACCTTCGGGGCGCAACGTCACCGAATCTCCGCTGCGGTCGGTGAACGTGTACATCTCCTTGGAAACGATGTCCGTGCTCTCGCCGACGGAGCGCGCGAAGAGCGCAGTGTGCTCGAGCAGAGGCAGGCGGATCTCCCGATAACCGCAGGCCTGCAGCAGCCTTCGCGCCGCATTTTCCAGCCATTGCCGGCGTGCGGAACTTGCGGGCAGTACATCGGGCATGCCCCGGACCGACTGGATCTTCTTCATGGTTAGCCCCGAATGAAGTGGGCGGGTCGAGTCTCAGCGCCCCACCACCAGCGATGCAACGTCGTTGCGTATATGTGGCGTGACGTCGACGGATTCGCCGTTGTAGACCATGGCGACGCCGTGGGCGTAGCCGAGCAGGACCCGGAAAGGTCCGGTCCCGTAGAGTTCGAGCGCGTGACCGGCGCGGTGGAGATCGCCGTGTAAGTCCCGCCCCTCGGCGTCGCGTATCTCCACCCAGCAATCCTCGCTGAAACGTACGTGCAGACGATCCTCGCCACCGGCGAGTACGCGGAGCAGGCTGCCATCGTCCGCACGTTCGCGCTGGATCTCCAATCCCGCGGGAGCGGCTGGCGGCTCCCCGGCCACCGATTCAGGAGCAGACGCAGTCGCGGGCGCAGTCGCGGAAGCCGTCGCGGGCGCAGTCGCGGGCGCTGCCTCTGCCACTGCTTCAACTGTGGGTTCCTCGACGCTCGGTGCTGCCTCTGGGGTTTCCGCAGGCTGGGACACGCGCGGTACCGGTGGGGCGACAGGAACGCGGCCGGGTGTCGCGGCAGGGGTCGGTGCGGTCTGCCGTTCCGCAGGCGTTTCCTGCGCCACTCGCTCGAGGCCGCCTTCCGGCCAGGTCGCCACCAGAAACAGCAGCACTGCCACGGCAGCGACGACGCTGAGGACCGTCATCACCAAGCCCGCGTGCCCGTGCAGCAGTCCGCCGACACCCTTCGACACGGTGACCGAGGCCGGCGACAGGGGAAGACGTTCCTCCTCCCCGGGATCGCGCCAGGCGGCGAGCGCCGCCTGCACTTCCGACTCCGGAAACTCCAGCAGGCGACCGTAAGCACGAAGATAGCCACGCACGAACGCAAGGCCCGGCAGGCGGGAGCGATCTTCCGCTTCGAGCGCGGCGATCACGCCTACCCTCAGGTTCAGGGCACGGGCGACGTCCGCTTCGTCGAGCCCGCGCGCGAGGCGCGCAGCGGCAAGACGCGCGCCGAACCCGCCGCGTCTCCCCTTGGCCTCGGGTTCGCCGCCCTGATCGCTTGCTTCCCGGAATTCATCGACGGGCAAGCGCTCATCCGCCACGCACGGACTCCTGATACTGAAGGAACTCGGCGGAGGTCGGGTACAGATTGCGCAGCTGCAGCGCATAGCTAGCTTCAGCGTCGGGATTGTCGAACACCCGAGCCAGCCGGATGCCGAGCCAGAGACTGCGCGGCGTTTGCCTCGCCATCGCACGATAGCGTTCGAAGTAGGTGGCTGCCTGAGCGTAATCCGAGTCCTGATAGGCGAGTTCCGCGAGTTCGAGCAATGACACGGGCATGCGCTCGCGCAGCATGATCGCCCGGTTGAAGGCGTTACGCGCTTCAGTGCGCGCATCGAGGCGTAGATTCGCCATGCCAAGATTTTCGTAGGCTACAGCCCGATGCGGATTACCGGGATCAGCCACGGCCCGGCTCAACTGCTCCACGGCCTCTCCATACCGGCCCAGGTCGTAGAGAAAAACGCCGAAATCGTTACGAACCCGGGGCTCATTGGGGCCGAAGCGCACTGCCTGACGGAAGTGACGTTCCGCAAGGTCCACGTCACCCTGCATGGCCAGAATGCGCGCGCGCAGGCTCTGTGCTTCCCAGGAGCGGGAGTCGATCTGATCTGCCCGATCCAGGGGTCGCTTGGCGCGATCCAGGTCACCGGTCTCCAGGTAGCCCTCGGCGAGATCCAGATGAGCACGCAGACGTTCTTGCGGCGTACCGGCCTCGTGGGGGCCGGTCGGGGGCGCCGTAGCGCAGCCTACGAGCCCGAACAGTAGGACGGCCGCCCATGTCAGCAGACCGGAGACCCCGCGTTCACACCGCCTGGTGGGTGATGACACCATGATCCTTGAGTCTCGCTATGTAGCGCTCGCGTCTACGGGTTCGATCCTCGAAGTTCCCCGCAAGCTGTCCACAGGCCGCATCGATGTCGTCGCCTCGCGTCGTGCGCAACATCGTTGCATAGCCTCGTTCGAGCAGATGCGTCTGGAAGGCCCGTACCCGCGACTCGGAAGGTCGACGATAACCCGATCCCGGGAACGGATTGAAGGGGATCAGGTTGATCTTCGAGCGTTCGCGGAGCTCTTCCAGCAGCACCGCCAGCGCCTCCGCCTGCTCGATGCTGTCGTTGACACCATCGATCAGCGTGTACTCGATCGTCACCGCCCGCCAGTCACCGAGCCTTTGCAAATAGACCTTAACGGCGTCGAGCAGTTCCGCAATAGGATAACGGCGATTCACCGGTACGAGCTGGTCGCGCAGCGCGTCGTCCGGCGCGTGCAGGGAAATGGCGAGGGCTACGTCGGTGACGTCCGCCAGCTTACGGATAGCCGGCGCAATTCCCGCCGTCGACAGAGTCAGGCGCCGCTTCGAGATGCCATAGCCGAGATCGTCCAGCAGCACGTCCATCGCCGCCACCACCGCATCGTAATTCAGCAGCGGCTCGCCCATGCCCATCAGGACGATGTTGGTGATCGCGCGCTCACGGTCCGTGATCACGCCTTCGAGGCGCCGCGCGGCTTGACGCACCTGCCCTACGATCTCGGCTGCAGTCAGGTTGCGATTGAAACCCTGCTTGCCGGTAGCGCAGAAGCTGCAGTCGAGCGCGCAACCGACCTGGGACGAGACGCAGAGCGTGCCGCGATCCTTCTCCGGAATGAACACCACCTCGATGCGCTGGCCGTCCTCAAGATCCATCAGCCACTTGCGGGTACCGTCCGCCGAGACATGCTCATGCACCACCTCGGGCATACGTACGACTGTTTCGGCAGCGAGCCGAGCGCGCAGTACCCGCGACAGATCGGTCATGACGGCGAAGTCATCGACGCCGCGATGATGCAGCCACTTCATGATCTGCACGGCGCGGAACGGACGCTCGCCCCACTGGGCAAAAAGCGCTTCCAGACCCGCGCGGGGCATCCCAAGCAGGTTCACAGGAAGCGCTTCGTGGCTCGTAGTCATCAGTCGTTCCGGGCGTTGATGTCCAGCGCGCTGAAGAAGTAGGCGACTTCACGGGCTGCCGACTCCGGGGAGTCGGAACCATGAACGGCGTTGGCGTCGATGGAGGACGCAAAATCTGCCCGAATGGTACCAGGATCGGCCTGCTTTGGGTCCGTGGCACCCATGAGCCGGCGATTCTCAGCGACGGCGTCCTCTCCTTCGAGGACCTGGACCACGACCGGGCCCGAGGTCATGAAGGTGAGCAGATCCTCGAAGAACGGGCGCCCTTCATGCTCGGCATAGAACCCTGCGGCCTGGCTGCGCGACAGATGCAGCATCCGCAGGGCGACGATACGCAAACCAGCGGCCTCGAATCGCGCCTGGATCTCACCGATATGGTTCTTGCCGACCGCGTCGGGCTTGATGATGGACAGGGTCCGTTCACGGGCCATCGTGCTTACTCTCCAGCCAATCCGTCACAAAGATAGGGGGCCGACGGCCCCCTCGGAAGCGGCCGACATTATACGCAGCCGATTCGGGATTGCACGGGAGTCCGCGGCTTCCGCGGAAGTATTCACTCACCCGAGACAGCCGTCGCAGTCAGCGACCGGCAGCGAGATCCGGAGTAGCGGATGCGACGCGCAAGCGCGTTACGGTCTCGACGACGCGCGCAGCTGCGAAGTCCACCTCTTCGCGGGTGGTGAAGCGGCCAAAGGAGAAGCGGATGGACGCGTGGGCCAAGGCGTCATCGAGACCGAGCGCACGCAGCACGTGGGAAGGCTCGATGGTCGCGGTGGTGCAAGCAGACGCCGAGGAGCAGGCAACGTCCGCTGCCAGTGCGAGCATCAGTGCCTCGCCGTCGACTCCCGCGAAGGCGAGATTGACGATGCCTGGCACCGAATGCTCCACATCACCGTTGAGTTTGACATCGGGCAACTCGAAGACGGCTTCGAGGAAGCGAGCCCTGAGCTCGGTCAGGCGCGCGCATTCCTCCGTAAGCGCGTTCGCTGCCAGAACACAGGCATGGCCGAAGCCAGCGATCTGCTGGGTTGCCAGGGTTCCGGAACGCAGGCCTCGTTCGTGGCCACCGCCATGCATCTGTGGCTCGAGCACCAGGTCCCGCCGGCGGCGCACGAACAGCGCCCCGATGCCTTTGGGCCCATACACCTTGTGAGCGCAAAAACTCATCAGGTCTACCGGCAACACCGACAGGTCCAGCCGCATCTTCCCGAGGGCCTGGGCCGCGTCGACGTGCAGCGGCACGCCTGCGGAGCGGGTAAGGGCACCGATGGCTTCGAGATCCGAACAGACACCGAGTTCGTTGTTTACCGCCATGATGGAAACCAGCACCGTATCGGGTCGCAGCGCCGCCGCGACCGCATCGGGGTCCACAGCGCCGTTCCCGGCAGGATCGAGCCAAGTGACCTCGAAGCCCTGCTGCTCGAGCCAGCGGCAGCTGTCGATAACCGCCTTGTGCTCGACTTTGGATGTGATGATGTGGCGACCCGCACTGCGGCGCGCAAGCGCAATGCCTTTGATGGCGAGGTTGTCGGACTCGGTCGCGCCCGAGGTCCAGACGATCTCCCGGGGGTCGCAATGAATGGCGTCGGCGAGCTCCGAACGCGCCTGCTCGACCCGCTCTTCGGCATCCCAGCCATAGACGTGCGTGCGCGAAGCCGGGTTGCCGAACACGCCTTCCGCAGTCAGGCATTCGGCGATTACGGCTGCAACCGCGGGATCCACCGGCGTGGTCGCGGCGTTGTCGAGATACACCGGCATGTGAGGCGTGGGCTGCATGAGTCAGCTCTGGGCGTCGAGCATAGCGGTTTCGATCCGGTCTCGCGCCATGGCGAGATCTGCGCGCTGCCGCAACGCCACCGCGCGAATGTCCGGACGGCTGACCAACTCTTCCAGCGTGACCTCTGCGAGAAAGGCGTGAATGCGTCCGGAAAGGTCACTCCAGAGGGCATGCGTCAGGCAAATCTGTCCCGACTGACAGTCACCGCCGCCGCCGCAGCGGGTGGCGTCGAGGGATTCGTCCACCGCATCGATGATGTCCACGATGGAGGTCTGCAGGCCAGCGCCGGCGAGAAGGTAGCCACCGCCCGGGCCGCGCATGCTGCGGACGAGGCCGTGGCGTCGCAGGCGCGCGAAAAGCTGCTCCAGATAAGCCAGCGAGATGTGCTGACGCTCGGCGATGTCGGCAAGCGTCACCGGACCGTCGCTGCCGTGCAGCGCCAGGTCGAGCATAGCGGTCACGGCATAGCGGCCGCGGGTAGTGAGACGCATGGCGCAGAACCTCAGAATGCGCGCGCAAGCTGAGATTCTCCGATACCCGACGGTCGCGATCAACTTTGGGGGGCCCGGTCAGGGGGGCCCGCCCAGGGACGCCCGGTCAGGAGGCCCGGTCAGGGGCGCCCGCCTTTCAGGGCTGCTCGGACGGCGAAGCCTTGCGGGACCCCTTGCCCGCTCGCCCCGCCCGACGCTCGAAGTTCGTGAGCAGGC
Organism: Pseudomonadales bacterium; assembly: GCA_007131295.1. GTDB lineage: Bacteria > Pseudomonadota > Gammaproteobacteria > Pseudomonadales > Azotimanducaceae > SLTB01. The sequence goes on along the minus strand of SLQW01000218.1, from coordinate 11,162 downwards.
CCCGCAGAATATTGATCTCCACTTGATCGAGCCGGGTCCGGAAGAACAGCCGGCGCAGCCTGAGCATGACCTGGCCCGGTTCGCGTCGATCATAGTACTGCAGCAGATCGAGCACCTCGGAGAAATGCTCCAGCAGTTTCTCCACGGCCTCGGTCTCGGCCCAGGGCCGGTCCCAGGCCTGTTCCGGCATGCGCGCGCCGGCATCGAGCCAGGTCTTACGGATCTCGTAGGCGACGATCTGCATGGCCATGGCGACGTTGAGCGACGGATAGGCCGGATCGGTGGCAATGTGCAGATGGCGCTGACAGCGCGCGAGTTCGTCATTGGTGAGGCCGCTCGACTCGCGTCCGAAGAGCACGGCGACATCGCCTTGCGGTGCCTCGCTAAGAACCGCCTGTGCCGCTTCCCGCGCATCCACCAGCGGCCAGGGCACCCGACGCGATCGGGCCGAGGCTCCGATCACAAGCGTGCAGTCGTCGATGGCCTCCGCCAGCGTCGGCACGACGCTCGCCGCATCGACCACGTCCACTGCTGATGCCGCCCGGAAACGCGCCTCCCGGTCGGGAAACCGCAGCGGATTCACCAGAACCAACCGGGTGAGCCCCATGTTCTTCATGGCGCGGGCTGCGGCACCGATGTTGCCGGGGTGGGTCGGCTCCACCATCACCATGCGCACGCGTCGGGCGAGCTCCGGGTCCAGGGGCGGTGCACCATTCGTTTCCATCATTACGGCCTCTCCGACGCCGGGCGAGTTCTGTTAACCTTGCCGCCCGATTCGATTCACTCCCTGACCTGGAGACACGCCATGCAGCCCATGGCCAACATGGCCCTGCGCGCGGCCCGGCGCGCCGGCCAGATCATCGTTCGCGCCCTCGACCGAGTCGACACCCTGGACATCCAGGAAAAGCGCAAGAATGACCTGGTGTCGGAGGTGGATCGTGCGGCGGAGGCGGCCATCGTCGAAAGTCTTGCCAAGACCTACCCCGACCATGCCTTTCTGTGCGAAGAGTCAGGGCTGAATGGCCCCGCAGACGCGGAATACACCTGGATCATCGATCCGCTCGACGGCACCACCAACTTCCTCCACGGTTTCCCCCACTTCTGCGTGTCCATTGCCTGCCGGGTGCGCGGGCGGATGGAACATGCAGTCATCCTGGATCCCCTGCGGGACGAGTCCTTCGTCGCCTCCCGAGGTCACGGTGCGCAGCTCAACGAGAAGCGCATCCGGGTCACGCGCCGCCAGCATCTGGACAGCGCTCTGATCGGCACCGGGATTCCGCCCGGCGAGGTTGATCGACACCTGACGCCCTACCTCGCCATGTTCGAGACCGTGACGCGCCGTTCACGCAGCCTGCGCCGCTCTGGTTCGGCAGCGCTGGATCTGGCCTATGTCGCCGCCGGCCGCCTCGACGGATTCTTCGAGGCCGGACTGAAGCCCTGGGACATGGCAGCGGGCTCCCTGCTCATCTCCGAAGCAGGCGGGCTCGTGGCAGATTTCACCGGCGACATGCACTTCCTCACGACCGGCAACATCGTGGCCGGCAATCCCAAGTGCTTCAAGGCGCTGCTGCAGGCGATCGCACCGCACGTGGTGTCATCCATGCGACCGGCGAAAGCTTCGGCGTGATACCGCTGCGCGTCAGGGGCTGATCGACTCCTGATCCGCCCCTTCCTTTACCGGGACGACCAGGTCCTCGCGGCTGATGCCGAGGGTGACGAGCACGTTGGCTGCAACATAGATCGACGAGTACGTACCGATGAGCACGCCTACGATCAGTGCTTCCGCGAAACCCTCGACCGTCTGACCACCGAAAATGAACAGCACCGCCAGCACCAGAATGGTCGTCAGCGAGGTGACGAGAGTGCGCCCGAAGGTCTGGTTCAGGGAGATGTTGATGACCTCGATGGGCCCTTCCCGACGCAGGCGCCGGAAATTCTCCCGAATACGATCGGAAATGACGATGGTGTCGTTGAGCGAGTAGCCGATCACCGCGAGTACCGCAGCCAACGACGGCAGATCGAAACTCCAGCGGAACAGCGAGAACGCGCCCATGACGATGATCACATCGTGTGCGAGTGCGACTACGGCACCGATGGCGAATTTGCCGCTGAAACGGAACAACACGTAAATCATCACCAGGACCAGCGCCGCCAGCATCGCGAGCCCGCCCTGCTCGCGCAGCTCCTCCCCTACCGCTGGGCCGACGAACTCCGAGCGCCGCATCAGCACGTCGCTGCCATAAGTTTCCTGCAGCCGCCGGATCAACTGATCACCGACGGTGGCTTCGTCACCAACCAGATCCGGCGGCACCCGCACCAACAAGTCCCGAGGCGTGCCGAAATGCTGAACGACGAGGTTCTCGTAGCCCGCCGCCTCCAGCTGTGCGCGGACCACCTGCGGTTCCACGGATTCCGGGAATTGCACTTCCACCAAGGTCCCGCCGGTGAAGTCGAGCCCGAAGTTCAACCCACGGAAAGCCAGCAGCAGGATCGAACCCACGACCAGCGCGATCGACAGTGCGGAGGCGAAGCGCCGCGCTCCCATGAAGTTGATAGCCAGCTCGAATTCCCAGAAACGCTGGCGCTTCTCCATGTTGCGGCGGTCGACGTCCAGATCCGATTCGCTCACGGTGCGCTCCTCAGATCGCCAGTCGGCGGATGTTGCGGCCGCCGTACATGAGGTTGACCAATGCCCTTGTGACCATCAGCGCAGAGAACAGCGACGTGCAGATACCGATGGACAGCGTCACGGCGAAGCCCCGCACGGGACCCGTCCCGATGGCATAGAGGATCACTGCGACGATCAGGGTGGTGATGTTGGCATCGAGAATGGCGACGAAGGCCCGGTCGAACCCGGCCGATATGGCCGCCTGGGGAGATCGGTACTGCAGTTCCTCGCGGATGCGCGAGAAAATCAGCACGTTCGCATCCACGGCCATGCCCACGGTGAGCACGATGCCGGCGATTCCAGGCAAGGTGAGCGTGGCGCCAAGCAAGGACATCACCGCGATCAACAGCACCAGATTCACTGCCAGCGCAATGTTCGCCGCGAGTCCGAACAGCCGGTAGTAGAACATCATGAAGGCGAGCACCAGCGCGAAGCCGATCGCCACCGACATGAAGCCGGCGCGAATGTTCTCCTCGCCGAGCGACGCGCCCACGGTGCGCTCCTCGACGATGTACATGGGCGCGGCGAGGGCGCCGGCCCGCAGCAGCAACGCCAGGTCCCGGGCCTCGCGCTGGGACAGACCGGTGATGCGGAAACGGGTGCCGAGCGCGGCCTGGATGGTGGCGACGCTGATCAGGCGCTGCTCCTCGTAGGGCACCTGCACCAGCACCATCTCGCCGTCCACTTCTTCATAGTGCGTGCGGGTCAGCGTCTCCCGGAACAGGATCGCCATCTGCCGGCCGATATTGTGCCGGGTGGCTTCGTGCATGCGTTCACCGCCACGGCCATCCAGCGTGATATTGACCTGCGGCATGTTCGTTTCCGGATCGTGTCCCGCTTGGGCGTTACCGACCCGGTCACCGGTGACGATAACGGCCCGCTGCAGATCCACATCGCGGCCCTGGTACTCGAAGGTCTCGACCTCGCTGCGCGGATGGTCGGCGCTGGCGACGAGGCGGAATTCCAGATTCGCGACGCGGCCGATGATGTCCTTGGCGCGGGAGGAATCCTGGATGCCGGGCAGGTCGATGACGATCCGGTTACGCCCCATGCGCTGCACCAGCGGCTCCGACACGCCGAGTTCGTCGACCCGATTGCGCAGGCTCTGCAGGTTCTGGGAGATCGCGTAGTCCTCGATCTCGCTAACGACGTCACTACGCAGACGCATCACCAGCGCCGGATCACCGTCGACGACGTCCGTCGACAGATCGAACTCTCGAACCCGATCCTGCAGCGCCGCACGGCCGGCGTCGCGGTCTGCGCTATCCCGGAAGCGGATGGTTAATTCAGGCGGCTCCAGAGTGGACTCGATGGGCCGCAGATAGCGCAGGCGCTCGGTGCGGAACACGCTCCGCACTTCTTCCTCGAAGCCGTTGAGGCGGTCGCGAACCGCGGTCTCCATGTCCACTTCCAGCAGGAAGTGAACCCCACCGGAGAGGTCGAGACCGTAATTCATCCTGGCCCCGCCCAGACGCTCCAGCCACGCCGGCGTCGTGGAGGCCAGATTGAGGGCGATGATGTAGTCGTCGCCAATCCCCTCGCGCACCAGGGCCTGACGAATGATGTCCTGAGCACGAATCTGGGTTTCGTTATCGCGGAAGCGGATCACCGCCTGGTTGTTTTCGATCCCGCTGCGCAGCGGTTCGAATCCGGCATCGGCTGCGGCCCGTTCGGCGATGGCGAGGACGCTTTCGGGTACGCGTGGATCCTCCCCGCGACCTGAAAGCTGCACGGCGTAGTCGGGAGGGAACAGGTTCGGAGACGCGTAGAGGGCACCGAGCAGCACCACCACCAGTACCACCATGTAACGCCACATGGGGAAGGTGTTGAGGTTGCCGGCCCCGGTACGGGCGCGACCACCTCCAAGCGAGACCAGCCCCGGCGGCGCCGCGTCCGCTCCCTGGGCCTTGCCGCGCTGGCGTGCCATCAGTCGGATCCGGAGTCGAGCTTCTTCAGGGTGCCTTTCGGAAGCGTCGCGACCACGGCTGCACGCTGAAAGCGCATCTCGGTCCCGGCCGCCACCTGACAACGGACGAAATCATCCTCGACTTTGGTGATCTGCCCTACGACGCCGCCACTGGTCACCACCTCATCACCCTCCTCCAGCGCCGACACCAGCGCGCGGTGTTCCTTCGACCGCTTGAGCTGCGGGCGGATCAGGAAGAAGTAGAAGATGACGAACAGCAGGATGAGCGGCAGGAATTCGATCCAGCCCGCACCGCCCCCACCGCCCGCCTCGGCCGCCCAGGCCTGGGCGAAGAAGACGTTCATGTGTCACTCCCGGGAATGGCTTCAGTCGCCGTGCGGGGGAGTCCCCACGCGCTGTACAGCCCTGAAACGAAGGCCGCGAATGTACCCGACTCGATCGCAGCGCGCAAACCGGCCATGAGTTCGAGATAGTAATGCAGGTTGTGCACGGTATTGAGGTGGCCGCCGAGCATTTCGTTGCAGCGATCGAGGTGGTGCAGGTAGGCGCGTGAGAAGTGCCTGCAGGTGTAACAATCGCAGGCCGGATCGAGCGGCTCGGGGTCGTCGCGAAAGCGGCTGTTGCGGATCCGGATGACGCCTCTGGAGGTGAACAGATGCCCGTTGCGTGCGTTGCGCGTAGGCAGCACGCAATCGAACATGTCGACGCCCCGCGCAACCGCCTCGACGATGTCCCAGGGCGCACCGACGCCCATGAGGTAGCGCGGCGCCGCGCAGGGCATGCGCGGGGTGAGATCGTCCAGCACGGCCAGCATTTCGGCCTGGGGCTCACCCACGGACAGCCCGCCGATGGCGTAGCCGTCGAAGCCGATGGCCTCGAGTCCAGCCAGCGAGGCCGCGCGGAGATCCGGATACATGCCACCCTGGACGATTCCGAACAGGGCCGCGCTGGAATCTCCGTGCGCCTCGCGCGATCGCTTGGCCCAGCGCAGCGAGAGCTCCATGGAGGCGCGAACGACATCGGCTTCGGCCGGATACGGTGTGCACTCATCGAAGATCATGACGATGTCCGCACCAAGCTGGCGCTGCACGCCCATGGATCGCTCAGGTGACAGGAACACCTTGCTGCCGTCGATCGGGGAGCGGAATTCGACGCCTTCCTCCCGAACCTTGCGCAACTCGCCGAGGCTCCAGACCTGAAATCCGCCGGAGTCGGTGAGGATGGGTCGCGGCCAGGCCATGAAGCCGTGCAGGTCACCGAGGCGCTCGATCAACTCGGCTCCCGGTCGCAGCATCAGATGAAAGGTGTTGCCGAGGACGATCTGCGCGCCGGCCGCTTCGAGATCCGCCGGTGACATGCCCTTCACCGTACCGTAGGTCCCCACCGGCATGAACGCAGGCGTCTCAACGGTCCCGCGGGGGAAAGTCAGGCGCCCTCGCCGGGCAGTGCCATCGACGGCAAGCAGGTCGAACTTCATCCGCGCGGCTCCAGTGCGGCCGGGTCGGGCCAGACGAGCATGGCGTCGCCGTAGGAGAAGAAACGGTAGCCTGCGGTCACTGCGGCTGCGTAGGCGGCGAGCACGCGTTCGCGACCGGCGAACGCCGCCACCAGCATCAGCAGCGTCGACTCAGGCAGGTGGAAGTTCGTGATCATGGCGTCCACGACGCGGAAGCTGTAGCCGGGATAGATGAATGCGTCCGTCTCCATCACCGCAGGCTGCACCTGCCCGCCATGGCTCGCCGCCGACTCCAGCGCCCGCACGACCGTGGTGCCTACGGCGATCACGCGCCCGCCACGCTCGCGGGCTGCAGCGATCGCAGCGGCAGCTTCCTGACCGACTTCCAGGCGCTCGCTGTGCATTCGGTGTTCCTCGACGCGCTCGACGCGCATGGGCTGGAACGTGCCGGCACCCACGTGCAGCGTGACGAAGGTCTGCTCGACACCCGCCGCCGTGAGTTCTGCCAGCAGTTCAGGCGTGAAGTGCAGGCCGGCGGTCGGCGCCGCCACCGCACCGGGCCGGCGCGCATAAACGGTCTGATAGCGCTCGCGATCGGCATCCGCGTCCTCGCGCCTGATGTACGGCGGCAACGGCACGTGGCCGATACGCTCGAGCAGCGCTTCGATGTCGCAGCCTTCGGGAAACTTGAGGCGCAGGAAGCCGTCCTCTTCACGCAACACGCAGACGCGTACGCGCCCGTCGTCGAAAAGCAGCTCACGGCCCGGGCGCGGGCGCTTACTCGCGCGAACCTGGGCGATGACTTCGCCGTCGGCCAGCAGCCGCTCGATGAGGACTTCGACATCACCGCCGCTGTCCTTCCTGCCGAACAGGCGGGCCGGCAGGACACGGGTGTCGTTGAAAACCAGCAGGTCCCCAGACTGCAGCTGCGTCACGAGTTCCCGAAACATGAGGTGCCGCACGGCGCCCGAGGCGCCGTCGAGCAGCAGCAAGCGACTGGCGCTGCGCTCGGGCAACGGCGTCTGGGCGATCTGCTCGGGGGGCAGATCGAAGTGGAAGTCTTTGCGCTCCATGGCACGCGCAGGCTCAATCGCCGAGGCGCGTGATGCGCCCGGTTCCGCCCTCCGGATAGTCACCGGACCGCACCCGCCTTTGCAGCGCCTCGATCAGGTAGCGATCGAGGACCTGCGGCAGACTGATCCCCAGATTCACCGGTGCACCGCCGAAGGGCGGCTGTCCGAGCAATCGCTGCGCGGTGCGGTCGGTGGTGACGATTGCCAGACTGGGGGCGTTCTCACGCACCTCGCCGGCTTCCACCAGCCTCGAACCGCCACTCACACGCAGCTCCCGAACCCGGGAGCCAGGGGTCAGCACGGCACCGTCTTCGTCGAGGACCTGCGCGGTACCGGCGGGGTCCCACTGCAGTTCCAGACCCGTGAGCTGCAGGAAGGCCGGGCCGCCGCCCTCGGCGAGAGCGAACTCCAGCAGCCGCTTGAGGTCCGCGGCCGTGACGTTCGGAACCAGCGTGATCAGGGTCTCCTGAGCAACGAGGTCGAACACTTCCGAGCGACTCAAGCTGGCGGCGGGAATTTGCGCATCGGCGACGATCGCCTCCGCCGGAACGAGTGCGGCACCGGCATTCACGGTGCCGAACGCGCCCGCCTGCGACCGGGCCAGCGCCAGCACCGCATCAGCAAGCAGGTTGCCGAAGTTCGTCTCGATGCTCTCGACGCTCGCCTGGCGCGCGTCGAGCTGGACCTGCACATCAGCCGCCTCGAGCTCATCGAGATCTGCGAGCGCATCGAGCAGCGGCTCGATCACCTCCGCCTGCATGTCCGGATCGGGCATCACGCCGTCGGTGAGGCTCGCGTCTGCGACGCGAATCGGGCCAGAGTTCTGCTCGTCGACATCGAGCAGGCGCCCGAGAGGATCGAAGCGCGCATCGAGGCGGCCGAGGTAGCGGTAGCGACCCGCCGTGCTGACGAGCGGAATGTCCTCGCCTGCCGCATCTGTGGCCCACTGCGGGTAGGAACCAGCCACCAGGTCCTCGTCACCGGGAACGAGCAGATCGTCGGGACCGGCCAGCAGCGTGGCGCCACCGCCTGCAATGATCACGTCCACGTCCTCGAGCGCTTCCGCGAGCGCGCGCTCCGCTTCGAAGTCCGCCTGTTGGGAAAGAAGGATGACGACGCGGGCGCCCCCTGCGCGTACGGCATTCACTTGAGCCTGTACCACAGCGATCAACTCCTCCGCGGGTGCCACACTCACGCGCCGCGGACTCGACACCCGGGGGAGATCGGGACGTACCGCCGAGATTAGTCCCACCCGGCGCCCTCCGATCTCGACGATACGCACGGGGGGTAACCGCTCGGTCCTGATCGGTCCCAGCACATTCTGCTCGCCGCTGAGGTCAAGTGTGGATGTGAGCAACGGCACCGACGGGGAAAACGCACTCAGGAATTCGGCCAGCGTCACGGGACTGAGCGCCAGATCACCAGGCCCAACGCCGAGTGCCGCATAGCCGAGCCGGCCCATCGCCTCACCGTCGAAGAAGCGGTTCGGCTGGTCGAGACTGGGCTGCAGAAGGCGGCCGGGACCGATCTGATCGCCGGCTGAAAGCAGGATGCTGCTGCCGAAGTTCGCGCTCGCAAAGCGGGTGTTCTCCACGACCGTCGCGAAGCGAGCAACGCCGCCGAAATCGGAACTGTCCGGCCCGGCATCCAGCAGCGCACCGAGCGCGCCGGAGTGGTGCAGGACGCTTAGATTAAAGGGCGGGAAGCGAGCGATAAAAGCCTCGCGCAGCGTGCGGCCGGTCTCGGCTTCCAGATCTGCGAGACTCGCTTCGATGGCTTCCGCCTGGGACTCGAACCCGGGAGCATCGAGTACGCTGTCGTCCACGAGATCCATGAACAATGCTTCGAGGTCCGCATTGGCACCGCCTCGAACGCTATTGAACAGCAGCGTGGCCGTCTCCGTGAGCAAGGTGAGATCGGGATCGGTGGCGATCATCTCCCGCAATTCGGTCTGGCGCGCGAGCGGGTCGATCCCGGGATTATCGCTGTATTCCTGCGCCACGAGCCGGCCGATGACGGTGGTCTCGGGAAGCACATCCTGATCGAGGAGTTCGCCGCCGACGGGCTGGCCGACGGTGCTCAGAAACGCGCGCAACGCGAGCGCGGACTGACCGGGCGGCGAGCAGGCGATGAACCCATCCACGCCAGGGTCGGCCAGCAGGACGAAGGCGCCCTGGCTGTCCGCCCGCGCGGAGTGCAGCACACGGCCTTCGAGGTCCAGTACCCGGCAGTCCGCGTTGGCTAATGGCGAGGTCGCGGTGCCGTCGGCGACGATCCCACGTATGGCGACGGTCTCACGTTCGATGAACGTGCCGTCATTACCGCCGCCACAGGCTGCCAGCAGCAGCGTCGGCAGCAGTACCCACCCGAACCGGCCCAGGCGCAGGGCTTGCAGCATTGATACGACTCCCTCGATCAACAACGCCCCCGCACACCGGCTCCTTGCCGTACGGGGGATCCTTACTCGGAAATGTGCGCCATGAGATACCAGTGCGAAGCCTGCGGCAAGTACGGACCGGGAAACAGCGTGCGTAACGCAGGCGCGGGATTGTGGCCGGCGACCGGCGTCGCTATGCTCCGCCTCCGCGCCGGAGTGGTGGAATTGGTAGACGCGCCGGACTCAAAATCCGGTCCTCGCAAGAGGGTGTGGGTTCAAGTCCCACCTCCGGCACCAGACTCTTGCGGACTCCACACGCCTGATATCTTCGGGGATCGAGGGCGAACTCATGGCCCTTACGCCTGCTACCGTCAAGATCTTAGTGTGGGTGTTCTGCGCGCTGTACCTCGCCTTCAAGATTCCGTGGACGGTGGTGCTTCTCAGGAGTTTGCCTGAGGCGCAGGCGTCCGCTCCGCTAGGGATCGCGTATCTTGGCGCCCATATCCTCCTTCCAGTGTTGGCGCTCGCGACCGTAACGTTCCCAGACGTTTCCTCCATTCGGACAGCATGCATTCTACTTGCGATTATCTTGGTTCTTACGCTCTTTGCGATCGCATGGTTCCTGTCTGGAATGGGGTATCCGATAAGAGCATCTGAATTCGCCGTGCGCCTGATTGACGCAGTGATGATGATCATTTGCTTCCTGGTCGCCGTAGAATTCAAGTTGCTGAGGTAGCTTCGATGCCCTCGGACTCGTTGACCATCTCCTACCGCCGCAGGCGATCCTTCAAGACTCGACGACCAACTTCTCAAGCACATCTCACCCCTTCTTTCAGCTGTTAGCATTGACAGATTCAGCTGGAAGCGTATACTGTACATATAAACAGTTAACGGGTACGCAGCCATGGATCAGGCGCCCTCCGACACCTTCGAGTCCCTCGCCGAAGCCATCGTCTTGCTCTGCGGTTCGATCCACGGCGCCGAGTTCCGGCTGATCGAACTCATCCGGCGCATGGAGGCGCTGAAGCCCTGGAACCGGGAGCGGCCCGACTGCGCCCACTGGCTCAACGTCACCTGCGGCATGGATCTGGTCACCGCCCGGGAAAAGGTCCGCATCGCCCATGCGCTGGATGACTTGCCCCAGATCACCGCGGCGTTCCGCGAGGGGGAACTGAGTTACTCCAAGGTCCGGGCCATCACCCGTATCGCCACCTGGGATACCGAAGACGAGCTGATCGAGCTGGCGCAGTCGACGACGGCTGAGCACGTGGCGAAGCTGGTCCGGGCGCGCAGACAGGCGGATCACCTCTCCGCTCCAGGGGCAGCGCTCAATGCCTGGACCCATCGCCATCTGGACTACCTTGTGGCGTCCGACGGCTCAGTGGTTTTCGAAGGCCGGCTGCCCGCCGAGCTTGGGGCGATGCTGCTGAAGGCGCTGGGGCAGGCCTCTGAATGGCTGCGCACGGAAGATCAGCTCGAGCCCTGGCGGGCGTTCGCCGACAAGGTCCCGGACGAAGCGATACCGGAGAAGCAGCAGGCGCCCATGCGGCGGGCGGATGCGCTCGCAGTGCTGGCGGAGCGCTTCCTGGCGCGGGTGCCGGAGGCGGACGATTCATTGAGCACGGCCGACCGTTTCCTGATCACCGTACACGCTCCCGCGG
>SLQW01000147.1 GCA_007131295.1 Pseudomonadales bacterium | reverse complement strand
TGGTGCGCGGACATCTCGCGGCCTGGGATCCGATCAACCAGCGCGAGGCCTGGCGGGTGCAGCACTCCGGCTCCTGGAACGGCGGCCTGCTGTCCACGGCCGGTGGCCTGTTGTTCCAGGGCCGTGCCGACGGCATGTTCGCCGCCTACCGGGCCGACGACGGCGAGCTGATGTGGGAGACGCCGGCCTACACTGGGATCATCGCCGCACCGGTAACGTGGGAGAAGGACGGCGTGCAGTACGTCACCGTCGTTGCGGGCTGGGGCGGGGCTTTCGGACTCGCTTCCGGTGTCCCGCCCCAGGAAGGCAACATCATCCGCGAGGGACGGATTCTGACCTTCAAGCTCGGGGGCGAGGCGCAGTTGCCGGTGCCGCCGCCGCTGGACGAGGGCCTGCCGGATCCGCCGCCGCTGACGGCCTCGGCGGAGACTGTGGCGGAAGGTGAGCAGCAGTTCCATGCTTATTGTTCGGTCTGCCATGGCGCCGGTGCGATCTCCAGCGGTGTCCTGCCGGATCTCCGCTATATGGACGAGCAGACCCATGCCGCCTTCGAAGGCATCGTCCGCGGCGGCGCTTACCTGCAGCGCGGGATGCCGGCGTTCGCCCATGTCCTGGATCGTGAGCAGAGCGCCGCGGTCCACGCCTACATCATCAAGCGCGCCCACGACGCCCATAAGCTGCGCGAGCTGGAGCTGGCTCAGGCCGTGGCCGAGGCAGACGGCGAGGACTGAACGCTGACGCGCCCCCGAGCGGGCGCGTCAGGGCTCGGGAACGATGTCGACGACCAGCGCGCGGACGGTGGCGTCGCTTTCGTTGTGCCACCAGTGCAGAAGGCCGGTGTACTCGAAGGACGTATCGCCGGCCCGGCGCAGAACCGGCGCGTCCTCGTCGCTGCGATGCTCGACGATCTCACCCTCGAGAATGTAGGCGACGCCGGGGCGCCCCGTGTGGGCGTGCACCCCCACGATCCCGCCCGGATTGATCACGAGTTCTCGCGCTCGCAATACGTGGCCATCGGGCGCCGCAGCGAACTCGCCGGTTAGTGCGATGCGCCCGAGATCATGAATCGCCTCGACGCCAACGGTTTCGCTCGGTCCCTCGGCGGCAAGCTCCTGGGCCCGTTCCCGCTCCGCCTCCGGAACCACCTGCAGTTCGGGATGCGCGGAGGCGGTGATCGCCGCGGCGTAAGCAAGCATGCACAGCAGCAAACGTTGCATGGGGTTTGGCCTCCAGGTTCGAATCAGTTCAACCCAAGCGCTTCGAGCGCCGTCTCTCGGGCAATGCGGTAATCGCTTTTCCCTGTCGGGCTGCGGAACAGCTTTTCCACGCGAACCACATGCCGGGGGCGTTTGTAGCCTGCAAGCTTGGACTTCACGTGTTCCGCTAGTGCCGCATCGGTCACGTCCCCTGCGTCGGGCTTGAGCTGCACCACGGCAGTGATGGCTTCACCGAATTGTTCGTCCGGAACGCCGACCACGTTGCAGTCCACTACCTCGGGGTGGGTCTTCAGGACCTCCTCGACTTCTTCGGGGAACACCTTCTCGCCACCGGTGTTGATGCACACCGATCCGCGCCCCATGAAGGTGACGCTGCCGTCCGCGGCCACCTTGGCGTAGTCGCCCGGGACCGTATAGCGCTCGCCGCCGATTTCCTTGAACGTTTCCGCGGTCTTCTGCGGTGCCTTGAAATAGCCGAGGGGTGCGGCGCCGCGCCGGGCGAGTCGGCCGACCTGATCGCTGCCCGGCGGAATCACCTGATCGTCGTCGTCGAGCAGAACCACGCCATCAGCGATGGTGAAGCGGGCCGTCTCGCTCGGTTCCTGCCCCGGCGGCGTCATGCTCACCGCGAACGGACCACCCTCGCTGGCGCCGAGCATGTCGAGCAGCATGACGTCGTTGCTGCGCTGCCTGAAGGCTGCCTTGGTGGCCTGGCTCCAGGTGACGCCGGCAGATGAGATGACGCGGAGGCTGGACAGGTCGACCGGCTTGCCGCCCTCTTCCCGCTCTGCCAGCGCCTTCACCATGGGACGAGCGAAGGAGTCGCCGACGATAGCGAGATCCGTTACCCCTTCCCGTTCCACCTGGCTCCAGAGTTCCTGGGCGTCGAAATGACGGTCGGCCAGCAGCACCACGCGGCCGCCGCGCAGGAACACGGACAGCGCCAGGAACAGTGCCGTGCCGTGAATGAGTGGCGGCGCAGAGAGCATCACCGGTGATGCGTTTACGGTCCGCAGCTGCGCCGTGATCGCCACCACCTCGTCGATGGATGTGGGTACCTCCATCCCGGCAGCGACATAGGCCGGATAGGAAATCGCCTGAAACAGGTCGCCGTGGCGCCACATCACGCCTTTCGGCATGCCGGTGGTGCCGCCGGTGTAGAGCATGAGCAGATCCTCACCGCTGCGCTCGACGGGCGCTGCCGGCTCGAAATCAGCTACCAGATCCTCGTACCACACCGCCCCATCCAGCAGCGGTGCATGGCCGTCGTCGATCTGGACCAGGTGCGGCGGCGCGTCCTTACCGAGCCCGGCGACCCGCTCGGCGAGCGCACCGTGAAAGACGAGCACCTGGGCGTCCGCATCCTTTACCAGGTAACGGACCTCGTCGGTCTGGTAGCGAAAGTTGACGTTGGTGGACACCGCACGGGCCTTGAAGGCGCCGTAGGCCAGTTCCAGATACTCGGGGCAATTGAACAGGAACAGCGATATGCGGCTCCCCGGCTCCAGTCCCCAGCGCTGAAACGCAGCGGCCAGGCGAGAGGCGCGTTCGTCAAAAGCGCCCCAGGTCAGGCGCCGGTCGCCCTGGACCATGGCCTCAGCATCGGGGTCGAGGAGTGTGATGGCCTCATAGATATCGGCCCAGTTCGGATACAGCACGGCTTCATCTCCCTCCGTCGTTCGCTTGCGTAGATCCAGACGGTAGGTCTACGCTTTGCAATTCGGCACGTGTGCCGAATCCTAACCCGATGCGAGAGACGACACGATTCAGCGGGCGCGCACTTCGGCTATGTAGCGGTACTTGGAGCGTTTGCCCATGAATGCTGGCAGCGTGAGCGTCGACGTCGACTCCCATCCGGGAATCGTACTGGTCCACCTGACTGGTTCCGCGTCCTCCGAGGCCGTGCGCGGTTGGCTGACTGAGCTTGCGCCTATCCCTGCCTACCGTGAAGCCGTGGACGTGATCTTCGATGTGTCGGCGGTGGATGTGTCCGACATCAGCCGCGACGAGCTGCGGCGCATCATTCACGTGCTGCGTGACCGCGCGGACGTCGGGCCGCGTCGGGTAGCCTACGTGGTCGAGAGTCAACTCCGCTTCGGCATTCTGCGCATGTTCTCCACCCTGGCGGGGATGCAGGTGCGACGCACCCGAGGCGTGTTCCGCTCGCTCGATGATGCGCTCAGTTGGCTGCGGGACACCCCCGCCGAGGGCTTATCCTGACGCGTCCGGGCGGATAGGCACGGGATTGGGAGCACTGGTTTGAATCAGCGCGAGATCGTCGTCGAGACCCCGGGTCGTGGTCTGCATGACATCACGGGTGCCGTCACGGACGTGGTCGCTAAGGTCGGCGTGCACGCCGGTCTTTGCCACCTCTTCATCCGTCACACCAGCGCATCACTGGTGATCACCGAGAATGCCGACCCGGATGTGCATCGCGACCTCGAGACGTTTTTCGCCGACCTGGTCCCGGATGGTGATTCCCGTTTCGTACATCGCTCCGAGGGTCCGGACGACATGCCTGCGCACGTGCGCAGCGTACTGACGCAGACCCATCTCACCATCCCGGTAAGCGACGGACGGCTCGGCCTCGGCACCTGGCAGGGCATTTACCTCTGGGAGCACAGAACCCGGGCGCATCGGCGGCGGATTGTGGTCACGCTGGCAGGCGGTTGAGGGAACGCCGCGGTCAGAGTGCATCCGGATCCCACATATCCGTCCAGGAACCCAGATACTGGCCACCGTCGGCGATGAGCGCCGCTCCGTTGACGTAGCTGGCCGCCGGCGAACAGAGAAACACCGTCATGGCAGCCACTTCCTCCGCGCTGCCGAGCCGGTGCGCGGGGATGTCCTGGACCTGCAGCGCCTCGTAGTCGCTGCGTTCGGCCTTCGCGTACTCCTCTTCCCTGAGGCCCTGCGTCGCGACGCTGCCGGGCGCCAGGGCGTTTACCCGTACTCCGTGGCGCGCGTAGTAATAGGCCAGCGATCGGGTCATGCTCACGACGCCGGCCCTGGCGGCGCCGGAATGCACGAACGGTGGGGCACCGCGATCGAACGAGTAGACATGGACGATGTTGACGATGGCGCCGCTGCGGCGCTCGAGCATGTGCGTCCCGATCCGGCTGCAGACGTTCCAGGTGCCGTTGAGGTTCAGGTCCACCACCGCGCGCCAGCCGGCGTCGCTGACCTCCCAGGGACGGGCCGGGAACTGACCGCCGGCGTTGTTCACGAGAAAGTCGATCGCGCCGAAACGGTCCAGGCTGCGGGTCACGAGTTCGTCCACTTGTGACGGTTCGCGGATGGACATGGCCACGTCCAGACACTGCACCCCGAGCCCGCGGATCGCTTCCGCCGTTGGCGCCAGATTCTCTGTCTTGCGGCTCGCGATCACCACGTCTGCACCGAGGCGTGCGAACGCCAGGGCGATGGCGCGGCCGATGCCACGTCCGCCACCGGTCACCAGGGCTGTTCGGCCGCGGAACAGCTCCGGTGCGAACGTCGCCAGGGGATCAGTGTCAGCGCTGCTCATGCTTGCCCCTCCTGAACTCTGGCCGATGGTAGCGTTGGGTTGTCAGGGTCTGCCACGCTGCGGCGGAAAGTCATGCTTGCATGAATTTACACCTAGGTGTAATGGTGTTGGCGGGAAGTATGACTCCATGGTCCAGGAATGAGCGTGCGCGCGCAGCAGCTACGAACCCGCGCTCAGGTCGAGCGTGACCAGGGCATCCTGGCCATCGTTCGGGAAGAGCTGACGCGGTCGGGCTACGACGGCGTAACCATGCAGCGGTTAGCGGACCGCATCGGCGTGGTCAAGAAGACGCTCTACAACCGTTACGGCAGCAAGGATGGCCTGCTGCAGACGGCCATTGCGGAGGTCATCGACGGCTACCGGGCCGAGGCTTTCGGAACGGAGCCGGGTATCCCCGCGATCATCGCCGTGAGCAGCGGCGGCGTCCGCCAGTTGCTGGCCACTCCCGAGTATGCGCAGGCCATGGCGAAGGCCGTGCTGCAGGCGGACGAGGAGCATCCACTGGTGGCCATGCTGCTCGCTGACGCAATTGCCGATCAGGTCCGCCATCTGGAGATTGCCGCGAGCAGGAACGAGCTCTTGCCCGGCGTTGCGCTGCGACCGCTGGCCGAGCAGCTCACGGCCCAGACCTGGGGCCTTGTACTGTTGTGGTCGAAGGGCCTGTTGCCTCTGGAGCAGTACGAACATGTCGCACGCACGGGTCTGCTCACGCATCTGCTCGCAGTGACTCGAGGGCCGCGTCACGACGAGCTTGCAGCCGCGCTGGCCGCCGCGCTGGCAGCCGCGCGCAGACAACAGATTCAGGAATCCTGCGCTCGCTGAGCGCTGCAGCCTCTTGCTGGAGGGCAATCATCATGGATCAGCAGGACATCGCCCGAATTCGAGCGTTGATGGAGTACGAAGCGAATCGCACCGAACCGCCGAAGGCCTTTCCGGACCTGCCTGACATTCCCGGTGGGCGTTATACGGATCCGCGTTTCTATGAGCTGGAAATGCAGCATATCTGGCGCAAGTCCTGGCTCTTGGCCGCACACATGGACGAGCTGCCGGAACCCGGCTGTTTTCGGCTCTGGGACAACGTCGGCCAACCCGTCGTGCTGGTGCATGCGGACAGCGGTGCCATCAACGCGTTCTACAACACCTGCAGTCATCGCGGCGCGCCCATCGTCACCGAACGAGAGGGCAGGAAGCCGCGTCTCACCTGCAAGTACCACGGCTGGTCGTACAGCCACGATGGCGAGCTGCTCGCGATCCGCGACCCGGAGGATTTCCGCAACCTGGACTTCTCATGCCGCGGCCTGAATCGGATTCGCTGCGAGCGTTTCGGCAATCTGATTTTCGTGAACTTCGATGAGCAGGCGCCGACGCTGCTCGAGTGGCTCGGGCCGATCGCCGACGAGTGGAAGGAGTTTCAGTTCGACAAGTGTCGGCTGACGGGGAAACACATCTTCGATCTGGACTGCAATTATAAGATCGCCATGGAGGCGAACACCGAGGTTTATCACGTTCCTAGCATCCATCCGAAGACGGTAGCGCCGGGATTGGACCACCGCCGCAACGTCAACACGCTCTATCCCAACGGCCACGGACGCATGATCGCCCCCGGCCGGACGCCGGGGGTCTTCGAGGAATTGGGTGAGAATATCCGCGAAATCACCACAGTCGGTGAAATCGCCCGGACCTGTACCCAGTCATACGGCATCTTCCCGAACTGGGTCTCGCCCCTGAATCATTGGCGGCTGCCGCCGCTCCTGTTCTGGCCCAACGGCATCGACAAATGCCGGCTGGAGACCTGGACCATGGTCCATGACTGGGGTGACGGGCCGGCGCCGGAGGTTGGCGATTTCTGGACTACGCCGGACGGTTCCGAACTCGGCGTGGTGCTGCAGGAAGACACCCAGTTCGGTGCCTTCATTCAGAAGTCCATGGAGTCCCATGGTTTCAAGGGCGTACCGCTCTCCTACCAGGAGGCGCGGATCTACCACTGGAACCAGGCCGCTGATCGCATGATCGGCATCGAGAACATTCCGCCCGAGCTGCGAGTGGCGCAGGTCATCGGCGAGGAATGGATGTACCCGAACGATCCGCGCCTGGAAGAGATAGCGAAGATGCAGGCTGAAGCAGTTGCCAGCCGGCGCGATGCCGGGTGAGTACCGCGCCGCTGGCGTATGCCCGGCGCTGACGCGTCGACTAGTGCTGGCCGACGCGCAGCGGCAGGGACGTGAAGCCGCGGAAAAAAGGTAGCGCGCGGCGTTCGGGTGCCCGCATGGGATCGAGTTCGACTCTGGGGAAGCGCTCGAGGAAGCGGTGGATCGCGATGCGTGCCTCCAGCCGCGCCAGCGGCGCGCCGAGGCAGACATGGATGCCGCTGCCGAAGCCGAGATGCTCGCGTGCCTTGCGGGCGATGTTGAAGTCGTGCGGTTCGTCGAACTGCTCCGGGTCGTGATTCGCCGCAGCCAGCGATGCAGTCAGCGTGTCGCCCGCGCGGACCGGACAAGCACCGATCTGTTCATCTTCGAGCGGTATGCGCGCCGTCTCCGTGATCGGACAGTCGAAACGCAGCATTTCCTCTACGGCGTCCTCGATGCGTTCGGGTTCCGCCCGCAGCAGCGACAGTTCCTGCGGGTGTGTCAGAAGAGCATAGAGGCCGTTGCCGATGAGGTCTGTGGTGGTGACGTTGCCGGCGACCATGAGCTGGGTGCAGAGGCTGATGATCTCGAGCTCACTTAGCCGATCTTCCTCCTCCTGGGCTCGGACCATTGCAGTGATCAGGTCGTCGCCCGGGTCGCGGCGCCGCGCCGCTATGGCTGCGCGAAAGGCAGCCGACATGCCGAGAAACGCCTCTCTGAGGCGGGTCTGCGTTGCGCTATCTCGTTCCGGGTCGTAGCCCCACAGAATCGCCTCCGACCAGCGCTTGAAGTCGTCCCGTGGTGCGTCCGACATGCCCATCATGTCGAGAATGGCCTGGGTCGGCAGGGGCGCGGCGAAATCGGCGATGAAGTCGATCGAGTCCGCATCGTCGATGGCGTCGAGCAGTGATGCGGTAATGGCCTCGATGCGCTCCTCCATGACTGCTATCGAATGAGGATTGAAGGCGCGACTTACCAGGCCGCGAATACGCCGGTGTGCCGGATCGTCGAGCAGCACCAGCGGTGGTTCGTAGGCCGTGTCACCTCGTCCTTCCAGCACGCCGGTGCCGGCCACTCGACGCATGTAGGAGGGATCGTTCGCCCGCCGTGCGTCGACGCTGAATCCCTTGTGCCGCACCGTCGCCCTGACATCGTCGTAGCGAGTAAGAAGGATCCGACCATAGCTTTCGTCGCGAAACTGCGGCGCGCTGCTCCGCAGACGATCGTAGAAGCGATGCGGGTCGTCGCGGAAAGCAGGGTTGCGCGCCGTAAGGGCTTCACCCTCGCCCTGGTCCGCTCCGTCGGCTTCTTTCATGGTTACCTCCCCTGTGTGCGAGCGACATCATGCTAGCGTGCCTTCCCGGCCTGCGCAGCCAATGCGTGTTTCGGTTCGAGAGCAGTTGGGCGAAACTGACATCCCGCATTCCGGAGCCTGCCATGACGCAACCCGTGGTCCTCGCCGTCTGTCTCGGCAACATCTGTCGTTCTCCTACCGCCGAGGCGGCACTCAAGGAGGCCGCCCGAGCCATTAACCTGCCGCTCGTCGTTCGATCCGCTGGCACGGGCGACTGGCATGTCGGGCGTCCCCCCGACCCGCGCATGCGCAGCGCGGCCGCTGCCGAGGGGTTACACCTCGATGGCCTAGCGGCGCAGGTCGATGCGGCGTCACTGGCCGCTTCCCACCTGGTGCTCGCGATGGACCAATCCAATCTGGCGGACCTGCAGCGTCTGGCTGCCGGATCCCGGATCGAGACGGACATCCGCCTGTTCCGAGAGTTCGACCCGCTGAGCGCAGACGAGCTCGATGTGCCTGATCCCTACTACGGCGGTGCAGAAGGCTTCAGCGAAGTGGTGCGAATCGTACGCAGGACCTCGCGTCGGGTGGTGGAACTGATCGAGGCTGGTGAACTGGCGCGCGTACGGTGAACCGCCTTCGCCTGCCGTCCTTACCCGCCGGATTACCCGCGGCGCGGAGCGCGCGCCCCCTGAGTGGGGGAGACATTGCCGAGGTATGGGACGTGACGCTCGCCGATGACCGGCGCGTGGTGGTCAAGACCGGCGGCGGCGACCCGGAGCTGGAAGCAGAGGGTCTCGATGCGTTGCGGGAGGCCGGCGCGCCGACGCCAGCGGTGCTCGGACGGACCGATGCCCTGCTCGTGCTCGAGTTCGTTGCTGGTCCTGAGAACTGGAACGGTCTCGGCCGCGCTCTCGCCCAGTGTCATCGCGCGACGTCGGACCGCTTCGGCTGGCACAGAGACAACCTCATCGCTTCGCTGCCGCAGCACAACGATCGCGCAGATCGCTGGTCGGACTTCTATCTCGAGCACCGGCTCACCCCCTTGCTGCCGGCGCTTCCGGTGCAGCTGCGCTTGCGCCTTGAGGCGGCGATGACGCACAGGCTGCCAGGGTTGCTGGATCACGACGTCCGGCCGAGCCTGCTGCACGGTGATCTTTGGAGCGGCAACATTGTCGCGGGCCGCTGGCTGATCGATCCTGCGGTGCACTATGGGGATCGGGAACTGGATCTCGCGATGCTGGACCTGTTCGGAAGCATTCCTGCTGCGATGCAGAAGGGCTACGATGCGGTCTGGCCGCTGGACTCGGGCTGGCAGGAGCGCCGTCCGGCCTTGCAGCTCTATCATCTGCTGGTGCACGTGCAGCTGTTCGGTAGCGGATATCATCGGGCTGTGGCTTCGCGCCTGGACGCAATCGAAGCCTGAGGGCATCGCTCTGTTACAATAAGCACGCGGGCGCCCACCCGATCAGGTTTTATCCATGCTCGATATCATTCCCGGCCCGCTTCTGTTTGCGGGCGGCCTCGTTATTCTCGCTCTTCTCGCCTACCTTGCCTGGCTCCTGACGCAGATTTCGGCCCAGCGCCGCCGCTCGGCTGCGGTCCAGAGTCGGCTGGATGCAAGCAATCAGGAACAGCATGAGCACCGGCGCAAGAGCATCGAGATGATCGCGCTCGCCACCATCGACGGTGACTGTGAGCTCGCCGAAGCCTGCATCCGTATCAAGCACCTGCTCGACTACTACCCGGGACTGGCGGCAGAGCCGGAAAACGCGGTCATCGGCGAGATGTTCGAAGAAATCCGCGGCTTCGCCACCCACGATGCGCGCAATGCTTTGAAGCCCCGCGAACGGGCCGCGGAGGATCGGGCTCGCTACCAGATCGAGGAGCGCTACGGCAATGCGTTCATGGCCTGCATGCAGTCCCTGCATGCGCGCATGCGGGCGCTGGAAGGCAGCCGCTTCGATTTCGACACCCGTTGATTTCCCTAGTGACTCGGCCTGAGCCGGCGGATCACGCGCCCCAGGACGGGCATGTGCTCGTAGAAGCCGCTGCCCGAGTCCCAGAAGTCTTTGTGCAGCAATACCCGATTGTCGTCATCGAAGCGGAATTGCGTGACACCGTGCGAGTGTATCGGTTCGCCGCGATTCAGGGATGGAACGGTCATGGCCATGCGCCAGCGGACGTAGACATCCACGCCATCCACCGCCGTGCCGAGAAACTCGACCTGGAGGGCGCGGTCACCTGAGACAGCTTCGACGAAATAGGCCTCGATGGCCGCTGCGCCTTGAACGGCGGCGAGGGTGTCGTTCAGGTAGGCGTCCTCGGCATACACCTGTCTGGTCAGTTCCCGCACCGATTCCTGACTGACATTGCTGAAGAAGCGCTCGACCTGTGCAACTGCTGCGGACAGGCGCCCGGGTTCATTCGCGAAACCGGCGAATGCCCGCGTCTCGGTCGCCTCCAGGGCGCGGGCGTAGCTTGCGTCGAGTTCCTCCGCCGTGATGCCCGCACTGCAGGCAGACAGAAGCCAGGGAACGATAGCCAGGGGCAGCGTCCGAGAGATGAGCGAAACGATGCTCATTTCATCAGCCTCCTGCGCATGAGCACGACGGCCAGCGGGTACAGCAGTGCCGCGAGGGCCATGACGTAGAGTCCACAGTACAGATGCACAACGCCGAGCTGTCCGGTCGCCACGCCACGCGCCAGCTCGACCAGCGGTGTCAGCGGAGCGGCCCAGGCCACGGGCTGCAGCCAGTCCGGCAGTACCGAAATGGGAAAGAAGGTCCCGCTGAAAAAGTACAGGGGGGTCGCGACCAGGGTGAACACCAGCGACAGTGCATGCATGGACGGCGCAAGGGCTGCGAACAGTAGGCCGATGCCTCCGAACACCAGCCCGACACCCACGGAGACCAGGAGCAGTCCGGGGAGTGCCGCCAAGGGTATCCAACCGAAGGCGATGGCGAACCCGGCCACGGCAACGGTCGAAATCAATGCCCGGGTGATGGCGAAAGCGAGTTCGGCGAGGATGATCTCGGGGATCGTCACGGGTGCCGTCAGGGCAGTCTCGTAGTAGCTCTGCCCGATGCGCTCGAAGGTGCTCCATGAGCACTCGAAAATGGCGTGGAACATGGCCGTACCGATGACGATGCCCGGCGCGACGAACAGCGCGTAGCTGCCGTAGGCGTCCATCTCGCCCACCAGGCGGCCTATCCCCAGCGCAACGGCCAGCAGCACGACCACCGGCTCGATCACGAACCAAGTCATGGCCACCTGCCAGACCCGGGATAACGCCAGGAGATGCCGCCACCAGATCGCGTGCACGGAGCGGAAACGGATGAGGCCGGTCTCGGCCGCCAGAACCGGCGTGGCTGTGCTCATGGCTGCTCCTCCTGCAGGCCGCGACCGGCCAGCGCCAGAAACACGTCCTCGAGATTCGCCGCGCGCTCGCTCACCTGCACGCCCTCGAGGGGCGGCAGCACCGGTGGAGCGCCGTTGCCTCCGGTAACACGTATCACCGCGCCAACCTCCCGGAAGCGGAGGCCCGCATTCGTCAGTGCGTCGCGGATGTCTGCCCGCGAG
The DNA here is from genome assembly GCA_007131295.1 of Pseudomonadales bacterium. Classification (GTDB taxonomy): domain Bacteria; phylum Pseudomonadota; class Gammaproteobacteria; order Pseudomonadales; family Azotimanducaceae; genus SLTB01. The sequence goes on along the minus strand of SLQW01000147.1, from coordinate 6,954 downwards.
CTGCCGCTTGGACGCAGGTCGAGCGCGGCACTGCCGGCGTGGCGGCGAATCAGCTCCGGCGGCGTGTCTTCGTCGAGAATGCGACCCGAGTGCATGATCGCGATGCGGTCGCAGAGTGTCTCTGCCTCGTCCATGTAGTGGGTGGACATGAGCAGCGTGACATCGGCGCGCTTCAGTTCGGCGAGTTCCTCCCAGACCCGGATGCGGCTTTCGGGGTCGAGCCCGGTGGAGGGTTCGTCGAGAACGACCACCTCGGGTTTGCCCATCAGGGCACGGGCAATGGCGAGGCGGCGGCGCATGCCGCCGGAGAGTTCGTCCACTTCCGCATTACCGCGCTCGCGGAGACGGAAGAAGCCGAGTACCTCGTCCGCGCGGGCGCGGGCCTCACGCCGGGAGAGACCGATGAGAAAGCCGAAGACCTCGAGGTTCTGACGGACGCTGAGTTCACCGTCGAGCCCATCGGCCTGCGTGACCACTCCGAGCCGGGTCCGCACCGCCCTTGGCTGTTCGGCGACGTTCAGACCGGAGAGGAACAGCTCGCCGCCGGAGATCGGCGACAGGCCGGCGAGCATGCGCATGATGCTGGTTTTGCCGGCACCGTTGGGCCCGAGCAGCCCGTAGGTCTCACCGCGCTCGACCTGGAATGAGACGCCGTCCACCGCGCGCAGCGACCCGAAGGTCTTGATCAGTCCTCGTGCTTCGATCGCGGCCACGCGCGGAACTCCCATGGTCGGCCCGCGCGCCCGGTGGCGTCAGGACGGCAGCGCATTATCCTGAAGCCGGTGACATTCGGCCAATCGACGCGTTCCGCTGTGGTCGCATTGCCGCGCTGGTATGGCACACTTTCCGAGCGGTTCCCCAACGCCATGGAGGCAGAAGTGATGCAACGTGCAGGTGCGCTCGCGTGTCTCAGCGCCTTACTGGTCCTGGCGTCGGCCAATGCCGCCGCGGACTTCCACCTGACGAGCCCGGAATTCGACGACGGGGCCATGCTTTCCGAGCACCACGTCTTCGCGGGGTTCGGCTGCAGCGGCGACAATCGCTCGCCCGCACTGGAGTGGACCGACCCACCGGAAGGCACGGCGAGCTTCGCCCTTCTTGTCCACGATCCCGACGCGCCGATCGCCAGCGGCTGGTGGCACTGGGTGCTGATCGATATCCCGGCGGACGCGCGCGCACTGTCCGCCAACGCGGGCGCCCCGGACGCCGGACTCGCTCCGGAAGGCAGTCGCCAGATCGTCACTGACTTCGGCGTGCCTGGCTGGGGTGGTCCCTGCCCACCAGAGGGCCGGGAGCCGCACCGCTACAACTTCACCCTGGTCGCACTCGATACCGATCGGCTGGAGATTCCCGAGGGCGCCAGCACGGCGCTGGTGGCCTTCCTGGTCGAGGGCGCCAAGCTTGCTGAAGCTCGACTGACCGGCCTTTATCAGCGTTGACGCCACGGCGCGCGGTAAGCATCCCGCTGCTGCTGGCGATGCTGCTGGCTGGCTGCGGTCCGGCGCCGCCGGACCGCGCGCATTTCGAGGTCTACGAGGCCTCGCTGTTGGATATCCAGGCCGCGATCCTCGCAGGCGAGACACGCTGTATCGACGTGGTCGACGGCTATCTGGCACGGATACAGGCCTACGACGCCAACCGGGGGTTGGACGCGATCAGCTTCCTGAATCCGGCGGCGCGCAGCCAGGCCGAGGCGATCGATGCGGCACTCGCACGCGGTGAGAGCAGGGGGCCGCTGTTCTGCGCGCCGCTGCTGGTCAAGGACAATTTGGACACCTACGACCTGCCGACCACTACGGGTTCGGTCGCGCTGCTCGAGCATGTGCCGCCTGAAGACGCTTTCCTCCTGTCGCGGCTCCGGGAGGCGGACGCGATCGTGCTGGCCAAGACCAACATGGGTGAATGGGCGTTCAGTCCCCGCCAGACGGTTTCTTCGTCCCACGGGCGCACGGCCAACGCCTACGCACTGGACAGGACGCCGGCGGGCTCCAGCGGCGGCACGGCCTCTGGGTTGGCTGCCGGGTTCGCGGTCGCAGGTCTGGGCACCGACACCGGGAACTCCGTGCGCGGTCCGAGCGCCCATTTGGGTCTGGTCGGCCTGCGACCGACGCTGGGCCTGGTATCCCGCAACGGTATCGTCCCGCTGGCCTTCGACCGCGACACGGCGGGGCCCATGACCCGAAGCGTACGTGAGACGGCGCAGCTGTTGAACGTCATGGCGGGTAGCGACCCAGGAGACCCCTACACGCGGGAGGCGGACGCACGCCGAGCCGCAGACTATACCGCCGGCCTCGATGCCGCGGCGCTGCAGGGACGGCGCCTTGCGGTGCTCTGGCCGCACGCCGATCCTGAGGACGGCGACACGGAGGTATTCGGGTTGTTTTCCCGGGCGCTCGCAGATCTGGAGCGGCTGGGGGCTACGCTGCTGCCGGCATGGCGTATCCCGGACTACGACGCACTGCTGACTTCCGAGCTGTTCTGCGGCCGCTTTCGCTATGACATGGCCCGTTATCTCGAGCGGCTGGGCGATGCAGCACCACTGGGAGACGTGGTTGAGGTGCTGGACACCGGCCAGTTCAGCCCAGACGCCGAGGCGGGCCTGCGCCGTGCCAGCGAGACGCGGGCGGACATGCATCCAGGCGATACGAATCCGAACTGCCGTGAATTCGCAGAGCATCAGGGAAGGCAGGCGCTGCTGACCGCGGTCCTCGCGGCGATGGACGCCGATGCGGTGGATGCGCTGGTGTTCCCGACCTGGCGCCATGCGCCGGCCCTGCTGGACAGCGCGGTGGAAGACTATCGGGGCGATAACTCCCAGGGCCTCGTGCCGGCGGCTGGCCTGCCCGCGGTCACCGTGCCGATGGGCATGCTCGGCGGCGTACTGCCCGCCGGTGTGCAGTTCGCCGGCAGACCGTGGGACGACGCAGGGCTGCTCGCGCTGGCCTACGCCTACGAGCAGGGAACCAGACACCGTCGTCCTCCGGACGGGTTTCCACCCCTTGATCGGTGACCCCCATCGATTTCGGCTTCGAGGCGCTCACGCGAAACGGAGTTCGAGCCTGGACGGTTCCTGGTCCGCTGGGTGATTGATGGCGTGGCAGTCAGTCCGTTTGAAGTCCCTGCATTACTGCATTGAGGCGCGCGACTGCGGTCAGGGACTCTTGCGGGTCCAATGCCTCGCTTGCGTTGCCGAAGTCGCCATCTGCACCGGACTGCACGAGGATGCCGTCCCGACGCGGATAGGCATAGACGTTTGCATCCCAGTAGCGAATGCCGTAGCTGACCTCCGGCTGCGGAATCAGCTTGGCAGTCTGTCCTCGCACCGGAACCAATGAGTCGTCGCCGAGCAGCTGGCGTGCGCCGTAACCCGTGCAGTTGACCAGGGTCCGCTCCCGAAGCTTCGAGAAATCCCCCGGCCCATCCAACTCACGGATCTTCAGTTGGCCACCCAGGCGCGTGAATTCGTTGAGCAGGAGCTGGGTGTAGCTGCTGATGTTGAACAGCAGCAGTGATGTGCGCCGAGCGAACGGAACCTTGAACGGGTTCTGGTCTGCATCGAGCTCCACCGGGGTGGGTTCGAGGTCCGGCGTCCGCTCGCGTCCCAGGCGTGGGTAGGACGGTTCGTCAGGATAACGGATGCGTGGAGGTCCGCCGAAGGGGATGTCGGAGAGCTGATAGATGTCCTGATGCTCGACTGGATGCCCTGGCAGGCCGAGCAGGTGCTGGTGTTGCCAGTGCGATCGTCGCGTCATGCGTTCCCAGCGATCGGCGAAGGCGGGTGCGTGTTCCTCGGTACAGATCCGTGATTCCGGTGACCAGACACCCGTGGCGTTGCTCGACTGTACATCCGGTGGGAGTTCCCGCGAGTAGATGGTCACGGCGTAGCCAGCGCGTTGGGCGGCTACCGCAGTGGTCAGGCCAATGGCGCCGCATCCGATCACTGCGATTTCTCGCCTGCCGGTGGTTTCTACGAGGGCAAGGGCTTCTGCAGCACTACCCCATGCCAGGGACCACCCGCTGCCACCATGTCCGTAGTGGTGCACCACCTGCTTGCGGCCGAAAGACTCCAGTTCGATGCGTGGTCCTTTGGCACGGAACGGGCGCGTGCACACGTTCATGGCAATGATGCGGTCTGCCGTAGCTTCCATCGGCTGCAGCGCGGGAACCGGCCGCAGCCCGGTGACTGGTGCAGGCCAGGTGCGTTCGATTGCTGATCGCTGCGCGTGACCATGGCCAGCGGCCGTAAGGGCGAGGCCAGCGCCGACCGCACGGCGGAAGAAAGCTCGTCGACCGAGATGAGCGTTCAGGTTCATCGCTGTCTCCGCTTGAGGGATGGCCGAACGCACGTGAACGCTCGCTGTTTCCCGGTGCGTCGACGTCGTTTTGCGCAAATAGAAAGCAAAAAACAGACCGGCCTCGGGCATGGCGTGCCGCTTCAGCTGTAAGTGAGCTGGGCAGGAATGAGGTCGGTTGGACGCAAAGCTTCGATCGAACCAGGTCGATGCGAGGTCCGCTCGGGTTAGATTCTCGAGGTGCTTGATTTCGCGCCCCTCTTCGCCATTGTCAAAGGGCGACTCGATCTGGTGCGTTATCGGTGACGTGGAGGCAACCATGGTGCGCCGGAGGACAGCTTCAGGCGCTGCTGGACAGCGGTCCGGAGGCGAGGCAGCCTGCCGGGACCTTGCATGGATGTCACGAGGACAGGGATGAAGCATTCCACCGCTAGGCTCTGTCTGCTCGTAGCGCTGGCGATCTCAGGCTTGTGCGCGTGCGACGACGTGACGGCGCCCTCGGCTTGCATCGACATTGCCCGCATCGAGGTTCCGGACTCCCGTGAGGGCATGGTCTGGATTCCTGACGACACCGTTACGCTTGGCTCCCTCGAGTTCTTTCCCGAGGAGCGACCCTTGCGGACTGAGGAGCTGGCGGGGTTCTGGATCGATAGGCACGCGGTGACCAACGCGCAGTTCGCGGCTTTCGTCGAGGCCACTGGATACGTCACCCTGGCAGAGCGCGACGCTCCCGGTGGGGGTGGTGGTGCGGTGTTCGGTGCACCGCGGCAGGTCGTGGATCTGTCCGACATCAGTCAGTGGTGGCGCTTCGACCCGGAGGCGAACTGGCGCCAGCCCCGGGGGGCGGGCAGCTCAGTCGATGGTCGAGAGTCCTTTCCCGTGGTCCAGATCGCCTACGAGGATGCGCTCGCCTACGCGCAGTGGCGCGGGCGCGATCTGCCCACCGAAGCCGAGTGGGAACATGCGGCCAGGGGCGGCCTCGAGCGGCAGGCCTACGTCTGGGGGAATGAGGCCCGTCCTGACGGTCGCTACATGGCGAATTACTGGCAGGGTGAGTTCCCCTACCGCGACAGCGGCGACGACGGTCATGCCGGGCTCGCGCCGGTGGGCTGTTATCCCGCCAACGGCTTCGGGCTTTATGACATGGCGGGGAACGTCTGGGAGTGGACCACGCAGCCCTGGCCAGGGAGCGGCTCCAGGGTGATCAAGGGTGGCTCCTTCCTCTGCGCCGACAGTTACTGTCTGCGCTACCGGCCGGCGGCGCGGCAGCCTGGCGACGAGACATTTTCGACCGAACACATTGGGTTTCGTACGGTCTGGCGCGGCCCGCCTCCTCCGGAAGATTGAAGTTGGAAACTTTCGCGGCGCTGCACCCCGCGTTACCCTGCCGAACATACTTGCCCAATCCGGCTCCGGCATGGCCCGGGTGCCGAGAAGGTTCTTGTGGAGGGATAGACATGATCCGACGTTGCTCGCTACCCGGAGCACTCGCGCTACTGCTGATCCTGGCGACCAGCGCTCAGGCCCAGAGCGCCCTCGATCGCGACACGGTTACGCGTTGGATCGCGGCAGCCGAGGAGCTCCGTGTGTTCATCGAAGAGCGGGAAGACGACGAGCTCGAGGACGAACTGTTCGATGGTGACGGCATGCCCACCTTTGCCGACATCGAGCGCATCTATCGGGAAATGTACAGCCGCGAGTCCGAGGTGCGCAGGGCTGCCCGTGGTCACGGTTTCCGAAGCGCGGACGAGTGGGGCAACATCAGTGCCCGCATCACCATGGGTACGCTGCATCTGGCGATGGAAGAGCAGCGCCCGGAAATGGACGATGAAATGGCGCGTGCCATGCGCGAACTGGACGAAAACCCGGACGTACCGCCGCAGATGCGTGAGATGATGCGCCAGCAGATTCAGCAGGCCATGGGTACCATGGATCGCATGACGGAGGGCGTGCAGGAGGAGGATCTTCCCATTCTGCGGGAAATGCGCTCTGAACTGCGTTCCGTCATCCAGATGGACGATGACGACTACGACGACTGGTGATCCGCTGATCGCTCGCTGCGTGGCCTGGGGACTCTGCTCGTGATGGCGTGGCCGGATTCGACCTGATGGCTGTGGATGCGGCGCCTTGAGTCGGTCCCCGGTGCGCTTTCGCCGCGGCACGCGCGATGACGTGCCTGCACTCGTGGCCCTGATCAACTCGGTCTATCGGGGGGACACGAGCCGCCTCGGCTGGACCACGGAGGCGGACCTGCTCGACGGCCAGCGCACCGATGCCGACGAGATCGAAGGCCTGATGGCCGCGGCGGATTCCCTCTTCCTGGTCAGTGAGGACGCCGACGGCATACTCGGCGCGTTGCACCTCGCGCGTGACGGTGAGCTGGCCTGGCTCGGCATGTTCTCGATCCGTCCCGGCCGCCAGGGGCAGGGCCTCGGCAAGATTTTCCTCGATGCGGCGGAGGCTGAAGTGCGTCAGCGCTGGCGCAGTCGTGGTCTGCGCATGAGCGTGATCAGCCTGCGTGACGAGCTGATCGCCTACTACGAACGGCGCGGCTTTCGACGCACCGGCGAAATGTTGCCATTCCCCACCGACCCACGCTTTGGCATCCCGAAAGTGGAGCAGCTCGAATTCGCAGTGCTCGAAAAGCCGCTTTGAGCTTTCA
>SLQW01000207.1 GCA_007131295.1 Pseudomonadales bacterium | reverse complement strand
ATCATGCCCGCTGGCTGCTGGTCAGCGGACGACGTGCGACTGCTCACCCGATCGAAACGCAACCCGGCGATCAGGCGCGTATCGTCACGCAGTTCATGATCGATTTCGATGAAGGCGCCGATCTCGCTGATGCGTACATCAGGCCATAGCACGGACTGCGGGAGACCGGTCATGACGTTCTCGCGAACCGCCTCGCGGTCGTTTCGCCTCCAGTCCAAGCCCATGCGCCACGTCCGGACATCGTGCTCGACCTCGCCGGTCAGTCGTAATCCGGACGTTTCTGAACTCGATGGTACGCGCAGCGATGCCATGGGCGGCGTCCGCAGACTGAAGTTGTCCATGACGTGCTCGACGTCAGCATGGTGCAACTCCGCGCGAATGTTAGTGAACCAGCCAAGACTGTCTTGCTCGAACTTCAGGCGCAGGGCCCGATTGTCCGACTTGGGGGAATCCATCCCGGCGCCCGCGAACAGGACGTCTCTGAGCTGCTGCTCCTCCAGGCTGAGTTCCAGCCTGCCTTCAGCGCTGACATCCATGCCTGCGATGACGGCCAGGGTGCGCTCCTCGTAGGCGGAGCGCACTTTGTCACCACCACCATCCTGATAGTTGCCGGCGTCCGTGATGCTGGCGAGCAGGCGCACATAACGTTGCTCGCTGCCTACCGCCAGGTCCGCGCCGAGCTCGCGTCCGTTGCCATTGCTGCGAAGGCCTGCCGACAACCTGCCACGCCAGTTCTGATCGCTTCGAAACACGGGGCGCACGCGCTCCATGAGGATGGTTCCGCCGGGCCCACCGCTGTACTCGAGGCTGCGCATGCCCTTGACTACGGTGGTTCGATCGTAGCCGAGTGCCGCTGCGTAGGCCGTCGGAGGATCCATTCGGTTGGGACAGGCACCCTGAACGAATGCACCATCGAGCAGGACATTGATCCGATTCTGAGCAAGGCCGCGAATCGCAGGGTCGGTACCATGACCTCCCATGCGTGACCCTGAAAGACCTGGTATCTCCCGCAATCGATCTGCCAGTTCGCGGGCCGCAGGAAGATCACGAGATTGGAGCGTCGGATGACTATCGCTGCGGGCACCGGTTACCACGAGCACATCGAGGCGGTTGCCGGCCGTTTTGTCGGAGTGGTCCGTCGACTCTGCCCACACCGGTCCCGCCATCAGGATTGCCGCCGCCAGTATCGAACTCCGCTTCACTCGACTTTTCACCCCACGATTCTCCAACGACCCAACCCTGCCAGCATTCGGACCGCACGAACTGCAGATTTGCGGGCAGGATTCTGCCCTCACCGCCCTGTGATCGGAATGCGACAAGTTGTCGCAGGCGGGCGTATCGATGACGCTGTGGTTATGAGGGGCAAATGGGGTATCGGACGCACTACGACAGGCCGTGGTTCAATTGGGAGGGATGATCGGTTCCATACCCTCCGGCATGGGCGGGAACGCCGCCAGCATGGACTGCATCTTCATCTCCACGACCTGCGCGAACTGCGGATGCGTGAAGATCCAGAACTGCTTCTGACGCACGGCTTCCAGCACCTGTTCGGCGACCTGCTCGGGCGAGAGCGCGGTCTCGAGGATCTCCGCTAGCCGAGCCTCGTCCTCGGCGCTCGGCGTGTACTCGCGACCGGGCAGGTCAGCCGGGCGATTGCGGGATGAGGTGAAGATGTTCGTCTTCACGAAGCCCGGACAGAGCACCGAGACGCCGATGTTCGCGTGCGCGACATCCTGCGCCAGGGCCTCGGAGATCCCGACGACGGCGAACTTCGAGGCGTTGTAGGGACCCATGCCGCCGAAGCCGGCGATGCCAGCCATGGAAGCGGTGTTCACTACGTGGCCGCCCTCGCCGTGAGCGACCATGCCCGGAAGGAATGCCTGCAGGCCATTCACGACGCCGTTCAGGTTGACGCCCAGGGTCCAGTCCCAGTCGCCGTAGGTGGTCTCGTGCATCGGCCCGCCGGCGCCGATGCCGGCGTTGTTGCAGAGCACATGCACGGGTCCGAAAGCCTCGGTGACAGTGGCGGCCGCAGCCTCCATCGCATCCCGGTCGCGGACGTCCAGGCAGATGCCGAGGACGTCGGCGTTGCCTTCCTTCAGTTTCGCGACGGCCGCATTCAAAGCTTCCCGTTCGACGTCGGCGATGGCCACCTTCATGCCGGCGGCGGCGAAGGCCCTTGCCATGGCGAAGCCGATGCCGCTGGCGCCACCGGTGATGAACGCGGTGCGTCCCTCGAACTTGTCCATTGCCGTACTCCTGCGGCTCGCGCCGCATTGTCTGATGCGTAACCGCAGCGTTTCACTCGAGCTTCATGCCTTCGAGATCGCCCTTCTCCCGCCACGCAGCGAGCAACTCGTTGAAGGCGTTGATGCCCGGCGCGTAAGGCGAACTCTGCATGTTCGCGCCCTTGGCGAGTTGTCCCTCACGGTTGTAGTAGCCCGGGGTGCACTCCTCGAGGAAGGCCGTAGCGCCGCTGCCGGCCAGGCGGATGATTTCCTCCACCCAGGCCTGCTCTGCTTCGGCCGTCACCTCGACGGTGCGATGTCCGCGCTGCATGACCTCGTTGACGATGTGGCTCACGTGCACCGCCTGATCGTCGAACATCGACGTCATGTTGACCGACAGGCCGTTCTGGTTGATGCCGATCGTGAACCAGTTCGGGAAGCCGTGGCAGGCGAGGCCGTGCAGGGTCCGGTAGCCGTCGCGCCAGTGCTCGTAGAGCGACAGGCCGTCCCGCCCGATGGTGTCGAAATCGACCCGGCGGTGTGCGGACGTGGTGATTTCGAAACCGGTAGCGAAGACGATGCAGTCGACCTCGTACTCGATACCGTTGGCGACCACACCGCGCTCCGTAATGCGCTCGACGCCCTTGGCATCGGAAACGTCCACCAGATGCACGTTGTCGCGATCGAACGTGGCGAGGTACTCGTCGTTGAAGGTCGGCCGTTTGCAGAACTGACGGTACCAGGGCTTGAGCGCCTCGGCCTTCTGTTTGTCGGAGACGAACTCGTCCACGCGGGCGCGGATCTCGTTCATTTTCTGGAAGTCGGCGATCTCGGCGCGTAGCGCGATCTCCTCCATGTCCAGGTCGCCGTGCTCCGGGCGGCGGTTGACGAGACCGATGCCGATGCGACGGGCGATGTCGGTCCAGCCGTCGGCGACGAGATCCTCGCCGAGGTTCTGGCCGAGCAGCGTGGCGGCGAAGTTCTCGCGGCGCTCCCTCTGCCACCCCGGTTGGAGGTTCGCATACCAGTCCGGATCGGTTGGCTTATTGCCACGCAGATCCACCGAGGAGGGCGTGCGCTGGAACACGTAGAGCTCCTGGGCATGCTCGCCGAGGAACGGCACGCACTGGATCGCGGTCGCACCCGTGCCGATTACGGCGACGCGCTTGTCCGCGAGCTTCGTCAGGCCACCCTCGTGGTTGCCGGCGGTATAGGCGTAGTCCCAGCGTGAGGTGTGAAAAGAATGTCCCTTGAAATCCTGGATACCCGGGATATTCGGCAGCTTCGGTCGGTTGGCCGGGCCCGTGGCCTGGATCACGAAGCGTGCGCGGATGTCGTCACCGCGATTGGTGGTGATGCGCCAGCGCGCTTCCTCGGCGAGCCAGCGGACCTCGCGGACCCGAGTCTGGAAGATCGCGTTTTCATACAGGCCGAAGTATTCGCCGATGCGCCGCGTGTGCTCGAAGATCTCCGGCGCGTAGGAATACTTTTCCTTCGGCATGTAGCCGGTCTCTTCCAGCAGCGGCAGATAGCAGTAGGACTCGATGTCGCATTGGGCGCCGGGATAGCGGTTCCAGTACCAGGTGCCGCCGAAGTCGCCGCCGGCCTCGAGGAGACGGAAGTTGGTGATGCCGCGCTCTTTGAGACGGGCCGCCGCCATGAGACCGCTGAAGCCGCCGCCGATGACTGCAACGTCGATTTCCAGAGTGAGGGGATCGCGTGACTCAGGGGTGGCGTAGGGATCCTCGTCTGCATAGTGCGCCAGGGCCTCTGCCGTCTCCGCGTACTGGGCCTCGCCATCGTCGCGCAGACGCTTGTCGCGCTCAGCCCGGTACTTGGCTCGCAGGGCTTCGGGATCGAAATCGAGGTCCGGAAACAGGTTGTGCAGTCGCTCTCTCTCGGTGGCCATGACGGTCCCGGTTCTCCCGTATTCGAAACAGGATCCGGATGATCGCCGCCACCACCGCGGGCAATCAAGTTAAAACATGTTCTATTTTGTTTTGTCCGACCAACGGCACTGACCACGCCCCCATGCCCGCACAGTTGGCGGGCATGAGCGGTGCGTGGAGCCCCCCACAGCCGCGGCGGGTTAGTCCTCGACGGCGACGGCGTCCACGGGCTCCTCGAACGCGATGAACAGCGTGCACGGCTCGTCCGACTGGCAGATCGCTACATGAGGGAGCTGTGCGGGACCGTAGGCATACGTGCCGGGGCGCATCACGACGGGGTCCTGGCCGTCATAGTCCACTTTCAGCTCGCCGGTGATCAGCACCATGCGTTCGGCCGAGGTATGCCAGTGGTGCGGAGCCGTGCTGTTTCCCGGCAGCTGGAAGAACACGTCGGAGTTGTGATCTGCGGCGTCCCCCTGCAAAACGGCCAGGCCGCAGCCCTCTGGCATGAATTCGGGACACGGTCCCCATTCGAGATCCGGGTCATCCACGGTCCAGGTGAATGCCGCCTGGCCGCCGGCGTGGGCAACTCCGGCCAATGCGAATGCGATAAGTGCTGTGACGACCATGGGGGCTACGAATGCGGTGCTGTTGCGGCTTGATGCAGTCATGATTCCCTCCCTTCGGCCGAAGCTGCGACTCCGGCCACTGGTTATCATGCACTTGGGCATGAGTTTCGAGTTGACGGCGAATCCCTGCGGTCGCCGCCTGGTCCCCCGCGGCCGTCAGCGTTAACTCCCCTTCGCCGGGCGCGAAATGAACCTGCTTTTGAGGGTAGGGATCGGCAGGCCGCCAAGCAAACGGGGTGAGCCACCGCGAAGATGGTTGTGTCGCCTCCGACGACGTCGCTTCGTCTTCAATGCGGCGGGCGCACGCCGGGCGCATACCGCTTCACGATGCGGTGAGGTCGTCGACGAACGCCGGCAGGCTGCGGTGGATCTGGGCGGAAATGAAAAGAGCCCCTAGCGGATCGCCGAAGACACCCGCAGTCGGAGGGCCGATGATGCGAAGATCGGGCCGCTGCGTGCCTGCCGCGGTCACGGCGCGGCCGGCAGCATCCGTAAGGAAGCCCAAGCCGTTCGGATGCGGCGTGACCATCCCGTGCTCTGCCAGGCTGGCGAGCAGCGGGTTGCCTGATAGCGGCTTGCCCGAATCCAACCCGGAGCAGTTGATGATGACGTCGACGGTCGTAGAGGCCGGGCCGGTTTTCCGGTTCTCGAGGACGGCCGTCAGCGTGCCGTCGGCGTTCGGAGTCACCGCACGCAGGCGCGCGGCCCGATAGGTGACCTGTCCGGCGCGTTCTGCGGCCAGGACCGCT
>SLQW01000043.1 GCA_007131295.1 Pseudomonadales bacterium | reverse complement strand
GCTGATCCGGGTCGCGGTCCTGGCGGTCGAGTTCGAAGCGTACGCCGTCGGCATCGAGCAGGCGCAGGCTGTCGTCGTCGAGTTCGATGGCGGTGAGGTCGAAGGTGGCGATGAGCCAGGGGGTATCGGCCGCCTCCGGCAGCAGGAGCAGACGTTCGGCAGCGTCGGGGTCGGGTTCGATGCGACCCCGCTCGGCGCCGAGGGCGTCGAGGCCGACAGGGCTGGCGTCGTAGCCGAGCAGGTAGTCGCCGTCCTCGAACAGCACCAGCAGCAGCCAGGGGCGGCCGCTGCCGGGGTTGTCGAGTGCGCCTTCGAGGACCCACAGCTCGCCGCCTTCACCGTCGCCGACCGGGGGCGGATCCGACGGGTCAGTCCCGGTCGGCGGTGGTTCGGCTACGGGCGGCGTGACCGAACGGCTGTCGGAGCAGCCGCCGAGCACCAGTGCAAGGGCAGTGAGGAGGGTGGCGAGCAGGACCGTGATGCGCATGCCGGACTCCAGAAACAGGTCGTCGACGTTGGAGATACCGGAAAGGCGCTGGCTGAACCTGACGAAAATCCGAACAAATTCCGACTTTTTGGCAGTCTTCTGCAAGCCATTGAAAATGTGAGAAAAGTTCGGAGTTGGACGGAAGCGCTGCGGCTCAGGGCGGCGTCAGGTCGGCGAGAACGCCGGCGTAGCGCAGCGTCTGGGGGTGGTCATCCCCAAGCGTCTCACGCAGTGCCGGCAAGCTGGCCTGGAGTATGGCTCTAGCCTCCTGGGCGTGGCCCAGGGCGCCGAGCAGCTCACCGTGCATGGCCTTCATGATGGCAAGCTGCCAGTGGTCCCGGGGCAGGGTGCTGCGGGCCAGCGCCACGGTCTGTCGCTGGCGTGCCTCCGCTTCCTCGTAGCGCTCGAGCGAGCGCAGCACTGCGGCCTCGTTGTGTGCTGCGAGCAGGGTATAGGGATGGTCCTCGCCCATGGCCTCCACCTCGCGCCGGTGGCTCTCGCGGAACAGCTCCAGCGCAGCCTCGTGCTGGTCCAGCCAGGCGTGGGCATCGGCAAGGTTGTTCAGCACCGTGCGCGTATCCGGATGCATGGGACCGTCCCGCGCTGCCCGGATGGCGAACAGATCCTGCCACTCCGCCAGGGACCGTTCGCGCTCGCCGGCAGCCCCCAGGATCGAGGCGCGATCGGCGCGGGCGCCGAGTACGCGGCCGTGATCCGCAGGCAGGGTCTCGGCAAGCGTGCGGTAGACGGCCTCGATGTGGTTGAGCGCCGGTTCGTGATCGCCGAGCAGGTAAAGCGTGCCGGCAAGACCGCGCCGGACTTCGGTGGTGCGCAGATCATCCTCGCCGTAGAAGCTCACGTGGCGCGCGAACGCGTCCTCGAACAGGCCCAGGGCCGCGTGCAGCTCGCCGGCATTGCGCAGCCACTCTGCCCGGCGGCCGCCGACGGACAGGCTCAGTGGGTGTGCTGCACCCAAGGCCGCCAGGACCTCCGCCTGCAGTTCCGCAGCGGGCTCGATGACGTCGAAGGGCGCATCGATGGCGAGCGCACGCAGGTCGACCAGGCGAGCCCGGAGCAGCAGTTCCGGATCCAGCCCGGGGCGCGCCAGGATCGGGGCGAGGACTTCGCGTGCGGTCTCGGCGCGGCCCTGTTCGTAGTGCAGGCTGGCGAGGTTCACTCTCGCTTCGGCCGCCACCTGCCTCGGATCACCGTCACGGTCCGCAAGCGTCGCTGCCGCTTCGAGGTGCACTCTGGCCTCGTCGTGACGCCCGAGCGCGAGGGCCACACTGCCGAGGGCGAGGCGCATCGCTGCGGCCACCTGGGGCGAACCGGCGAAACGGGCATCGAGCTGCGCCGCCGCCCGGCGGACCAGTTCGCTTGCGGGCACGTCGGGATCGCCGGACACCTCCGGGCTCGCCTGCAGCAGCAGATCGCGGGTGAGGAAGTCGTTCACCGCGGCGGCGACAGCCGCCTCCCGCTCGGCGACGGCCCGGGCCTGCCGCGCGTCGAGCCAGAGCCCTGTGCTGAGCGTGAGCCCCAGCAACAGGGCCGCCGCCGCGCCAAGCATCCAAGGTCTGCGTGCGCGTACCCGCGCCAGCGCGGCCTGATTCGCCGCTTCGCGCCGAGCGGCCTCCCGGGCCAGCTCGCGTTGCCGGTGTCGTTCGTCCAGGGTGCGCAGGCGCTGGGCGAGCTGGCGTGAGTCAGCGAGGCGACGGTCGGGGTCACCGTGGGCTGCCGCCGCGATGTCCTCGCGCAGCAGTTCATCGCTGACGTCCTCTTCCCAGCCGGCTGCGAGTGGGCGCCGGAGGTCGCCGACCACGAGCTGATAGAGCATGACGCCGAGGGCGTAGAGATCGGACTGCACCGTCGGCGCTTCACCATTGGCTACTTCGGGCGCGAGATACATGGGGGTGCCGCTGCTCGGGTCCGCGTCCGGATCGTCGGCGCAGGTAAATCCCATGCGGGTGATCCCGTAGTCGGCGAGGGCGTCCGGTCGCAACAGCCGGCCGCTGCCGAAGTCGGCCAGGCGGGGCAGGGGCTGCCCGTCGGCGTCTGTCTCGATCAGGACATTGGCGGGCTTCAGGTCCTTGTGCAGGACGCCGACCGCATGGGCCTCGGCGAGGACGTCGGCCACCCGGGCCAGGAGTTCCAGCCGCTGGGGCAGGGGCAGCGTGGTCAAGCGGTTTTCGTCGGCGGCCCAGTCCAGCAGGCTGCCTGCCGGAACGTATTCGGTTTCGATGAAAAACGGTGGTTCTTCGAAGTTCCAGTCGAGGATGCGGACGATGTCGGTGCGCTCGCCGAGGGCGTCATGGAGCAGGCGATAGAGTGTGACCTCGCGGCGCAGCGCGGCGAGCTGGGCCTCGTCGACGGCGAACTTGAACACGCGGCGATCGTGGGTCTTGCTGTGCTCGGCGAGCCAGACTTCGGCGAAGCCGCCGCGGCCGAGGGCCTGCTCCAGGCGCCAGTGCGGGCGCAGCGGCGGGGTCATGCCGGGCTCGAGTTCGAGCGCCGAGGGGGCCGAACTGCCGTCGCCGGTGATGACGCTGACCGGCGTTACCAGCCGGTAGCCATAGTCGTGGACGGTACGGATGATGGTCTGCTCGTCGTCGCCGAGGGCTGCCCGCAGCTTCGCGACGGCCTTGGTGAGGGTGGCATCGGTGACCACGCGGCCGGACCAGATACCAGCCAGCAGCTCCTCCTTGGTCACCACCTCGCCGGCGTGGCTCAAAAGCAGCTTGAGGACTTCGAGGGGTTTGCGCTCGAGCGGAACCGGCTCGTCGCGGATCTTCAGCTCCAACGACGCCAGGTCGAGGGTCGCTTCACCGAAGCGCCACCCAGCCATGGCTTCGCTCGAACCATCACCTTCCGTACCCGTGGGAGTCCGCGCCATCCCAACCCCGACCTGCCACCGACTCTCGGAGTTTACTGGCTCCAGGGACGCCCGACAGCAAGTCTTGCATCGGGCTCCAGGGTGCCGCGTTGACTCCGCCTGGCGGGCCACGCATTCTGCTGCGCTCCATTGCAACGGTTGGATCTTTTCTTTCTGCCCATGAAGAACCTTTATCTTTGCAGTTGTCTCCTTGTAGTCATGACCCTGCTCGCCTGCTCGACCCATGCCGAGGTGCATGATCACCCCAGGGCATCGGTTGCGTTCATCGATCGCGATGGTCGAGACGTTGGCAGTGGAACCCTGATTGAGGGTCCCCACGGGGTGCTGATCGATCTCGACCTGCATGGCTTGCCGCCTGGTCGGCGCGCCATCCACATTCACGCGATCGGGACTTGCGACGACCCCGACGAGGGCTTCGTGGCGTCGGGCGGTCACCTCAATCCGGAAGGGCGCAAGCACGGCCTGATGAATCCCGGCGGGCCGGACAACGGCGATCTGCCTAACATCATCGTGCACGATGACGGTACCGTGCGGGTGGAGATGTTCACTCAGTTGGCATCGCTGAAAGGTGCGCCCGGTCGTGCCGCCATACTCGACTACGATGGCGCCGCGCTCGTGATCCATGAGCGCCGTGATGACCATTACAGCCAACCCATAGGCGGCGCGGGCCCCCGAATCGCCTGCGGAGTGATCGAAGAAGTCGAGTGAGTCTTCGGTTTGCCATGGCCTGCGGGCTGCTGTTGCTTGCCTGTGGCCCTTTGCTGCTACAGCCGCAGACTGCAGGGGCGGCGCAGGATCCGCTGGCCCTGGGCCACGACGGCGTCGGCCCGCTCACCCTCGGTCTACGTCTCGAGCAGGCAGAACGCCTTGCGATGGAAGCAGCCCCTGAGTCGGTGTTCAGTGGCATCGGTTGCGGAGGTCTGAACGAGATCCGCTACCAGGGACGGATCGCTGAGCTGGATGTGGACGTCATGGCGATGGGTGCGCAAGCGCACATCGATGCCGTGGAAGTGCTCCTTCATCACCCCCATCCGGTCGAGAGTCGGGGCGCGTGCCTGGTGCTGCGGGATCGATTCGCCGAGGCATTCACGCAGCGCTTCGGCCCGTTGCAGTCGGGCCGGCAGGTGACCAGGCCGGTCTCTCAGGAGATTTACGCGGCTACCGGACCGGTCGTAATCGTCGCCCGCTGGTTCGAGACTGGCGGAAGCTGCTACGTCAGTGCCCGCTACGGTAATTCAACGGAGTTCGCAGGTCGGTGATTTTGCAGGTCGCACCCGCTGCGCCCGCTCAATTGTGCGGGCGCAGCGGAAGCGTTCAGGCGCTCGCGACCTTGCGTGACGCGCCGCCGCTCTTGCGGCCAGTGCCCGCTTGTCGCTTGCCGTCGTAGAGGAACTCCGGACCGTCGATATCGATGGCCGGAATTTCCTCACGCTCGCGCCAATAATCCTGATTGTGACGCCACTCGGGTTTGTCGCCGCGGCGCGGCAGCCGATCGAGATCGCGCATGAGGTAGTTGGGGTTGAAGTTGTCTTGCTCGATCCACGGCAGGATCGGCATGTCCCGATCCTCTTCACGCAGTGCGACCTCGACCCGTTTCGCGCCGATCGCATCCATGTGATTGAGTAGCCGGCAGACGAAGTCGCCGAGCATGTCCACGCGCAGGGTCCAGCTGGCGCGGAAATATCCGAACACCCAGAGCAGGTTCGGTACCCCGGTGAACATCATGCCGCGATACGTGACGGTGTCGTTCCAGGCCACCGGCTTGCCGTCCACTTCGAAGGGAATCTCGCCCATGACGGAGAGCCGGAAACCGGTTGCGGCGACGATGATGTCGGCCTCGATCTCTTCACCGGAGACGGTGCGTACGCCCTTGGGTGTGAACGTGTCGATCGTGTCGGTGACGACGGTCAGCTTCCCGGCAGCCGCAGCCTGGAAGACGTCGCCATCCGGGCAGAACGCAAGGCGCTGCTGCCAGGGCCGGTATTTCGGCGTGAAATGAGGCTCGAACTCGAAGTCCTCGCCTGCGTAGAGGCGGATCAGCTCCTTGAGTTCCTCGAACACCGCATCAGGTTCTTCCAGACAGCGCTGGGTCATCTGGTTCTGGTCGTAGAGGATCTGGGCGCGCACCACCCGGTGGACAGTGGGCTCGTCGATACCGATTTCACGCAGGCGGTCGGCGAGCTCGTTTCTGTTCGGATGACAGAAGAAATAGGTGGGCGAACGCTGCAGCATGGTCACGTGCTTTGCCTTCTCGGCGAAGGCGGGTACCACCGTGGCTGCGGTGGCCCCTGAACCGATGACGAGCACCCGCTTGTCGGTGTAGTCGATCTCGGGGTCCCAGAGCTGCGCGTGCACGAATTCGCCCTGATAGCTGTCGAGCCCCGGCCAGTCGGGCAGGTAGGGCTTCTCGTGGTCGTAGTAGCCCTGGCACATCCAGAGGAAGTTGCACGTAAACGTCACCTCGGCGCCGTCGTCCAGGCGCTCTGCCGTCACGGTCCACAGGTTATCACTGCTGGACCAGCTGCAGCGGCTGATGCGATGCCCATAGCGGATATGTGCATCGATGCCGTTTTCCTCGATGACTTCGCCCATGTACTTGAGGATTTCCTCGGCAGTGGCGATCGGTGGACCGACCCACGGCTTGAAGCGGTAGCCGAAGGTGTAGAGATCGGAGTCGGAGCGGATGCCCGGATATTTGTGCGTCTCCCAGGTACCGCCGAACGTCTCCTTCATCTCCAGGATGACGTAGCTTTTGTCCGGGCACTGCTGCTGCAGGTGGTAGGCGGAGCCGACGCCGGAGATACCGGCGCCGACGATGAGGACGTCGACGTGCGTCGTGGATGTGCTGTTCGCTGCTACTGTCATGATCCTCTCGCTACGCTGAGCTGAAGCCGGTGGCGACCATTTGTGGTCACTGTCAGCAGATTTACATTGATCGAGATCAAATTGCGACCCGGAGGCGCCGGCTGGCGCAGTTGCGCGCGGTTCGGTGTCACAGCGGGACCTGATCAACCATGTGCCCGTCCTGTATCAACAGCGCGCTGTTGGGGTCGATGCGGCGCCAGCCGGGCTCGCTCGAGAGAGGCTCGGATGCCACCAGCAACACCCCTCCGTCTGCTCCCGGATCGAGCATTCTGCAGACACCGTCCTCGCAGATGAAGCGCCGACCCTCGTTGACGTAAAGGCTCTCGCCGCGCTCGGGGTCGTCGTCGGTGTAGCGGCAGATCACCGCCGAGTCGCCGTCGGTGAGCACTGCGTTGAGATAGGTGAACTCGTGGGGGGCGAAGCTTGCGGTCAGTTCCCGTATCGAATCGATGGCGCTGCGCAAGGCATCGAGCAGTACCACTGCAGACAGGTCGTCGTCCTGCTCCGCCAGCCCGTCTTCGATCAGCGCCAGCACGTGCTCGGAGTCGGTGCGGCCCTCGATGCCGTCGAAAGCGGTGTCCGAGAGACGGGACAGCAGCGGCCGCCGAATCTGATCGAAGCCGCCGACGTCGCCGTTGTGCATGAACACCAGGCGACCGCGGCGGAACGGATGGCAGTTCGCCTCGCTTACCATGCCCTGGGTCGCTGCGCGGACGTGAGCGAGGATGCAGGAGGAACTCACCACTCGCGCCAGCTCCTGAAGGTTATGGTTGCTCCAGGCGGGCGAAACGCTGCGGAACAGCGCCGGTTCGTGGCTGTCTTCGGCGAACCAGGCGACGCCGAAGCCGTCGCCGTTGAGTGGCTCTTCCCGTTCCCGGGAGCTGAAGCTCTGATGAATCAGGGAGTGGTCGGGTTCGGTCAGGAGTTCGCTCAAGCGGATCGGCGTTCCCTGATAGAACACGAACCTGCACATGGCGCCGTCCCGGCTGGGAAAGATGTTGGATCATAGGGTGGAACCCATGCGGTCGTCATCCGTGCTTCACCGCGGTTGTTGCTTTGGGCACACTGCCGTGCAATTCCCAAGCGAGCGAGGAAGCACGATGAGCGATACCGATCTCTTTCGTCCGCGCGGTCGCGCCGACGGCAGCTACGAGACCCTGCTGATCGAGAAGCGTGGCTCGGTGGACTGGGTGACCTTGAATCGCCCCGAATCGCTCAACAGCATGAGCCGAACCATGATGCTGGAGCTGCAGCATTACTTCGGCGAGCTCTATACCGATCACAGTGTCCGCGTCGTGGTGCTGAAGGGCGCCGGGCGGGCCTTCTGTGCCGGCCTCGACCTCAAGGAGGAGCGCGTGGAAGGTGAGGCGGGACCGGTTGCGGGCCTTCGCGTGCAGCGGCGGGTGTCGGAGATCGTGATGCGCATGCGTCGCGCGCCGCAGCCCATCATATCCCTGATCCATGGCCCTGCGAGTGGGGGCGGATTCGCACTTGCGCTGGCATCGGACATCCGCATCGCTGGACCGAAGGCGCGCATGAATGCTGCCTTCATCCGGATTGGTCTCACCGCCTGCGACGTGGGCGTATCCTATTTTCTGCCGCGTCTCGTAGGTGCATCGCTGGCATCTGAGTTATTGCTCACCGGCGATTTCATCGACGCCGACCGGGCGCTTCGCCTGGGGCTTGTGTCGGACGTGGTGCCGGACGAAGAAATAGAGGCGCGTGCCCAGCGCACCATCGACATGATCCTCGCGAATTCTCCGGTGGGCGTCCGCCTGACCAAGGAAGCACTGAACATGAACGTCGATGCCGGCAGTCTTGAAGCGGCCATCGCCATTGAGGACCGGCAGCAGATCCTGTGCGCGCAAACCGCCGATATGCGCGAGGGCATCTCCGCCTTCCTGGAAAAGCGTCCGCCGCAGTACCAAGACGGTTGAGCGCTCATCCGCCCGACTTTCAGAACGGCCGGCCGAGGGACATCCAGGCCGCGTACGCGCTGCCTTCGATGCCGCCGTAGCCGATTTGTTGGGCTTGCTCGAGGTCAGCAGGAAAAGGCCGGTTATTCTTTGCTAGCCGCCAAAGCGACCTCGCGGCGCGCCGTACGAGTTCGCCACTGCCAGGCACCAGCCGCGACCAGTGCGATGCTGCCGAGTTCGAGCACAACGTTGACGCGCAACCCGGCGAAGTCCAAGCCCAGCATGCGGTCGACATGGTGAAACGTCGAGGCCCGGACGATGATGAACACCAGCGTCACGGCAACGCCGATCGCGCAAAGCCTATAGGATTCCCAGGCGTTGCCGATCCACCAGCGCATCAGCCGGACCAAAACCACTCCACCTACCACCAGACTGGCAATGAAGGTGGCTTGCACGATCCGGCGGGACTCATACCAACCCTGCGCCATGGCGAGATCCCGGCCGATCTGAGTGAACCAGGTCTGCAGGTCGAGCTGCTTGTTGAATCCGAGCGCGAGCATGAACAGCATTACGGCGAACCAGAACTGCCTGCCGAGACCTAAGCGCCCGGCCAGGCGCACGTTGGCGGCGAGCAGGACTACGGTCGCAAAGTAGGCGAACACCGTGAACCAGCCATAGACGGTGGGGTCGCCGATTCCCGGACGCCAACGGCCAGTTTCGGGGTCGATCACAGCGAGCGCGGCGACAGGCGACAACGCCAGACCGACGAGCAGCACGGTCCCGAGGGCAAAGGCCACATTACGGCGCGTCGTGGGTCGATCCGCCCTTGTCTTTGCGTGCATATACATCATGGGGCATTGTCTCCTGAGACGCCGACGCGGTCGACCCGCGAGGCCGCCTGCGCGCCGCGTGTGCTCGCTGCAGAACAGGAGCGGAGTCATGAAGACATGCGGTTCGCTGGGACAGAGTGGCATGGTCATACCACCGCTGGTTTTCGGCACCATGGCCCGCCGACAGTCTGCCTCGCGCGAACGGGAGGCTCTGATCCGCAACGCCGTGGAACGCGGTCTTGTCGCACTCGATACCGCGCCGCTCTACGATTTCGGCGATTGCGAGCAGCTTATCGGCCGAGCGCTTGTCGGACTCCCGCGGGAGCGTTACCGCCTGTTCACCAAGGTGGGGCTGCGCTGGGATGCCGGCGCGCGTGGCCGGGTGCTGTTCAGCTTCGATGACGCGCAGGGCAGGCGCGTCCATGTGCGCCGCGACTCACGGCCCGAGTCGATCCGCGCAGAGGTGGAATCCAGTCTGAGCCGTCTGCGCGTGGACTATCTCGACCTCGTGCAGGTGCATCACCCGGACCTCGATACACCGTTCGCTGAGAGCTTCGGTGAGCTGACACGCCTGCGCGCCGAAGGCAAGCTGCTACACATCGGTGCCTCGAATTTCACGGTCGCGCAATTGCAGGACGCCCAGGCCGCACTCGGTGACATCGCTCTGTGCTCGCTGCAGCCTGAGTACAGCCTGCTGAGACGCGAGGCGGAGCAGAAGCTGTTGCCCTACTGTCGAAGCCACAACATCGGGGTGCTGGCGTACTCCCCGCTGGCCGGCGGTCCCCTGGGCGGGCAGGTTCCGCAGATTGCCGACCGTGCTGCGATGCTGCGGTTGCAGCACGCCCTCAGGGATGTGCTCCATCCCATCGCCCGTGCCCACGGCGTGTCGCCTGCCGCTGTGGCGCTGGCCTGGGTCGCCGCGCAGCCGGGCGTTACGGCGGCAATTGCCGGCGCTAGTAACCACCGGCAGATCGATGCGCAGCTCGCCATGCTCGAACTGCAGTTGGCCCCAGATGAGCTCGAGCACCTGACGCGCGGATTCGCCACGGTCGGTTGGCCGTCGTCCTGGTCTCTGCAGGCGAGTCGCCTGCGAAGGGCCCTGAAGCGCGTGCGGCAGGTCATAGGCAGGGGACTTCGCGCCGCCCGACTGCGAGGAAGCTGACGGGCTGAAACTGATTCCGGGCGAGGCGGACGAAGATCGAGTCCATCCACGGTGCGACTGGAGACCTTGCGGTGATCTTCGGCTGCAGCTCTACTGATGCGAGGTGCTACTCAAATGAACGTCAGCAACCCTATCAGCACAAGGCCTGCGAACAGCGCGTACATCAGAACAGGCAGCAGGGTTCTGGCCATGACGTCGCCATCCCGTCCAGTCAGCGCGACGGTGGCAGCACCGGCAATGATGTTGTGCGGCGCGATCGCGTTGCCGATCGCGGCGCCGACGTTCTGTGCCGCAGCCATGACCGGCAGCGGCAGGTCCAGTGCCCGTGCGGTGGCGGCCTGAAATTCGCTGAACAAGACGTTCGAGGCCGTGGCTGATCCGGTGACAAAGGTTCCCAGCACCCCGACGAGGGGCGCGAACAAGGGCCAGAAGATGCCCAGCCCCGCAACGGCAGCAGCCACCTGGGCAATCAGACCGCTGTGAACCAAGAGCCGCGCCAGGATCAGCATCATCAGCAGGGCCAGGGCCACCGGGGCAAGCTTACCGATGGCCGCTTGCAGGGCCGGCTTGAGGGCAGCGCCACGTCCGCTCAAGAGTGCTGCCAGCAGCACACTGATAATCAGTAGCGTGCCTGGATGGTACAGGGGCGCCAAGCCACCGCTGTATCCCTGCCAAGTCCAGCCCAGCCAGACCGCCGATAGCGCTTCCTGAACCGGTGGCAGTAATCGCGTCAGCAATACCAGGGCCAGAATCAGTAAATAAGGCGCCAGGTCGGCAAGCTGCCAGCGGCTGCTCGATCCACGTCGACGCACCAGCAGCAAGAACACCGCGCCGCCGATCAGCGCTCCGCCCAGACTCGGCAGCTCCGGCCCGACAAACCAGCCAAACAGGGCCGCAGGAAACCAGAAGCACGCTGCTGCTGTTGCTGCCAGCTTGATGCGAGCGCGGGTTAATGGTGTCTCACTCGCCAGACGCACCAGAGCCAGGGCCAGAAAAAGCATCGGCAGCGCATGCAGCAGCATGGTCCAGCCGGCCAAAGGCTGAGGCGACAGGCTCAGCAGTTCGATCTGGGTCAGTGCCGGTGTCCCCACAGCACCGAAAGACACTCCACCGGCATGGCCCAAGAGCGCCAGGACCACGGCCCGTAGCGGAGCGAAGCCCATGCCGACCAGCAAGGGTGCGGCCAGTGCGACCGGCGTGCCGAAGCCTGCAGCGCCTTCCATGAACAAACCGAAAAACCAGGCAATGAGCAGCGCCTGAACTACACGATCGTCGCTGACTCCAGACAGCGCCTGGCGTAGGCGATCCAGAGCTCCAACCCGCGATTGCAGTTCGAAGATGAGCAGCGCCGGCAGAATGATCCAGAGAATCACGGCTGCTGAGCTGAGCGCTTCCAGCGTGACACCGGCCAACATCGATGTGCCTAGCCGCTCGGATTCGCCTGACAGCCATAACACCGCGACCGCCACGCCCAAGCCGACAGCTCCGGCCGACGCCGCGCGCCAGCGTAGTACCGCCATGGCAAACAGTACGGCCCAAAGCGGCAAACTGGCCCATGCGGCATTCATGAAGGCTCCGGATCAGTGAGGCAAGCTGACCGGATATAGCGGGGCACCAGTTTTTGCAAAGCTGGTGATGTTGCCGATGGTGACCTCGGCAATCGCCTGCAAGGCCTCGGTAGTGAAAAACCCCTGATGGCCGGTGATCAGCACGTTCGGAAAGGTCAGCAGGCGGGCAAACACATCGTCGGGAATGTAGCTGGCCGACAAGTCCTCGAAGAAAAGCTCGCTCTCTTCCTCATATACATCCAGACCCAAGGCGCCGATCTTGCCGGTCTTCAGGCCGCGAATCACGGCCTGGGTATCGACCACGGCGCCGCGGGAGGTGTTGATTAGCATGACGCCAGGCTTCATGCGTTCAATGGCTGCATCGTTGATCAAGTGATGGGTATCGGGCGTCAGCGGGCACTGCAGACTGATGATCTCGGACTGCTCCAACAACTCCGGTATCTCTACATAGCGCACACCCATGGCTTCGCATTCGGCACTGCGGGCGGGATCGCTGGCCACCACCGTGCAGCCAAGTCCGATCAGGGTTCGCGCCAGGGCGGTGCCGATCAAACCGGTACCGACGATGCCAGTGGTCTTTCCACGCATGTCGAAGCCCAATAAACCTTCGAGCCTGAAATTACCTTCGCGTACCCGATTGAACGCACGGTGCGTCTTGCGGTTCAAGGTCAGCATCAAGGCGAGCGTGTGTTCAGCGACCGCATGGGGCGAGTAGGCCGGTACGCGCGCCACAACTACGCCCGATTCGGCTGCGGCATTGAGATCAACATGGTTGAAACCGGCCGAGCGCAAGGCGATCAAACGCACACCCAGTTCCGCCAACTCCGCAACCACCGATGCCGAAAGATCATCATGGACAAAGGCGCAAACGGCCTGCGCGCCTTCCGCCAGCTTAACGCTACTCAAACGCAGGCGCTCCTCGTGAAACACAAGATTCAGACTCTTCTCGGCAGCAGCGGCCTTGAAAAACCGGATGTCATAGGATTTGGAACTGAAGATATCGATGCGCATGGCGCTGTCTGTCTCGCTCGAGAGTTGAGGAACCTAAGAAAACCTACGCGCAACGCGGCGATGACCTCAAGCGTGACGTCGCCGGGCGAGGCCGCCCGGAGCATCAGCGGGGCGTCACGCCGCGGTAGAAGTCGGATTCGATTCCGTGTCGGGTTCCCCGACATTCAGCCCGGGTGTCTCGATTTCCAGCGGCTGTCCTTCCTCGTCCAGCAGCTGCTGATCGTAGGCCGCCTGCAGGCCGGTGTTCTCGGCGAGCGCTTCCACCTCATCCGCTGCCTGCTCGATGTAGCGCGGATACAAGGGCGAAAGGACGGCGACGAACGTCCCGGCGGCAGCAAACATGGCAAACGCCTGGGCGTACCCGAACTGGTCGACGAACATGCCCACTACCGGGGAGCCTGCTGCCTGCCCGAGCGCTACCGCAACGAAGGGCAGCACCGGCCCCAGGGACAGCCTGCCGGGTAACAGCCGGATACCGGTCAGCAGATAGAGCCCGGTAAGGCTCATGTAGGCGAGGCCGAAGACCAGGCCGGAGTAGCCGGCGATCCCGAGTTGTCCGGGGCTTGCAGCCAGCAATGCCAGGCTTGCGGCGAGCATCATCAACATCAGCGCATGGGTAATGGGTGGATTGTTGCGGTCGGCGAGGTCGCTCACTAACGCGCCGCCGAGACCGGCAACGCCCACCGCCAGCCAGAGCCAGGCAGTCTCACTGGATGACAGCGCACCAAGCGTGACCACCAGATCCGGTGCGAAAATCCAGTACGGCGCCGCAATGAAGCCCAAGGCAAACGCAAACAGCGAAAGCCGTAGCAGGCGCGACCATTGCGTGGCCGTGATCGGCGGCGGCGGTGCCGCGTTTGCCGGCATGATCCGCGATACGGACGGAATGAACAGCCAGGTTGCAATGACGCCGATGCCTGCCAGGACTGCAAACGAGAGGTAGGCCAGCCGCCATGCATCTGCCAGGAACATGACGGTAGGAACGGCAATGAACACCCCGATACTGGTGCCCGCGTTCATGACGGAACTGACCCGGCCGTGGACGGCGCGGTTTACGAGAACCTGCATGGCTGCGGTCAACGCGGGCATCATCAGGCCAGTGCAGATACCACAGGCAACGACGCCCACGCTGAGTACTACCAAGTCCTGGGCCTGACTGATCAGTGTGAGTCCGACGATGGCGAAACCACCGGCGAGCATGGCGGTGTTCCGGGCTCCGAACCGATCTGCTGAGAACGACGCCACCAGACTCGCGAGCACGAAGCTCACCAGCGGCAGCGAGCCGATCACACCAATTTCGAACGAAGTCAGGTCCAGTTCCGCGCGTATGGGAGGGACGAAGAGGCCAAAGGCGAAGCGTGCAAGACCGTAACTGATAGCGACCAGTCCGGCACCGAGCAGCGCGAATGCGACGCTGGATGGGTTCCTCATGATGGCGCGCTGGCCCTTTTACTGGCCCGATGTCGCTCTGTCGTAGGGCAGCAGTGCACCGAACCAGTCGAGCACAAGCGCGGTAGCCTCACCGTCGTCAGGCTCGAATACTAACTCCATGGACTCGTCATGGGCCGCAATGAAGCGGCGGCCCTCGACATGCACCAGGGGCAGCGCGTCGCCTGGCGCCGCCGTACCGCCCAGGCGCAGTGCCAGGCCGTCGTCCTGGACGATCACCCCGAGTGGCGGCAGGCCCATGCGGATCGCGCCGGGCAGGTAGTCGCCGGCCAGGGCGTCGAGTGTCTCCGCTGGGAGTGGCTCGCCCGAAGGCTGTGGCCGAGGCAGTTCGAATACGAGCCTTGCGACCCGTTGCTCGATGGCGACAGGGTCTGGCTGTCCGAAAGGTGCGTTGGCTAGCACCACGATACTGATGTCGTCGTCGGGGTAGAGCGTCATGTACGCCGAGAACCCGTCGATTGCCCCCGGGTGGCCGAGCATTGGGCGGCCGAGCCGCTCACGGATCAACACCGCGCCAAGCGCGTAGTCGACCGGTTCGCCGCCGGTCAGCGGCTCGCGGGTGTGGAGGATGTCGCGCACCTCGTCACCGAAGACGTTGTCCACATGCACGCGCCGCAGGTAGCTCTGTACGTCCGCGAGCGTCGAGATCATGCTCCCGGCGGAGAAGGGTATGCTCACATCCAGCCACGGTGCGTTGTTGAAGCCTTCCGGGGTCGGGGTGTACCCCCGCGCGCGATTCGGCACCAGGGGCTCCCAGTCGCCGTGACCGGTATGGGTCAGACCCAGAGGGTCGAGCACGCGCTCGCGCAGGACCTCGCCCCAGGTCTGCCCGGTCACTTCCTCGATCACCAGGCCCAGCAGAAAGGTCCCGCTGTTCGAGTAGTGGAAGCGCTCCCCGGGCGCATGCAGCAACTCCGCCGTCTCGAAGAACGCTCGCATTTCCGTCGCGGAAACGACCGCACGGCTGGCGTGCGGGAAATCCTCGAGTTCGGTGTAATTGAGCAGGCCAGCGGTGTGATTCATCAGGCGACGGATCGGCACCTCGCGGGCGGGTCCGCGGTAGTCGCCGAGAACCTCGCCGAGCGGCGTGTCGAGCGAGAGCGCACCGTCCGCGACGAGCTGCGCGATCAGCAGCGATGTGAACGACTTTGTGATCGAACCGATGCGGAAAACGGTCTGCGGTGTGGCCGGCACGCGCTGCTCGAGGTCCGCCCAGCCGTGAGCAGCCTCGTAGAGCACCTCGCCGCCGCGGTGCACCGAGACTGCCAGCGCCGGGTAGGGTCCGGTTTCCAGCGCACCCTTCAGAAAGCCGTCGATCTCACGTGTCAGCGCCGTGGCACTGCGCGCGGGGGTGCCATGCGCCTCCTGCCCGGGCATCGGGTATGCAGCCAGCAGAGCGGTCAGCCGGTCGTGCGGCAGGCCGTAGACTTTCGAGCCCCCCCGACCCTCCATGTCCCGGCCGGCGACCAGTGCATTGAGGATGGCTTCCTCTGTGCCGAGTGCGGCGGCCTCGAGCAGCGGATCGAGCATCTCGTTGGGCAGGCTGAGGTGGCTGCTGGCCTGGCCGGTGCCGAACTCGACCTCCTCGGAGGTGGAGAAGGCGAGGAAGATGTCGCCCGACGTGGCTGTGCCCCAGGCCCCGGTGCGCGCCATGCCGATGGTGGCGCGACGGGCCAGCCGCTCTAGCTGGGTGGGCAGCAGGGGTGCGTCCGTAGCAATGATCACGATCAAGGAGCCGTCGCCATCGGCCGGGCCGTCTGGTGTGGCTGCATGTCGCGGGTGCAGGTCGTCGATCACGCGGCCGACGGGTAGACCGGCCACCGTGAGCTGGTCGCGCTGGCCGAAGTTGGCCTGCACCAGCACCCCGACCGTGTAGTCCTCGATGTCTGTAGCCTGGCCCAGCGCGGGTGCCGGGATCCGCCGGGAGGCGGTGCCGATGCCGCACTTGAAGTGGTAGCAGACCATGCCTGTGCCGCCGCCGACAGAGCCTTCGGCAACCGGGCCAGGGCGGGCGCCGTCCAGAGCCTCGACCACGTGCAAGGGCTGCAGCGGCAGGCTCCAGGCATCGCTCAGACTGCCGTCCCAGGTCTCGGCGACCAGCGGCAGCAGCCGGCTCGCGCGCTGCACCGGGTCGTCGATGCGCGCGCGAGTCCATTCCGCCACGCCGTTGAGGGCGGTGCCGACGCCTAGCGTGCCGGTCATCACCACCGGGCCGTAAAGGACACCGAATTCCTCCACCAGTCTTGTGCCGGTCATCTCTCCGGTGCCGTTGAAGACGGCGATACCGGCGGGTACTCCGCCGGCGGCGTCCCGTCCGCGAGGGAACAGTACGGTCACGCCCGTGCGTGCCTCGCCCTCGATGACGGAGACCTGGCCGATCTCGATGCCGGCGACGTCGGTGATGGCGTTGAGCGCCCCCGGGGTGCCGGCCAGCGGGATGCCGAGGTCGCGGGCCCGCTTGGTCTCGTCGGCTGCCAGCGCGCACCCGGATCCAACCAACGCCAAGGCGAGGAGGCCGACTGCAATGATCATGCGGGCGGAGACGAGGGCAAGAGCGGTCATGGTGGTACTCCAGGTAAGTGCGTGAAGGCTGAAACAGCGGGAAGGACGCCGCGTTCCTCCGCGAAATATTGCCCGTGACGCTCGCCGTCGGCCAGAGGAACACCGCATTGACGGCCGTCATGCTGGATGGCTTGTTTTCGGTGATCGGCTTCACCTCGGCGCTGATCGGGCTGAAGATCAGCCGCCGGCTGGACAGGGCGCGGGACAAGTTCCGCCCCTTCGGCTATGCCGCAGAGGAATCACTGTTCACCACCTTCCGGGCGCTGACGGTCCTGGGCCTGATCCTGTTCGCGGTGGGCTCGACTGCGATGACGATTCATGCCTACTTCGTGCATGGCGAGGTGACGGATCTCAACATCTATCCGGTCATCGTCTATTTCATCTCCATCGCGCTGATCTGCTTATCGCTCTGGGCGGTGCATTACCGCAACTGGGTCATCACCGGGCGGCGCAGCGACATCCTTCGGCTCGAGGCCAAGGCGGCGGTGTTCGACGGGATGCTGACCGGTGTGGCGGGTGCCGGGTTGATCGGCATTCACGTCCTGCGTGACGGCATTCTGGCGCCGATCGCCCCGATCGGGGATTCGATCGTCGTGCTGGTTCTGTGCCTCGTTGCGGTCAAGCATTTCTCGAGGGACTTCATGCTGGGCCTGGGCGAGCTTGCCGGGGCGACGGCGCGGCCAGAGACCATCGCGCAGGCCCGGCGGGCCACCCGCGCGGTGCTACAGGCTATGCCGGGGCGGGTGCAGGACTTCACCGTCATGAAGACCGGGCGCAGCCATCTGATCTGCGTCTACTACAAGCCCCAGGCCCCCGTCTCGGCCGGCGAGATCGACGCCCTGACGGCACGGCTGAGTGCGGCGGTGCAACCTGTTCTGGAGGGGGCCGAGGCAATGGTGATTTTGTCGGAACGCCCCGGCGCGGGGCGACGCCTGGCCCACACCAACCGCTGATTGCAGGAACGAACGGGCTCGGACCGCGAAACCGGGGATCACCGCCGCGCCGGGCGGGGCCGGTTTCTGTTTGCGGGGCTCTGTCCGGGGTCAGACCAGGCCGAAGATCCCGATCCTTGGGTTCAACTGCCAAATCAGGAGTTGGGTTGGTCTGGCTCCTAGTGAGTCGGTGCGCATCCTGCAGATCATCGCCGCGACTCGCGCCATGCAACCGTGGGCATTGTAAGGCCATTCAAGTAGAGGACTTTGCTGCACGGGGCGACTTTTCGTTTCACGCATGCGCCCCCTTATTGGGATGTTAGCGTTGACATTGTCAGGCTGGTCCGTATACTGGATAGGTAACCAGTTAACGGGTGCGCAGCCATGGATCAGGCGCCCTCCGACACCTTCGAGTCCCTCGCTGAAGCCATCGTCTCGCTCTGCGGTTCGATCCACGGCGCCGAGTACCGCCTGATCGAACTGATCCGGCGCATGGAGGCGCTGAAGCCCTGGAACCGGGAGAGGCCCGACTGCGCCCACTGGCTCAACGTCACCTGTGGCATGGATCTGGTCACCGCGCGGGAAAAGGTCCGCATTGCTCATGCGCTCGATGATCTGCCCCAGATCACCGCGGCGTTCCGCGAGGGGGAACTGAGTTACTCCAAGGTCCGGGCCATCACGCGCATCGCCACCTGGGATAGCGAAGACGAGCTGATCGAGCTGGCGCAGTCGACGACGGCGGAGCACGTGGCGAAGCTGGTGCGGGCACGCAGACAGGCGGATCACCTCTCCGCTCCAGGGGCAGCGCTCAATGCCTGGACCCATCGACACCTGGACTATCACGTGGCATCCGATGGTTCGGTGGTGTTCGAAGGCCGGCTGCCGGCGGAGATGGGGGCGATGCTGCTGAAGGCGCTGGGGCGGGCCTCGGAGTGGCTGCGCACGGAAGATCAGCTCGAGCCCTGGCGGGCGTTCGCCGACAAGGTCCCGGACGAAGCGATACCGGAGAAGCAGCAGGCACCCATGCGGCGGGCGGATGCGCTCGCAGTGCTGGCGGAGCGCTTCCTGGCGCGGGTGCCGGAGGCGGACGATTCATTGAGCACGGCCGACCGTTTCCTGATCACCGTACACGCTCCCGCGG
>SLQW01000038.1 GCA_007131295.1 Pseudomonadales bacterium | reverse complement strand
GGCATCTGGGGTTTCTGGGGGGTGTTCTTCGCCATTCCGCTGGCGAGCCTGATCAAGGCCGTGCTGACGGCCTGGCCGCAGACGGTGCCCAATTCAGGGCTGGATCCACCGGCCTCCGATGTCGTCGACGGCGGCGCAGAAGCCGACCCGGCCACGGTGAGCGAGGCCACCAAGGGCTCGATCCGCTCCGCACAGGTCTCCTGACCCGCGACCGTCCTGCTTTCTCCACGCCGATCGGCGCGCCCGCTGCGCGGCCATGCCTTCCCACACGTGCGTCGCGAGGACGAAGGCGCTCTTTGTGGGAAGGCGTGCCGCCCACAGGGCGGCGCGCCGATGGCGGCGCAGCCGCCTTGATGCGAGACGCTTAGATCTTGCGCAGTCCTCGATCGGCGCGCCCGCTGTGCGGCCACGCCTTCCCACAAGTGCGTCGCGAGGACGAAGGCGCTCTTTGTGGGAAGGCGTGCCGCCCACAGGGCGGCGCGCCGATCGGCGGCGCAGCCGCCGCGGGGTTCAGCGGCCGAGGGGCTCGAGGCTGGCGTCGAGGTCGGTTTCGGCGCAGAAGTGATCGAACGCCTCGCGCAGCTCCCGGCTCGCCAGCGCGGCCGGCACGCTCACCTCCATGTCCAGGGTGAACATCGGCGTACCCGTATGCGCTGCCGGCCAGACGCTGGTCTCGAGTTCGGCGATGTTGCACTGCCGCTCGGCAAAGAAAGCCGCCACCTGCTGGACGATGCCCGGGTGGTCCATGGTGTCCGCACGGACCCTGTAGCTGCGCCCGGGCGCAACGGCAGGGGTCGCGGTGGTGTGCCTGACCCCGATGCTGAGCCCGGCAGCTTTGCCGTGCGCCGCCAGTTCCGTCTCCAGGTCAGTGCGCCGACCGGCCGCCACGTTCACCAGCATGATGATCGCGAACTCGCCGCCGAGCAGCGCCATGCGGCTGTCCTGGATGTTGCCGCCGCAGCCGGTGACGATGCGCGAGACCTCCCCCACGAGCCCCGGCCGGTCTGGGCCCACACAGGTGATCACGAGCGCTTGGCTGGACATGGCGACGGATTCCTTGGGCAAAGGGAAGCCGAGGCTACCTCAGGCCACGCTTCGGAGCCACGGCGCGTATCGGTCACCTTGTGATGGCAAGGGGCCACCATTACCATTGCGGCGAATTTTCAGGAGCATCCGCCATGTTCACGGGCAGCATCGTTGCGCTCGTCACGCCCATGACGGCGACCGGGAGCATCGACTGGGACGCGCTCGCCCGCCTCATCGAGTGGCATGTCGCCGAGGGCACCGACGGCATCGTTCCGGTCGGCACGACCGGGGAGTCGGCCACCCTCGACACACCAGATCACATCCGCGTCATCGAGGAGGTCGTGCGTATGGTCGCCGGCCGGGTGCCGGTGATCGCCGGTACCGGCAGCAATTCCACCGCAGAAGCGCTCGAGCTGACCAGCGCAGCGAAGGACGTGGGCGCGGACGCCGCCTTGCAGGTGACGCCGTACTACAACAAGCCGACCCAGGAAGGCCTGTTCCGGCACTTCTCCCTGCTCGCGGAGGAAGTGGATCTGCCCCAGGTCCTCTATAACGTCCCGGGCCGCACCGCCTGCGATCTACTGCCGGCCACCGTGGCACGGCTGGCGCCGCTGAAGAACATCGTCGCCATCAAGGAAGCGTCCGGCGACGTGTCCCGGGTGACCGAGATTCATCGCCTCTGCGGTGCCGACTTCGCCGTGCTCTCGGGCGAAGACGGCAAGAACCTGGAGCTCATGCGCGCCGGTGCCTGCGGTCTGATCTCGGTGACGGCCAACGTGGTGCCAGGCATGCTCGCTGCATTCACTGATGCCATGCTCGCCGGCGATGACGCCACCGCCGCCGCCATCGACATGCGCCTGCAGCCGCTGCATCAGGCACTGTTTCTGGAAGCCAACCCCATTCCTGTGAAGTGGGCTCTGTACGAACTCGGGTTGATCGAGGGCGGCATCCGGCTGCCGCTGACGCCGCTCGCGGAGCAGTTCCGTGAACCGCTGCGGCAGGTCCTGGTCCAACTGGAACTGCTCGCTGAGCGTACCCAAGGTGAATCCATCGCATGAAGCCGACGTCGATCCCGTCAGCCCTGATCGTCCTGCTGCTGCCGCTGCTGACGCTATCCGGCTGCAGCTGGTTCGGGGGTGAAAGCGGCTGGTTTCGCGACCGCAGCGATGATTACCGCGAGGCGCGCCCGGTGCCGCCGCCGGTGATTCCGGGCGACCTGAGCGACAGCCGCATTGGTGAGGCCATGTTCATCCCGGACGTTCCGGGGATGGAACGCTATCTTGCCCAGGACGATTTCGAACTGCCGCGTCCGGCAACGCTGTTCGCGCGCGAGGAAGACCGGGGCGTGCGCATCCAGCGCTTCGCCGAAGACACCTGGGTGGTGGCGCCGGATCCACCGTCGCTGGTGTGGCCGCGCATTCTCCAGTTCCTTGCGGACAACGGCGTCGCCGTGGTTCGGGAGCAGCCCGAAGCTGGCATTCTGGAGACCCAGTGGATCGAGGTTCGCGGCGAGCGCCACCGCGACATCGTCCGCAGCGTGCTGGCGGAGGAGGCGGGCGACGTGCCGCTGCACCGGCTTAAGATCGACGTCGGCCAGGCCGTCCGGCGCGGCGCCACCGAGATCAGCCTGACCCAGGTCGGTACCGACGGGGCGCCGATGGATCTGCCTTGGCCGGAGCGCTCCAGCCACGTTCGTGCCGAGGAAGTGCTGCTCAACGAGCTGGCGGGCTACCTGGCCGCTGAAGTTGGGCAGGCTGGTATTTCGCTGCGGGCTCAGACCATCGCCGCGGAGCCGAAGGCGGAGGTGGTGACGCGGCGCGACCGGGCGCCGATCCTGCGGTTCCGGCTCGATTACGACCGCGCCTGGGCGACTGTCGCCAGCGCACTCGACAACGCCGAGATTCCAGTGCTGGAGTCGGACGCCATCGCCGGCTCCTACCAGATCAGCTTCGACGAATCGCAGTTCCGCGGCGACGAGCCCGGTTGGTTCCGCCGCACATTCTCGTTCCGTCGCGCCGGCATCGAGCCGCTGAAGCTGTCGCTGGAGGCAGCGGACGACGGCTTCGAACTCAAGGTGCTCGCGGCCGACGGCTCGGCCAACGTCAGCCGCGACACGGCGGAGCAGGTCTTGAACATCGTGCGCGAATTCGCTTCCTGACCGTGTTGCGGTTCTGCTCGCTCGGCAGCGGCAGTCGCGGTAACGGCACCCTGGTGCAGGCGGGGGATGCCTGCATCCTCATCGATTGTGGATTCAGCCTGAAAGACCTGACGAGGCGTCTCGGCGACGCCGGGGTCGGTCTCGATGACCTCAGCGCGATTGTCGTCACCCATGAACATGCGGATCACGCGCAGGGCGTGATGCGGGCGTCGCGGGCCAGCGGCGCGGCGGTCATGGCGACTGCCGGAACCTGGCGCGGCATGCGTGAGCGGCCGGGGCGCAACGACCGTGTGATCGTGGCGGAGGAAACCTTCTCGGTCGCGGACGTGGCGGTGCTGCCGGTGACGGTGCCGCACGATGCGCGCGAGCCGGTGCAGTTCCTGTTCGAGCATCGCGCGCGGCGGCTTGGTGTGCTCACTGATCTCGGCCATCCGAGCGCGCACGTCATTGAGCGTTTCGGTGCCTGCGACGGGCTGCTGCTCGAGTACAACCACGACCGCGAGATGCTGGCCCAGGGCAGCTATCCACCAGCGCTGAAACGGCGTGTGGGCGGGGCGTACGGGCATCTGGCCAATGCACAGGCGAGCAGTCTGCTGGCCGCACTCGCGCCGGAGCGGCTGCAGGTGCTGCTGGCGGCGCATCTCTCGGAGCAGAACAATACCCGCGAACTGGCCGCCGCTGCCGTCGAAGCAGTCATGGACGGGCTGCCCGCGCAGCGCGTCCTGGCGCATCAGCACGCCTGCAGCGACTGGTTCACCATCGACTGAGCCCGGCGAATCTCGAACTCGGTGGCAGTCCTCGATCGGCGCGCCCGCTGCGCGGCCACGCCTTCCCACAGTTTCGCTCGATCGCAGGGACTCGTTGTGGGAAGGAGTGCGGCGCTGAGCAAAGCTCAGCGCTGCGCTCCGATCGATGACTGTGCTCGACTCTCAGCGTTATTCCCAGGGCAACAGCACAGCGCTCCGCGCTGTACTTCTTCCCACAACACGACGCTCGATTCGGGAGGGTTACATCGACCCCGCAGCGCGGGTGTCGTCGGCGACCATGGTTTCGTTCGAAAGGGCGAGATCGGAGACGCAGTACTCGAACTCGTACTTGTAGAAGCGCAGGCGATCACCGTGCTTCAGGCGCGTCTCCATGGTGACGCGCTTGCCGTTCAGGAATGTTCCGTTCATCGACTGCTGATCTATGACCCAGAACGAGAAGTCGCGGTACTCGATCAGTGCGTGCCGGCGACCTATCTGGCGCCGGAATATCTGGATGTAGTGAATGCCGTCGTCAGGCGGCTGCTGCAGCCGCGTGATCATGTTGTATTTGCCCTTCAGTGGGAGGGTCGAGGCATTGGTCACGCCATGCAGATCTACCAGATAGCAGTCCGGGAAGTACTCGAGGGCCGAAACCACTGGCTTCGGCACCGGCTGCCGCGCGAGCCAGGTGCGCCACACAGCCCATCCGAGCAGGGCGGCGCCGACCAGCAGCAGCATGGCGGCAAGCCACCAGCGCGCCGCGCTGACGGTATCGGGGCGCACTGCAGGCGATGTGAGATCAACTTGCATCGTGGGCAGGAGGACAGGCTCCTCGAGCGGCTCTGCTTCCGGCTGTGCGGGGCGGGGTATCGGCTGGTCGGGTACGGCCGGTCTAGGTACGGCCTGTCCAGGTACGGCCTGTTCAGGTACGACCCGCGTAGCTACGGCCGGTTCAGCCGAGGCTTCCTCGACAGCGGTGTGCCCAGGTGCGGCCAGGCCAGGCGTGGCCTGCATAGCTTCGACTGCCACAGCGGGTGCAGGCGCGGGTGCCTGGCGATGCGCTTCTGCAGGGCGCGGGTCGCTCGCCAGGATGCGCTCGCGGATGCGCTCTATTGCGCCGCGGATCTCGCTGGCGGTCATGGCCCGCAGATAGTCGCCGCCTGTGGCCCGAGTGATCGGGTTGAGAATGCGGAAGTCCGCCTCTTCGGAGAGCGCCACGACCCACATGGTGATGTCCCGCTGCACGAGCTGCTGGGTCAGTTCTCCGCTGAGCCACGACTCTGCGCGCAGATCGCCCTCCGGACTGCCGGTGTCCATGATGCCGTCGGTGATCATCAGGATCGCGTCGTGGCCCTCTGTCGGCGGGCGATGACGCAACTCGTACAGTCCCCGTTCTACCGCCAGGGAGAGATCGGTCCGGGGACCGCGAGAGTCGAGGCGATTCAAGATTGTCGGATCGAATTCCGCGGCAGGAATCAGGGGTTGGATCAGGCGGCCGCGTGCATCGAAGCTGACGATCGCGACTTCAGTGGTCGGCGGCAGGGACTCGATGAAGCTGACGACGCCGGCGAGTACGAGCCGGTCGATGTCGTTCT
>SLQW01000151.1 GCA_007131295.1 Pseudomonadales bacterium | reverse complement strand
CGCCAGTGCGAACCAGCGTACGTCCGTCCGGTTGCCGCAGGCCTGCGGCAGGATGTAGGGCACGTACAGGTCGTCCACCGTGGTCGCATAACGACTCACCAGGGCAGCCGTGTTGCGATCCCGATAATTTTCGTGCGGCCCCCGGCCGTAGTAGGTCACCTGGCCGCACTCCGGCGCCACGGTGAAGGTCATGCCGATCCGCGGCAGGTCATCGAGTTCCGGCGGCACCCTGACCATTTCCTCCAGCCAGAGCACGCCGTCCGCGCCGAAGCTCAGCTTGCGGCGGTGCTCCAGCTGCTGGCCACCAGCCGTACGCAGCTTGCGCGTCGCCGCCAGAGAGACGTCCCCTTCCCGTCGCTGGCGGATCGTCGGCCGGCCGTGCTCGCCATGCAGGTGCGCGACGCCCCAGTCGCGCCAACGCCGCAGCACCGATCCGGAGGGCAGCGCATCGGGTCGGTTCTCGAGCAGGCGCACGCCGTCGTTGTCCAGCGGTGCGCGCCACAAATTCAACGCCACCGGGCCGAACAGCACCCCGTCCCCCTGTGTTCCGAAGCGGCGGATCTCGCCGGTCTCCGCATCGAGCAGGAGATCGAGATCGCCCGCCGTCGCATGCAGACCTTCCGGGGACTCTGCCAGAGAGACGCGCTCCAGCGGCCAGGACTCCTGTCGTCGTTTGACCTTGGCCTGCATCGGCTCCTGCCAGGCACCGAGTTCGGTGTTCTTCGCTGCCCAGGGTTCCTGCCTGCGTGTCACGACGCGGACATCGAGCCAGACCTCCGACCCGGGCGCCACCTCCGGTTTCGGCAGCTTCACCGGCAGCTCGCCGATCGCGCCCGGTTCCAGCTTCGGCGCCTGCAGGCGCCCGTCGGCGCAGGTGACGCCCTCCACCTGCACCCGCCAAAGCACATCGAGCCAGTCGCTGGCCCGGAAATCCTGACGGTTTTCGAACCGCAGGCGGCCACGGCGCCGGTCGTAGCCGAGGAACTTCAGCGGTGCCGCCAGGACGCGGTGCTCGTCGAGTGCCGGCTTCGGCGAACGGTCCGGCCAGACCAGGCCGTTGATGCAGAAATTGCCATCGTTCGGCTCGTCGCCGAAGTCGCCGCCGAATCCCCATACGGTCTGCTCCGCCTCCGGGTCGAGGACCAGCCCCTGGTCCACCCAGTCCCAGATGAACCCGCCCTGCAGGCAGGCGTGGGCGTCGATCAGGGCCCAGTAATCCGCAAGCGAACCGTTGCTGTTGCCCATG
The DNA here is from genome assembly GCA_007131295.1 of Pseudomonadales bacterium. Lineage (GTDB taxonomy): Bacteria > Pseudomonadota > Gammaproteobacteria > Pseudomonadales > Azotimanducaceae > SLTB01. The sequence goes on along the minus strand of SLQW01000151.1, from coordinate 4,363 downwards.
GCGTGGCTGTATTCGCACATGATCAGGGGCTTGTGCGCGCCAGGTGTCTCCACCCAGCGCTCCAGAGCGTCGATTGAGGGGTACATCGGACACACCACGTCGGTAGCGGGCGTGTCGAAACCGCGCCCGGGACCGAGCGCCTTGGCGAGGCGGCCACCTTCCAGCGCATCCCAGGGCAGCTGGATCGCACCCTCGTACATGACCGGGCGTGAGGGATCCGTCGCCCGGATCCAGGCGGCGGCCGCATCATGCACCGGCGCGTGGCCGCTTTCGTTGCCGAGCGACCACATGATGATGCTGGGATGGTTGCGATCGCGCTGCACCATGCGCTGAATCCGGGCCAGGATCGCGCTTTCGAACCGGGGATCGGCAGCCAGTCCGTGCTGCCGTGCATGGCATTCCACGTTGGCCTCGTCCACCACATACAGGCCGAGTTCGTCGCACAGGTCGTAGAACGACTCCGCATGCGGGTAGTGGGATGTCCTGACGGCGTTGAAGCCGTAGCGCTTCATCAGTTCGAGATCCGCGCGGGTAGTGGCCACCGGCACCGTCTTGCCGAGACGGTCGTGATGCTCGTGGTGATTGACCCCACGCAGCGTCACCGGCCGGCCGTTCACCTCGAGGAGTCCATTGCGGATCGCGACCCGGCGAAAGCCACAGTGCAGTACTGCCGCTTCCGCCACGCGGCCGCGGCCGTCGAGCAGCTCGACCACGAGGCGGTAGCGCTGCGGCACCTCGGCACTCCACGGCCGCACTTTGGCAACGCGTGCCGTCACGACGGCGCGGGGCCCCTGCCAGAGGAGATCGGCCACCAGCCGGCGCTGCGGTGAGCCCGCGTCGCGCGCCGGAAACGTCGCCTCGAGCGGCTTGCGCAAGACCTGCGCGCCGCTGTCACTCTCGAGCCGGACCCGAAGCTGGTGCGTCCCTGCCTCGGCCCCCTTACCGCCCAGGCACACCTCCACTTCGAGCTGACCCGCCTGACTGTCCACATCGAAGTCCGCCTGCACACGGACGTCGGCGAGAAAGGTGGGCGCGGTAGTGTAGAGGTAGACGTCCCGGTGCAGACCGGCCATGAACCAGTGATCCTGATCCTCGAGCCAGGTGCCGTCCGAATAACGCACCACCTCCAGCACCAGGGTGTTGTAACCCGGCTGCAGAGCGGCGGTGAGGTCGAATTCGCTCGGCAGACGCGAATCCTTGGCAAAACCGAGACAGATGCCGTTGAGATGCACCCGTACCAGGCTCTCTGCACCCCCGATGTGGAGCACCACACGGCGCTTGTGCCAGCCGGCCGGCAGCCGCACCTTGCGGCGATAGACGCCGGTGGGGTTCGCCTTGGGGACATGCGGCGGCTCGGCGTCGAAGGGCATGCGCACATTGGTGTAGTGCGGATGGTCGCAGCCGTGCATGGGCCAGCAGCCCGGGACTTCCATGTCGCGCCAGTTGCGGTCGTCGTAATCCGAAGCCAGCACTTCGGGGGGCACGTCTTCCGGACGATCGAACAGCCGGAAGCGCCAGCGGCCATCGAGCGGTTCCCGCCAGGGGTGCTCGGCTGCCGTCGCAGCCTCCCGGTCGGGCGCCGCGAGAAAGCTCGTGCGCATCGGCAGCCGCCCGCTGGCAACCTGCTCCGGCGCAGTCCAGATCGGAGCGTCCCTCGGATCCGTTCCCTGCATTGGCTGTCTCCTGACTCGCGACCCCGCGCACTGGGGTCCGGCAGTATCGCGTAGCCGCGTGGCCGGCGCTACGAAAGCCGGAAGGGGCGGTCAGCGGCGCCGGGCGCGGGCGAACGCTGCGGCAAGTGCATTCTCCGGGGTCTTGGCGCGGCCTGCATTGGCGCGGCCTTCCTTGGCGCGGCCTGCCTTGGCGCGGCCTGCATTGGCGTGGCCGGCGTCCGGCGCCGAGCCGGCGGCCTTCGCTTCACGACGACCTGTAGCAACAGCGCTCCGCTCTCCTGGAGCATCGTCGAGACGCATGGACAGGGCGATGCGCTTGCGCGCGAGATCCACCTCCAGGACCTTCACCTTGACCACGTCACCGGCCTTCACCACTTCGCGCGGGTCCTTGACGAAGCGATCCGCCAGAGCCGAGACGTGCACGAGCCCATCCTGATGCACGCCGAGATCGACGAATGCTCCGAATGCGACCACGTTGCTGACCACGCCTTCGAGCACCATGCCGGGTTCGAGATCCTTGATGTCCTCGACGCCCTCGGCAAAGCGCGCGGTACGAAACTCCGGCCTTGGGTCGCGCCCGGGCTTCTCCAGTTCCAGCAGGATGTCGCGTACCGTCGGCACCCCGAAGCGCTCATCGGTGAAGCGCTCCGGATCGAGGTTCCGCAGGAAGGTTGTGTCGCCGATCAAGCCACCGAGATCGCGGCCGGTGGCGGCCAGAACACGTTTCACCAGCGGGTAGGCTTCAGGGTGCACCGCCGATGCATCAAGCGGGTCGTCACCCGCCTGAATGCGCAGGAAGCCGGCGCACTGCTCGAAGGTCTTTCCGCCGAGCCGCGGGACGGCGAGCAGGTCCTTGCGCCTGCGGAAGGCGCCGTTCCGGTCGCGGTACTCGACGATATTCTCCGCGACTGTGGGCCCGAGGCCGGCGACCCGGGCCAGGAGCGGTGCGGACGCGGTATTCACCTCGACGCCGACGCCATTCACGCAGTCCTCCACCCGCGCCTCGAGGGCCCGCGCGAGTCGTGTCTGATCAACGTCGTGCTGGTACTGACCGACGCCGATGGACTTCGGCTCGATCTTCACCAGTTCCGCCAGGGGGTCCTGCAGCCGACGGGCGATGGATACGGCACCGCGGAGGCTGACGTCCAGGTCTGGGAATTCCTGCGAGGCCAGCTCCGAGGCAGAGTACACGGATGCTCCGGCCTCGCTCACCACCACCTTTTCGAGGCCGAGCTCCGGGTGCCGGGACCGCAGCTCACCGGCAAGGCGATCGGTTTCCCGCGACGCCGTGCCGTTGCCGATGGCAATGAGCTCGACCCGGTGCGCCCGACACAATTCGGCGAGGCGCTCGCGGCTCGCGTCCCACTGCTTGCGGGGCGCGAAGGGATACACCGTGTCCGTGGCGAGCAGCTTGCCGGTGGCGTCCACCACCGCGACCTTGACGCCGGTGCGCAGGCCGGGATCGAGGCCCATCACCGCCTTCGAGCCGGCGGGCGCGGCGAGCAACAGGTCGGTGAGATTCGCGCCGAACACGCGGATGGCCTCGGCTTCCGCCGCCTCCCGTGCCCGCAGCATGAGATCGAGACCGAGCGTCAGCAGCAGTTTGAAGCGCCAAGCGTGGCGCAGGGTCTCAGCCAGCCAGGGATCCGCGGCGCGCCCTGCGTCGCGCCAACCCAAGTGGTTAGCGATGCGGCCAATGGCCGCCGCCTGTCCCGCATCCACGTCACCGTCTACGACCGGGAGCAGATCGAGTGCCAGGACGCCCTCGTTGCGGCCGCGCAGCAGCGCGAGCAGGCGGTGGGACGGAATCCTCGAGAGCGGTTCCGCATGATCGAAATAGTCCCGGAATTTGGCACCTTCATCTTCCTTGCCGGCAAGCACCCGGGACTGCAGCCGGCCGTGCTCCCATAGCCACTCCCGCAGGGCTCCTACGAGCTCCGGCGCCTCCGCGATGGCTTCGATCAGAATGGCGCGAGCACCGTCGAGGGCGGCCTTGACGTCTACCACGCCGCGCTCGGCATCGACGAATGCCGCCGCGAGTTGCTCCGGGTCCTGCTGCGGGTCGTCACGCAGTCCGAACGCGAGCGGCTCCAGACCCGCCTCGCGGGCGATCTGGGCCTTGGTGCGCCGCTTCGGCTTGTAGGGTAGATAGAGGTCCTCGAGCCGCGCCTTGGTGTCGGCCGCCTCGATCTCGGCCCGCAACTCGGCCGTGAGTTTGCCCTGCTCGTCGATGCTCGCGAGGACTGTGGCGCGCCGGTCCTCGAGCTGCCGCAGGTAGCCGAGGCGCTCCTCGAGCGCGCGCAGCTGCACATCGTCGAGCCCGCCGGTGACCTCCTTGCGGTAGCGCGCCACGAACGGCACGGTCGCGCCCTCGTCGAGCAGCGCGACAGCGGCCTCCACCTGTGCCGCGCGGGCGCCGATGGTCGTAGCAATGGCATCAAGAATTCGGGGTGCGACGGCCGTCATGACTTCCTTGGAGGCTAACCGGGAAGCCGCGGAGTATCCACGGCAGCCATCACGCTGCCAAGCGCGCGCGATCACCCCACCCATCGAACGAGTCTGCAGGCTCGTGGGCCGTGCGTGAAGTTCGGTGACTAAGGAGCACAGCCGGGGCGTGCAGATCAAGGCGCGGAAGCGCAGGAATAGCACCGCTATTTCAAGCTTTCGCAACGCAGAGCTGCGCGTTCCGG
>SLQW01000155.1 GCA_007131295.1 Pseudomonadales bacterium | reverse complement strand
CTGTTGCTCGCGCGCGCGGCGCGCTTCTTCTTCTGCCCTTGCCGCAGCCGCCGCGAGCCTTTCCGCCCATGGCAGCGGACTGACGGAGGGGTTCGGAGCACCGGTCAGCCCCGGCGCAGCTCCTCCCGCCGCCGCACCGAGCAGGGCACCGAACAGCGGACTGGTCTCGCCGAGCCGCCGCTGTGCCTGCAGGCGCGACAGCTCCATGCCGATGCGCGACACGTCCACCGATGCCGTCCCGACACCCCCCGTAACGGGGATGCGCAGCGCGTCGCTTTCGCCGGAGGCAATGCCGAACACGCTGCGCAACGTCAGCGGCATGATGCCGAGAATCAGGTCAGCCCGCTGCGCTGCCAGGTCCATGGTGCCCCAACTCGCAAAGTGGAGCTGATCTCCAAGCAGCACGTCCATGCGGCGCGTGTAGGCCAGCTTGCCGTCCCGGACCGACATCACGGCAGGAGTGAATTCGGCGATCCATGTATCGCCCATCGGGCGCAGATTGCCGAAACGCTCGCCGAGGGCAACGACGCCCTGCAGCAAAGGCCCGCTCTCGAGCTCGATACGCCCGATGTTCAAGCGCATCTCCGGAATGCGCACACCCTCTATCGCGTAATCACGTAAAGGAACGCTCACGCCCTCGGCAGGCATGACAAAGGTGATCGGTTCCTCACCGCCGCGCATGTTCTCGAATAGCGGGTGAGCGCGCGCCAGGACCGCGCGACCGAACTCCTCCGTTGGCTGCACCTCGGCGGAAAGCGTTTCCCGCAGGGTCAGAACACCTTCGTCGAGGCGCGCCGCGAGGTTCGCCCGCGCATTGCTGCCGCGCATGTCGAAAGTGATCGGGCCCGCACCTTCGCGCAACTGTGCAGACAGTTGACTGTCCAGGGTGCTGCCGAGCGTCGCCAGCACCAGTCCGTCCATGCCCATGAAGCGATCGAGCACGACTACGGGCAACGCCTGAATCCGCCCCTCCAGGTCCATGGACATGCGTTCGGTGGTGAAGACGCCGTCGCCATCGAAGAGATTCGAAAGCCGCAATTCGACATCGAGATCGCCAGGGGTTGCGTCCTGCTCAGCCACCTCGCCTGTGACCTTGGCGCGCAGCTGCTGCCCCGCTTCCTCGGTGCCAAGATCGGCCACCAGATTCTGCAGCCGATAGTGCTTACCGGTGCCACTGTGGCGCAGGCGTGCATCGGCTACGGTGACCCGACCTTCGAGATCCGGCAGGCGCCCCTCTCCCGCCTCCCCGCGCGGCAAGCTCATCCGGCTGATCGTCGCGTCGAGCACCGTATCTTCCGCCACCAGCAGGCGTCCGGGATCCGGCGACTCCGTCGCCGGCTGTAACGCAGCATGGGCAGCCGGAGTGAGCGTCATGCGCAGCTGGGCCGGGCGCGTCAGACTGATGGTATCGCCGACGTCGAAGGCAGCATCGGCGCGCAGATTCCGAGCATTAGCTTTCATTTCTGCCCTGCCCCGAACCTCATCGCCGAGCGTGAAATCGCCGCTGACGTTGGAGTCCAGGGCGGAGCCGAGCAGCTCCGCCAGCGCAGGCTGGCCGCTGAGTCCGCCGATGAGGCCGGCAGGCAGGCGCGAGAGGTCCAGGGCGAGTTGCATCCGACCCGTTCCGTCCGCACGCAGCTCGCTGAGGTCCAGGCGAGCCTGGAGCGTCCCGGCTTCCGCGTCCTCTGCGCTCACCCGCCCATCGATCGTAACGTTGCCGCGGCCATCTGCACCGCGCAGCTCGACTGCAGCAGTGAGCTCCTCCAGCGCTGCCAGCGGACGGTTCTCCGCCAGGAAGCGCATCCGCTCGAGGTCGGCCTTCGCGTCCGCCCGCAGCGTCGTCAGCCCCGGCTCGGCGAGGCCCAGTTCGAAGCGCTCGAGGCTCACGCGCAGCAGCGCCGTATCAGCGAGCTGCAGCGCCGCCTCGCCGTCCGCCGGCGTCACCAGAGCGGCTACGAAAGCCGGCGTCAGCGGAACACTGACCCGCCCCGGTGCACTCAGCGTCAACGTCTCCATACCGGCAGAGACCCGGAAAGGCAGCCGCACCTCCAGAGCGCCTCCAATGGCTTCCAAGCGGCCGTCGATCTGCTTCATGGCCGCCTCTGGCGTCAGGCCGGAGTCCGCTTCGAAGCGCAGGTTCAAGGGCGAGGCAGCGAGCGTCGCGAGCGCACCCGGCGCCGACTGGCGGATTGCAGCCTGACCACGCAGGGCTACCGCGGCCAGCGAAGCACCGGAGAGCTCCAGGCGCAGATCAGCGAGACTCGTGCGGATGCCCTCCTGGTCTTCTAGCTCCAGGCCGGCACTCGAGAAGCGAGCCGCAACACGCGTCGCCTCCGGCTGAAAAGCAGGCTGGTCGGGAAGCGGCCGCGGTGCACGCAGTTCCGAAAGGGTCAGTTCCAACTCGGCCGGTGCCCGCAGCAGGGTCGTAGCCTCCGGGGCAAGCCGTTCCAGGACGGCGGGCGTCAGCTGGTAACGCACCCGCGCGGGTTCGACCAGCGCGATCATGTCGTCCATCTCGAAGCGGACGTTCTCGGCCCGCAGCTGCTCCGAACGCATATCCAGCGCCGCGCTGATGCGCTGGCCGACGCCGCTCTGGGCCCGGGCCGTGAGGTCGAGGCGAGGACCCAGCGCGGCGGGCAGGAAACCGTCACCACCGGCGAGCCGGTCGAGGAGCGCAGTGGGCAGATCCGCGAGCGTCGCGGTGGCATCAACCTGCAATCTGTCCGTCTGCAGCCGGCCCTCTGCATCGAACAGCTCCGAGAGGGCGGCGTCGAGTTCGAAGCGCCCGACCCGGCCTTCACTGTGGATCTCGGCACCGGCCACGAGCGTCACCGCTTCGGCCAGGACGTCGCTGACGACTTCGGCCAGTAAGCTTTCGAGGCGCAGATCGCCGAGGCCGGCACCCGAGAGGCGCAACGGCGCTGAACTATCGAAGCGCCCGCGCAGAGCCACCCGCGCCGGGTCAAAGCCCACGAGCGGGGCCTCGAGCCGTTCCAGCGCGAGGCGCAGATCCACCGGTTGGCGCAGACGCAACGGATCCTCGCCCGCTTCGCCTAAGCTGTCGATGAAGTCCGGCGTCAACGTCCAGCGCAAGCTGCCCGGACGCGTCAGGCTCAAACGCAGATCTTCGAGACTCGCACCGACGTCGACAACCAGGCGCGGCGCCTCGACGCTGAGGTCCAAACGACGCTCCGCGCTCTCCATGTGGACGTCCAGCCGGTCACCGAGAGCGGCAACCAGACGCCCGTCCAGCGCCGCCAGACCGTCCACCAGCCGCAGCGGCAGACGCTCCAGCCGCACATCCAGCTCCGGATCCATCGTCGCCAGAGTCAGCTCGCCCCGGGAATCGAGCCAGTCGCGAATCTGCCCCTTCGCCTCGAGGCGACCCTCCATGTCGCCCTGGCGGCTGCGACCGGAAAGCGCCAGATCGAGGTCACGCGAGGCCGGATCGAGGCGGACTTCCGCGCTCAGCTCATCGAGAATGACCGGTTCGAACTCCGGCGTGCTCCAGGAGAGGTAGCCGTCCTCGAGCACGATATGGCCGGTGACCGGCACCACGATCGGTCCAGCGGGTTCGTCGGCCGGCGCATCGAGGCCGAGGGCGCGGCGCAAGTTGTCCTGCCCGCTCTCGTCCATGACGAGCTCCGCGCGCAGGCCGGTAAGTCGGGTCTCACCGAGCAGGAAGCGACCGCGCAGGGCGCGCATGAGGCTCAATTCGGTGTCGAACGTCGCCAGCGAGAGCACCTGCTCTCCGTCGGGATCGAGTAACTGGATACCGCGGGCCCGCTGACCGCTGAACCAGCGCAGCGAGAGCGCATCCATCTCCACCCTGCCGGGAACACGGTCGTTGACCATGCCGAGGACGAAGCCGCGCCCGGGACCGGTGGAGAGCAGCATCGGCAATGTCGCGATGACCAGGAAAAGCAGGACCGCGACAGCGATCAATACAGTCAGCAGGGCTCGGCCGCGCATGACATTTGTGTGGCTACGATCGGAACATTTGGCGATGGACATGGGCTGCTCGCAGGCATGACCTTAGGTGACGTGCTGCTTGGACCGGCGCGCGGTCGAAAGGATCCGCGCCGGAGGGCGTCAGCGTCGCAGATGCCAATGACCGCCGCCAGTCCTTGACCACGGCCATGCATGCTTGCGTTCGCGCAAGGCGAGGAGTAGAACGCGCCGGCCATGTCCGATTCCGTCCCCGCGCACCTCGCCCGCTACGCGTCGCTGCTCGACGACTACGAGGCGTTTGCCGCCGCGCTCAGCCGACCGCTGCCGCAGACGCTGGCACTCAATCCGCTGCGCGCCCACCCGACGCGTCTGCTCGAGCTGTTCGGCGACCAGCTGAGTCTGACGTCGATCCCCTGGTCTGCCGACGCCTGGCGTCTGGCGGCGACGGATCGGCCTGGTCGGCTCTGGGGCTACAGCGCCGGTCTGTACACCATCCAGGAAGAGGCATCTCTGCTGCCGGCGCGCCTGCTGGACGCGACTCCCGGCCACCGCGTACTGGACCTCTGCGCAGCACCCGGCAACAAGACGGCGCACCTCGCAATTGCCGTTGGCAATCGCGGCACGGTCATCGCCAACGACCTCAAGATGCCGCGACTACAGGCATTGCACGACCTTTGCCGCAGGATGGGCTTGGTCAACATTTCGGTGACCGCTCATGACGGGGCCGTCTACCCGGTTGCCGACGGACAATTCGATCGTGTGCTCGTCGATGCCCCCTGCACCAGCGAAGGCAAGGCCCAACGTGGCTACCTGCGTGCTTCGAGTACGCGTTTCCGCAGCTTTATCTGCGGACAGCAGCGCGCGCTGCTGCAACGAGCGCTCGATCTCTGCCGACCCGGTGGTCGCATCGTCTATTCCACCTGCACATTCGCGCCCGAGGAGAACGAGGCGGTTGTCAGCCATGTACTCGAGGCGTCCAACGGGCGCCTTCGCGCCCTGCCGCCACCGGTGCGGGTGCCAGGCGCGAGTCCAGGCCTGGCGGCGTTCGAGGATTCGCGCTTCCACCCCGACCTCGTCCACGCTCAGCGCCTCTGGCCGCATAGAACCGGAACCGGCGGCTTTTTCGCCATTCTGCTGGAACGCTGCGATGCGCCAGCAGCCGATGGGCCGCCAGCACCCCTGCAAGCGCTGCAACCTGCGGCCTCGAGCCTGCTTGGGGACGGCTTCCGGCGCTTCGATATCCCCAACGAGGCCCTCGAGGGGCTGCGCCTGGTCAAGGGCGGGCGCAGCCTGCGCCTCCTTGCCGAGGACCACGCCCCGCCTGCGGATATTCGACTCGAGGCCGTAGGCCTGGAGTGTGCGCAGTACGGTGACAACCGCGCCCGACTTACCACCGGCGGCCTGCTGTATTTCGGTCCGGCAGCGCGCCGCAACGTCATCGATCTCGACGGCGAGGCGCTCGAACGCTGGCGCCGGCGTGAAGTGCAACCCCTTACTGGCGGGGGACTCAGGGACGTCACGCCGGGTGCAGTGCTCATCCGCCACGCTGGCTTGACCCAAGGCAGCGGCCTGCTACGGAAGGATAGCCATGGCTGCTACCTGTTGGAGAGCCAATACCCGAAGGCCTGGGCGACGCCATCCGGATCCTGAAGCCCCAGGAAGCGGCTGAACAATGCATGGACAGACTGCGTCTATCGCTTCAATTCAAAGAATTAATCAAGTTTTTCT
>SLQW01000165.1 GCA_007131295.1 Pseudomonadales bacterium | reverse complement strand
TTCACCACGAACCATGTCTGCGGCATGTTCGGATTCTTCTTCACGGCAAGCGAGCGGGTTCGCAGTTTTGCCGATGTCGCGACCTGCGACGTGGAGTTCTTCAAGCGCTTCTTCCACGGCATGCTCGAACGCGGTGTCTACCTTGCTCCCTCCGCCTACGAAGCAGGCTTTCTCTCCATCACCCACGATGACGCAGTGATCGACGATACGCTCGCCGCCATGGATGCCACTCTGGCAGCCATCAGCCGCTGAGCCGTTCCGCAACCAGATAAGGAAAGGAAGCCCGACATGCAAAAGCCCTATCACGTCTATGGCATCGGCAATGCGCTGGTGGACATGGAGTATCCGGTCGACGACGCATTTCTCAGCGAACGCGCGATCGCCAAGGGGCACATGACGCTGGTGGATGAAACCCGTCAGGCCGAGCTGACCATGGATCTGGCGGACGTGGAACCGAAGCGCGGCTCCGGTGGCTCCGCCGCGAACACTCTGATCGCCGTCAGTGGCTTCGGGGGTCGCGCCTTCTACTCCTGCAAAGTCGCCGATGACGAGCCGGGACGCTTTTTCGTGCGCGATCTCGAGGCAGCCGGCGTCGCCACCAACGCCCATGACCATCCGGGTGCGGGGGTCACCGGACGCTGTCTGGTGCTGATCACACCCGATGCCGAGCGGACCATGAACAGCTTCCTCGGCATCTCTAGTTCGCTGAATGCGCATGAACTCGACGAAACCGCGCTGCTGGCTTCGGAATGCCTGTACATGGAAGGCTATCTCTGTACGTCCGACAGCGCCCGGGCCGCCGTGATCCACGCCCGGAAGCGAGCCCGTGAGGCCGGCATCAAACTCTTCGCGACACTCTCCGATCCGAGCATGGTCGAGATTTTCCGGCCGCAGCTTGCGGAGATGATCGGCGAACGTGTCGATCACCTGTTCTGCAACGAGGAGGAGGCGCTCGGCTGGACGGGCGCCGATGGCCTGGATGGGGCTGTCGAGGCGTTGCGCGAGCAGGCAGATAGCTTTTGCATCACGCTCGGCGCGCGCGGCGCGCTGGTATTCGATGGCAGCCGTCGCATCATGATCCCGGCCGAAAAGGTTCAAGCCATCGACACCAACGGCGCGGGCGATATCTTCGCCGGCGCCTTCATATACGGGCTCACTCACGGCCTCGGTTACGAAGGCGCAGGTCGCCTCGCCAGTCGCGCCGCAGCCCGCCTCATCACCCGCTACGGCGCCCGCCTGCCACTCGAGGAACATCGACCGCTGCTGCGCTAGTCGAGGCTAGCCCCAAGGCTGTTCGGCGAGCACCGGCAGCGGCCTTACCAGACGCGCCTCGACGGGGCTGAGTTCCGCCTGCCACGCCAGCACCAGAACCCCAGCAGCCATCGCCGCACGCAGCGCATGGCCGTAGCCGGCATCGATCCGATCCGCAGGTGCTACCCGCTGGATGCCGGTGTGCTGCACGCAATAGACCAGTGCCGCCGGCTGACCCGAACGGGCCCGCTCAGCCAGCGCCTCGAGGTGCCTGCGGGCGCGTTCGCTGACCGCGTCGGGAAAGAGGCCGAGGCCATCTCCGGCAGCCAGGGTCACGCTTTTCACCTCGAGATGACAATCGCCGATGCCGCTTGCGCCGCTAAGCACGAAGTCGACCCGGTTGGGTCCGACTTTTACTTCCGATCGCCGGTCAGAGTAGTCCGCAAGTTCGGGCACCAAACCCGCGTCAAGCGCTTCTGCGACCAGTGCGTTCGCCCTCCCGGTGTGGACGCCGATACGCTCACCGGCCGGCGTCTCTACCTGTTCCAGGGTATGCGGATACTTGCGGCCGGGCCTCGCGGAAGTGGAGTACCAAGCCGTTGCGCCCTCAGGTGTACAGCCGCGCATGGAACCGGTGTTCGGACAGTGCAGGGTCAGGACTGCGCCGGATGCAGTTTCGACATCGGCAAGAAAGCGCTTATAGCGACGCAACAGTAGCGCGGACTGCAATGCCGGTCGGTACTGCATCAGGCGGAAACTGCCGCGGCAATTCGCGCGAGCGCCAGCTCGATGCGCGGCAGGTCGGCAGTGTAAGCGAACCGGACATGGTCGCCGGCGCGGTGGCTGCCGAAATCCGTCCCCGGCGTGGCCGCGACACCATGCTCGTCGATGAGGCGCTCGCAGAATGCGCGGCTGCCTGCGGCCCGTAACCGTTCGGGCAATTCGGCATAGACGTAGAACGCGCCTTCCGGAACTCGGGGCACTCCGAAGCCGAGCTTTCGCAGGCCCGCCACAAGCAGATTGCGCCGGTCGCAGAATGCCCGCCGACGCGTCTCGTGAATCGCCATGGCCGGATCGCTCAGCGCCGCCAGGGCAGCATGCTGGCCGATGCTCGATGGCGCGATGTAAAAGTTCTGCGCGAGTCGCTCCAGTGGTTCCACGGCGCCTTCGGGGACCACCATCCAGCCGATGCGCCATCCGGTCATGCCGAAGTACTTGGAGAAGCTGTTGAGAACATAGACCGGCGCCTCGGCGTCCTCCAGGAGCTGCAGTACCGTGCCCACCCGATCAGCCTCCACCTGCCCGTGCTGGAAGTGTTCAGGAATGCTCTCCAATGCCGTCGGGTAAACCAGCCCCTGGTAGATTTCGTCCACCAGCAGCCAGCCGTCGCGCGCCCGCACCTCACCGAGCAAAGCCTCCAGCGCCGGTCGCGCAAGGATGCTCCCGGTAGGGTTCGCCGGCGATGCCAGCAGGACCCCACGGGTGCGCGCCGACCAGGCTGCTGCCGCAAGTGCAGCATCGAGCTGATAGGCAGCATCCGCATCCACGGCGACCGGTTCCGGTACGGCCCCTGCGAACAAAGGGATATAGCGGTTGCAGGGGTAGCCCGGATCCGCGAGCAGCAGACCGTCTCCCGGTTCCAGCAAGAGCGCAGCGAGCAACATCAGCCCGCCGCTTGCACCCGCCGTGACCACCACCCGCTCAGGCGCCACGGCGACACCGTGCCAGCGCGCGTAGTAGGCGGCGATCGCTTGTCGCAGAGCGGGCAGGCCGAGCGCGCTGGTATAGCCGGTCTGACCGGCGGTGATGGCAGTTCGACCGGCCTCGAGGATCGGTCCGGCGCTGATGAAGTCTGGCTCACCAACTTCCATGTGGACCACGTCCACACCGCGCGCCTCCAGCCGCCGCGCCCGGTCCATCAGCTCCATGACCTGAAAGGCCCCGATGGCGTCCACCCGGGTCGCGAACCGCCTGCGACTCATCCCGATCACTCCTTGCACCTCAACGAACGGGCCACACCGCCCTGCCAGCGCTCAAAACCAGAGAGCGGGCGGATTCTCCCCACACGGACCGGCTCGGTCCAGCGCCGCGCCGGTTAGAATGCGGCCCCATGTCTGCTCCCGCCGTCGGCCGCTTTGCACCTTCGCCCACCGGGCCCCTGCACATGGGGTCCCTGCTCGCCGCCGTGGCCGGCTGGCTCGATGCACGAGCCATGGGCGGGCGCTGGCTGTTGCGGATCGAGGACATCGATCCGCCGCGGGAACAGCCGGGCGCGGCGGAAGCGATTCGGGAGGCACTCCTCGCCCACGGTCTGACCTGGGACGGTGATCCCCTGTATCAGGGTACCCGCAGCGCTGCCTACCAGCAGGCCCTGGACCAGCTCGCTGCAGCCGGCATGTTGTTCCGCTGCACCTGCACCCGACGCGAGCTGCGCTCCCACGGCGGCGTTTACCCTGGCACTTGCCGGGAGCGCGGCATGGAGCCCCTTCCCAACGGCACCTCCCACGCGCTGCGGGTGCGGATTCCGGATGGCGCCGCTGCACGCATTCGCGTCCTGGATCGGCTGCGCGGCGAGATCGAGTTCGACCTCGCTGCCGAACAGGGTGATTTCATCGTCCGCCGCCGCGACGGGCTCTGGGCCTACCAACTCGCGGTCGTGGTCGACGACGCCGAGCAGGGCGTCACCGATGTGGTCCGAGGAATCGATCTGCTCGACTCGACTCCGCGTCAGATTTACCTGCAGCGGCTGCTGAGCCTGCCAACGCCGCGCTACCTGCATCTGCCGGTTCTGGTCGACGCCCGCGGCGACAAGCTGTCCAAGCAGGCCGGCGCACACCCCATCGATCCAGCTCGGGCCCGCGTCAATCTGGCCCGAGTGTTGCGCTGGCTCGAACTGCCCGGGGATCCCGCACTCGCCGTGGAGCGACAGCTCGCCACCGCACTTACAGCCTATCGGGCAGAGTCCCTGCCCCGGGGGCCGATCAGGATCATGTGAACAGGCTCGGGTCTGCTACCCGCGGGCCCGCCACGGATACGATCTGGTAACCTTGAGACGGCGCTCGCAACGTCGCTGCTGATGAGCCAGGCATGAGTCACGTCCTGATCGTCGAACACGGATCTCCGTCCCGAACGGCCCTGAAGCGGTTGCTCGAGGAACACGGACATCAGGTCACGGAAGCGGATGGAATCGAGCAGGCCTGCCAGCGCGAACTCGACGGGTTCGCGCTGATCCTCGCCGATCTCAGACTACCCGGCGGACTCGGCACCGACCTCATTCCCGCGGCCCGCGGCGTGCCCGTCGTGATCATGGCGCACCACGCGAGCCTGCGCGCCGCCGTCGACGCGATGAAGCTCGGTGCTGCGGAATTCATCGCGCGCCCCTTCGACCAGGACGAGCTGCTCCTCACCCTGCAGCGCGTCCAGAAGACGCAGCGCATCGCGCGTCAGAACGCGGTACTGAAATCCGACCTGTCGCGGGAGTACCCGGTCGCCGGGATGATCGGCTCGTCACCCGCGATGCATGAGCTGTTCGAGCGTATCGCCAAGGTCGCACCTACCGAGTCGACAGTGCTCATTCTCGGCGAGTCGGGCACGGGAAAGGAACTGGTGGCGCGTGCCCTGCACGACCAGAGTCGCCGCAGCGATGCACCGATGATCTCCCTGAACTGTGCCGCCATTCCCGACACCCTGATCGAGTCAGAGCTGTTCGGCCACGAGAAGGGGGCGTTCACGGGCGCACAGTCCACCCGGCGCGGCCTGGTTGAAGCCGCCGATGGCGGGAGTCTGTTCCTCGACGAGATCGGCGAGCTGCCGCTGGAGGCTCAAGCACGCTTGCTGCGGGTGCTGCAGGAAGGCGAGATCCGCCGACTCGGAGCTATCGAGACTCGGCGCGTGGACGTACGCCTGGTCGCCGCTACCCATCGCGACCTGCGCGCCCTGGTCCGCCGCGGCGAGTTTCGAGAGGATCTGTTCTACCGGCTCAACGTGGTGACCCTCAGTCTGCCGCCGTTGCGCGATCGCGGCGAGGACATCATCGAACTTGCCGGACAGCTGCTGGAGCGCGCTTGCCTGCGCCTGCACAAGCCGCCCATCACCTTCGCACGCGATGCCCTCGATGCGATGCGAGCCTACCACTGGCCGGGCAACGTAAGGGAGTTGGAGAACGCCATCGAGCGGGCGGTGATCCTCTCCGACGGCAACGAGATCTCCGCTGACCAGCTCGCCCTCGGCCCTGGACTGGAGCGTCCTGCTCAGGTCGAGAAAGAGCCGCCTGCCCCGGCGGAGCCAAGCAACAGCGCCGAGGGTGCCGAGTCACTGGAGGAGTACTTCATCCGTTTCGTCCTCGAGCATCAGGACACGATGACGGAGACGGAAATCGCCCAGCGCCTGGGCATCAGCCGCAAGAGCCTGTGGGAAAGGCGGCAGCGCCTGGGTATTCCCCGCAAGCGCAGCGGCAGCCGTGGACCTCGCAGGCAGGAAGGCTGACACCCAGCCAAGCGTTACCGATCTCCCCATGTGTTACCTCAAGTATCATCGTTACAAACGAGAAACAGCTTGATTGGTAACACTTGCGTCAACCATGCTCAGGCAGAACATCTCGCTAGAATCGTAAACAACTGTTTTATATGCATTTAAAGCATTCACGAAATTGTGGCACGAAACTCGCTCTATTGAAGCGGACGGACAAAAAGATGTCCGCCAGAAACAGAATCAATGGGGGGAGGGATCGTCAGACAGGGCCCGGCGCTGCGGAAACGGACCCGCACGCGAACGGCAGAACATTAGACCGACATAGTCGGCAGGTCGTCCGCGATCGAGCGTGCTCTACGATCGCCGCCCAGACTGACGCACACTGGCAGAAGACGGCGCGACCGTCACGAAGAACAAGCGGGAGCCACCCCGCACCCGAGCCCGGCCTCCGGTACCCGGCATCACGAAGACGCCGCAACCGGCAGAGGACTCGAAACACTGAGAGGGGAAAGGTTGTAGCCTTTCCCCTTTTTCTTTGGCGCTGCGCCGTCCCGGCACCGTCGGCCCTCTGCTATGATCTCTTGCTGACTCTCACCCCCGAAGGCCGACCTTGAATTCCGCATCAGGCAACGACCCCCAAGCGCTCCGCGAGCCGGTCCTGACGACGACCAGCGCCCGCATCGTTACCCGGGACCAGCACCCCGTCTCCCGCAGCCAGATCAGCGACAACGCCCTCAAGGTGCTCTACCGCCTGATCGGCGCCGGGCATCAGGCGTTCCTGGTGGGCGGTTGTCTGCGCGACATCCTGGTCGGGATCGAGCCCAAAGATTTCGACATCGCCACAGATGCCCTGCCGGACGAGGTCAGGGCACTGTTCCGCAACGCGCGCCTGATCGGCCGCCGCTTCCGGCTCGCTCATGTCCGCTTCGGCCGTGAAGTCATCGAGGTAGCGACGTTTCGTGGCGCCGCCGCAGATGACGCACCCCAGATGGAGCGCCAGGCGTTACCGAGCCGTCGGCGCAGCACCCAAGAAAACGAACCCGCGGCGGCCCTGTCCGGCAGCGGCATGATCCTGCGCGACAACGTCTACGGCACCATCGAGGACGACGCCGCCCGCCGCGACTTCACCATCAACGCGCTCTACTACACGCCCGCG
Organism: Pseudomonadales bacterium; assembly: GCA_007131295.1. Taxonomy (GTDB): domain Bacteria; phylum Pseudomonadota; class Gammaproteobacteria; order Pseudomonadales; family Azotimanducaceae; genus SLTB01. Next base: position 41,089 of record SLQW01000165.1, on the reverse strand, counting down.
GACTTCTGCCTCTACGATTTCGCAGGCGGCCTCGAGGACATCGAACAGCGCCGCGTGCGCCTGATCGGCGACCCCGCGCAGCGCTACCGGGAGGATCCGGTACGGATCCTGCGCGCTTTGCGTTTCGCGGCCAAGCTCGGCTTCGACCTCGAAGCGGAAACCGCCGCGGCCATCCCGGACACGGCGGAACTGCTGCTAGATGTGCCTCCGGCGCGCCTGTTCGACGAGGTCGTGAAGCTGCTGCTGCACGGACAAGGCGAGGATACTTTTGACTGGCTATGTCGCTTCGGCATTTTCACGATGCTGTTTCCCGAAGCAGCCGCCTGCACCGAGCGCGACCCAACCCAGAACACCTTCATCCGAACCGCGCTTGCGAACACGGACAACCGCATTGTCGAGGACCTTCCGGTCACGCCTGGGTTTCTGTACGCAGCCCTGCTCTGGCCCGCGGTGGTCGCGGAAAAGGAACGCCAGGAGGCCGCCGGGGCATCTCCGAAGGAAGCCCTGGTGGCGGCAGGTGCAGAGGTGATTGCCCGGCAGCAGGCGCACACTTCGGTACCGCGGCGCTTTTCCACCTGGATGCGGGAAGCCTGGGAGCTGCAGCCGCGGCTGGAATCGCCCACACCGCGTCAGGTTCAGCGCCTGATGAGCCATCCACGTTTCCGCGCCGCGTATGACTTTCTCGTGGTCAGGGAACGCGCCGGCCACGCTACCGGCGGCATGGGCGACTGGTGGACCCGCTTTCAGGCGGCCGACGAACACGCTCGGCAGGCCATGCTTGGCGCCCTACGCCCAGGTACCGGCCGTGGCGGCCCACGCCGGCGCCGACGCCGGCGCAAGCCCTCCGCCGCGTCTTGATCCCGCTTGGGTCTGTGCTTCGATGCAGCATTGCGCCAGAGTCTCCTTAGGTCGTTCGCACCCAGGCTAGGATCCGGAATGTGACCATCCGCCGCGAGCCACCAACGCAGGACGCCCCGCGCTTCATCGTGGTGGAGGGACCGATCGGTGTCGGCAAGACCTCGCTGGCGCGTCGCCTCGCCGATACCTTCGGCTACGCGACGCTGTTGGAGGCGCCAGAGGAAAACCCCTTCCTGGCACGCTTCTATGCCGAGGAGCGGCGGCACGCACTGCCCGCGCAGCTGTTCTTTCTGTTGCAGCGTGCAGAGCAGCTTCGCCATCTGCATCAAGAGGATCTGTTCGGCTCGGGAAGGGTGGCCGACTTTCTCATCGACAAGGACCAGCTGTTTGCAGAAGTGAATCTGGAAGAGGACGAACTGACCCTCTATAGCCAGGTTTACGCACACCTCACCATCGCCGCCCCTGCGCCCGACCTGGTCATCTACCTGCAGGCACCGCCCGCGGTGCTGGCCAGGCGCATCGCGCGCCGCGGCATCCCGGCAGAGCAGCAGATCGAACGCAGTTACCTCGAGCGCCTCGCCGACGCCTACACTCGCTTCTTCCACTTTTACGACGCGGCTCCGCTGCTCATCGTCAATGCCGCCGAAATTGACCTGGTAGAGGACGAGCAGCAGTATGAGCGGCTGGTCAAGGTGGTGCGCGAGGCAAGCGGGTCGCGCAGCTACTTCAATCCCCACCCGACCCTGATTTAGGAGCTCCTCACGCATGAGCAGTCAGTCTGCGGTGAAACGCACAAACCTGACGACGCTGCAGAAGATGAAGGAGCGCGGCCAGAAGTTCGCCAGCCTGACCGCCTACGATTCCTGTTTCGCGGAAATGATCTCCTCGGCCGGAATCGAAGTGATCCTTTGCGGTGATTCGCTCGGCATGGTCCTGCAGGGGCACGACAGCACCCTGCCGGTGACCATGGACGACATCGTCTACCACATGCGCTGCGTCCAGGCCGGCAACGTCGGAGCCTTCATCATGGCTGACCTGCCGTTCATGAGTTACGCGCACGAGCGCCAGGCTCTCGAGAGCTCCGCTGCGCTGATGCGCGCTGGCGCGCACATGGTGAAGCTGGAAGGTGGCGCGTGGCTCACCACCACCACCACCCAGCTCGCCGAGCGCGGCATTCCGGTCTGCGCCCACATGGGCCTGACGCCTCAATCCATCAATCGCCTCGGCGGCTATCGGGTTCAGGGGCGCGACCCCGCCAAAGCCCAGGCCATGATCGACGAGGCGAAGATGCTCGAGGAGGCCGGCGCCAGCATCCTCCTGCTCGAGTGTGTTCCGGTGGACCTGGCGGGCGAGATCACGCGGGCGCTGAAAATTCCGGTGATCGGCATCGGTGCCGGACCCGAGGTGGACGGACAGATCATGGTGATGCACGACATGCTCGGCATCACGCCGCCTTCCATCAAGCCACCGAAGTTCGTGAAGAACTTCCTGCCGGAGAGCAGCGACGGCATCCGCGGCGCTTTCGTCGCCTATCGCGAGGCCGTCAAGTCCGGGACGTTCCCCGCCCCAGAACACTGTTTCTTCTAAGCGCCGCCATGGAGAATGTCGCCACCATCGCCGCCGTGCGCGAACGGCTGCAAACCGCAAGGTCCGCCGGGAGAACGGTGGGCTTCGTACCAACCATGGGCAACCTCCACGCCGGCCACCTCGCGCTAGTGGACGCGCTGCGCCCGCAGTGTGGCCTGCTGGTCGCCAGCATTTTCGTCAATCCGCTGCAATTCGGGCCGAACGAGGATCTCGATGCCTACCCAAGGACGCTGGCGGAGGATGAGGCCGCTCTCTCGGAACGTGGAGTCGACCTCCTGTTCGCTCCGAGCGTCGAAGAAGTCTATCCGGATGGCACTACCCTGCAGACACGGGTCAGCGTCCCTGGGCTCGGCGACATCCTCTGCGGCGCGAGCCGACCGGGACACTTCGACGGCGTCGCCACAGTGGTCACCAAGCTGTTCCAGATCGTCACCCCGGACTTCGCCGCCTTTGGCCGCAAGGACTTTCAGCAGCTCACCCTGATCAGGCGCATGGTCCGAGATTTGTCCATGGCCGTGACTATCGTCGACGTGCCTACGTCCCGGGCCAGCGACGGCCTCGCCCTGTCGTCGCGCAACGGCTACCTGACAAGCGACGAACGCGCCCGCGCACCGGCTCTGTATCGCAGCATCGAAAAGGCGGCTGCACGCATCGAGTCCGGCGACGCGGCCTTCGACGACATCACGGCGGAAGCCATGGCAAGCCTGGAGCAGGCGGGATTCCGACCCGATTACTTCACGATCCGGAATCGCGACACGCTGGCCGAACCGGGCCCCAGAGACCGTGAGCTGGTGATTCTGGCTGCGGCCTGGATGGGCCGGACCCGGCTCATCGACAACCGAACCGTCGACCGCCCGCTTCAGGGCGCACCGTGACGGCCGTCGATCCGACCAGACTCGCACCCTGGGCGGCGCTGGCCGAGCATGCGCGCCGCCTGCCGCATCTCGCCGAGCTACTCGATGCCGATCCCGACCGATTCCACCGTTTCCGGGTCGAAGCGCCACGGATGCAGCTGGACCTCTCGCGGCAGCGTTGGAACGCTGCTGTACGCGCCGATTTGATCGCGCTCGCCGAGGCGGCCGACCTGGCGAACGCGCGTCGGCTTCTGTTCGGCGCGAACCGGCTCAATCCCACCGAGGGCCGGGCCGTCCTGCATACGGCACTGCGTGCACCGGCGGGAGAGAGGATCGACGTCGACGGCATCAGTGCCGATGCGGCAGTTCACTCCGCCCTGCTGCGCATGCGCGAACTGACCGATAAGGTGCGCAACGGCATCTGGCGTGGAGCCACCGGCAAGCCAATACGCGATGTGGTCAATATCGGCATCGGTGGCTCCTTTCTAGGCCCAGCGCTGGTCTGCGATGCGCTTGGCTCCGGGCATCGCCCCACGGTGCACTTCCTCGCCAACATCGACGGCATGGAAGCTGCGCGCCTGCTGCCGCGGCTCGACCCGACCCGGACGCTGTTCGTGATCGCTTCGAAGTCATTCGGGACGCTGGAAACGCAGGTCAATGCGCGCACCGTGCGAGCATGGCTGCTGGAGCGCGGCGTTGCACCGGAAGCGCTGCGTCGACATTTCGTGGCCATTTCCACCAACGTCGCCGCTGCTGCCGAGTTCGGCCTGCCGGAAGCGAATCTGCTGCCGCTATGGGACTGGGTGGGCGGGCGCTTTTCTGTCACCTCGACCATTGGTCTGCCGATCGCCCTGGGCTACGGCTTTCGCACCTTCGAGCGCTTGTTGGCCGGCGCCCGTGCCATGGACGAGCACTTCCGCGACACTCCGTTCGCAGCCAACGCCCCGGTACTGCTGGCCCTGGTCGAACTTTGGAATCAGAATCTGCTCGGCACCGAGTCACACGCGGTGCTGCCTTACGCCCGGGCCCTCGAGCTGCTTCCTGACTACCTGCAGCAGCTCGAGATGGAGAGCAACGGCAAGTCCGTACGCCGGGACGGAACACCAGTGACGACCCGGACCGGCACTATTCTCTGGGGTAACGTCGGTACCAACGGTCAGCATGCCTATCACCAGCTGCTGCATCAGGGCACCGCGCCATTCTCGGCGGAATTCATCCTGCCCCTTAATCCCGGGCACGATCTCGACGAACACCACCGTTGGCTTGCCGCGCACTGCTTCGCCCAGGCCGAAGTCTTCGCCCGCGGCCGCGCTGCCGCCCGCGCGCAGGCTGAGCTGGAAGCCGCGGGCATGGAAACGGAGGCAGCGGCCAACGCCGCGCCGCATCGCGCCATGCCCGGCAACCATCCGAGTACGCTCCTGCTGCTCGATGATCTCGCACCGGAGAGCCTCGGTGCGCTGATCGCGCTGCATGAACACAAGGTCTTCGTGCAGGGTATGATCTGGGGCGTCAACTCGTTCGACCAATGGGGCGTGGAGCTCGGCAAGACGCTGGGCGCTGCAATTCATGCTGCGCTCGCGGATCCGGGTCGGCTCGAAGCCATCTCGGATGCGACCACTCGCGCCCTGATCGACACCTTCCGCGCACGCGGAGGCTGACTGGCCGTTCTTGAAGGGGGAATCATGTCCGAGAGCAAGCGCTACCCGGTCCCGGAATCCATGTCCAACGCCCTGATCGACAGCGCGCGCTACGACAAGCTCTACGCAGAGTCCGTGGACGATCCCGAGGGCTTCTGGTCACGCATGGCCCGGGAGCATCTCGACTGGTTCGATGACGGCTGGCAGCAGGTGTTCGAGGCGGACATGCCCAAGGGCAGGGTCAGCTGGTTCGAGGGCGGCACGCTCAATGCCTGCTACAACTGCCTCGACCGGCACCTCGAAACGCGCGCCGAGCAGACCGCCATCATCTGGGAGGGTGACGATCCCGGGGAGTCCAAGGCCATCAGCTACAAGGAAGCCCACGCCGAAGTCTGCCGGCTGGCGAATGTGCTCAAGCACCGCGGCGTGGGCAAAGGTGACCGGGTATGCATCTATATGCCCATGATCCCGGAGGCCGCCTACGCGATGCTAGCTTGCGCACGCATCGGCGCCATCCACTCGGTCGTGTTCGGCGGCTTTTCGCCCCAATCCCTGCGCGACCGCATTCTCGATGCGGATTGCCGGACGCTGATCACGGCCGACGAGGGCATCCGCGGCGGCCGCAAGGTGCCGCTGAAGGCGAATGCGGAACAGGCACTCCGAGACTGCCCGAACGTGCATACGGTGCTCACAGTCCGCCGCACCGGTGCCGACGTTCCCTGGCAGGATGGTCGCGACGCCTGGTACGACGAACTCGTCCCGACCGCGTCGGCGGATTGCGCCGCAGAACCTATGGACGCCGAGGATCCGCTTTTCATCCTGTATACGTCGGGATCCACCGGCAAGCCCAAAGGGGTGCAGCACGGCACCGGTGGCTATCTGCTCATGTCTGCTCTCACCCACCGCTACGTCTTCGACTACCGCGATGGTGAAACTTACTGGTGTACCGCAGACGTGGGCTGGATCACCGGGCATTCCTACATCGTCTACGGACCGTTGGCGAACGGCGCCACAACGCTGATGTTCGAGGGCGTCCCGACCTACCCCGATGCATCCCGCGCCTGGGAGGTATGCGACAAGCACGACGTCGCCATCTTCTACACCGCACCGACCATGATTCGACAGGTGATGGCGCAGGGCGACGACTTCGTCAGCCGGACTTCGCGCAAGAGTCTGCGCCTGCTCGGAACCGTTGGCGAACCGATCAATCCGGAAGCCTGGGAGTGGTACCACCGCGTCGTGGGCGAACGGCGCTGCCCCATCGTTGACACCTGGTGGCAGACCGAAACCGGCGGCATCATGATCACGCCCCTACCTGGCGCCACGGAGCTGAAGCCAGGCTCGGCTACGAAACCGTTCTTCGGCGTGATCCCGGCGCTGGTCGATGCCAACGGCAAGGTGATCGAAGAGACCGAGGCACGCGGCAACCTCGTCATCACCCGCTCCTGGCCAAGCCAGATCCGCACGGTCTATGGCGACCACCAGCGCGTGATCGACACCTACTACTCGGCTTATCCGGGCTTTTACTTCACCGGCGACGGCGCCCGCCGGGACGCGGACGGCTACTACTGGATCACCGGCCGCGTCGACGACGTCATCAATGTTTCTGGCCACCGGATCGGCACCGCCGAGGTGGAAAGCGCGCTGGTTCTACATCCTCAGGTGGCCGAGGCCGCGGTGGTGGGCTTCCCGCACGACGTCAAAGGTCAGGGCATCTACTGCTACGTAACGCTGATGGCGGCCAGCGAACACGACGAGTCGGCCCTCGCGAAGCTCGAGGAGGAACTGGTAGCGCTCGTACGCCAGGAAATCGGCCCATTTGCGAAGCCGGACGTGATCCAGTGGGCACCGGGACTGCCGAAGACCCGTTCAGGCAAGATCATGCGGCGGATCCTGCGCAAGGTCGCCTGCAACGAACTGGACAACCTGGGCGACACAACGACCCTGGCAGATCCGGCCGTCGTCGACGATCTCATCGAGCGCCGCGCCCACAGATAGACGGCAGAAAAAAGCCCCGATGGCGCAATGCCATCGGGGCTTTTTCGCTTTCCCGTCTTCTGACTTCTGTCTTCTGAACCTCAGGCCGCGTTGCCTTCCTGCTCCGGGACATCCTTCATAGTCAGCTTGATCCGGCCGCGGGCATCCACGTCCAGCACCAGTACGCGCACCTCCTGGCCCTCCTTGAGGTAGTCCTCCACTTTTTCCACCCGCTCGTTGGCGATCTGGGAAATGTGCACAAGGCCGTCCTTGCCCGGAAGGATGTTCACGAAGGCACCGAAGTCGACGATCTTGGCCACCTTCCCGGTGTAGACACGTCCCACTTCCGCCTCTGCGGTGAGTTCCTGGATCTTGGCGATCGCCGCATCCCGGGATGCCGCATTCTCGCCATAAATCCGCACCATTCCGGAATCGTCGATGTCTATCTGAGCGCCGGTTTCTTCGGTTATGGCCCGGATCGTCACACCACCCTTGCCGATGATGTCGCGAATCTTGTCAGGATTAACTTCGATCATTGCCATGCTCGGAGCATGCTCGGAAACGGACTCACGAGAAACCGCGATGACCTGGTTCATCTCGTTGAGAATATGGATGCGTGCCTCATAGGCTTGGGCCAGTGCACGCTCCATGATCTCTTCGTTGATACCCTGGATCTTGATGTCCATCTGCAGCGCGGTGACGCCCTTACCCGTGCCCGCAACTTTGAAGTCCATGTCGCCGAGGTGATCTTCGTCACCGAGGATGTCGGTGATCACGGCAAAGCGTTCACCGTCCTTAACCAGTCCCATGGCGATGCCCGCCACAGCCGACTTCAGCGGAACACCGGCATCCATCAGCGCAAGGCTGGTACCGCAAACGGTAGCCATCGAGGACGAGCCGTTGGACTCGGTGATCTCCGAAACCACCCGTAGCGTGTAGGGGAACTCCTCGGGATCGGGCAGCACCGCTTCCATGGCACGGCGGGCAAGCTTGCCGTGGCCGATCTCGCGTCGCTTTGGGCCGCCCATGAAGCCGGCCTCACCCACCGAGAATGGCGGGAAGTTGTAGTGCAGCATGAAGCTGTCGCGATAGGTTCCCTCGAGAGCATCGATGATGGCCGCGTCCCGGGAGGTGCCAAGGGTCGCCGCCACGATGGCCTGGGTCTCGCCACGCGTGAACAGCGATGACCCGTGCACCTTCGGCAGTACGCCGACCTCGATATCCAGCGGTCGTACGGTGGCCAGATCACGGCCGTCAATACGCGGCTGACCGGAGAGGATGCGATCGCGCACCGTCGCCTTTTCCACCTTCTCGAACAGCCCGGTCACTTCCCTGGGATCCGCGGCGGCATCACCGGCCGTTTCGCCGGCAAACTGCTCGACGCAGCGGTTCTTCAGCTCGGCTACTGCCGCCTGCCGCTGCATCTTGTCGGTGACCTGGTAGGCCTCGGCGATGGGCCCGACGAAACCTTCGCGGATCTGCCCGAGCAGCGCTTCGTTCGTCGGCGGCGGCTGCCAATCCCAGCGAGGCTTGCCCGCTTCCGCGACCAGCGCGTCGATGACGTCGAGCACCGGCTGCATCTCCAGGTGCGCAAACAGCACCCCGCCGAGCATCTGATCCTCGGTGAGCTCGCGTGCCTCGGACTCCACCATGAGGACAGCCTGCCGGGTGCCGGCGACCATCATGTTCAGGTCCGACTGCCGCAGCTGCTCGTAGCCTGGATTCAGAATGTACTGGCCGTCGAGATAGCCAACCCGCGCGCAGGCGAGAGGACCGTCGAAGGGCACGCCCGAGATACCGAGGGCTGCAGCGGCACCGATCATGGAAATCACGTCCGGATCGATGTTGCGCTCCGCGGACATCACCGTGCACACGACCTGGGTCTCATTCATGAACCCTTTCGGAAACAGCGGCCGGATCGGGCGATCGATCAGACGGCTGGTCAGCGTCTCCTTCTCGGAGGGTCTACCCTCACGGCGGAAGAAGCCTCCCGGAATTTTGCCGGCAGAGTAGGTCTTCTCCTGGTAATTCACGGTCAACGGGAAGAAAGGCTGACCCGGCTTGGCTTCGCGGTTCGATACCACCGTGCAGAGGACGACGGTGTCATCCATACGCGCCATCACGGCGGCGGTTGCCTGGCGGGCAACGCCGCCAGTCTCGAGGGTGACCCGATGATCACCCCATTGAAAGCTCTTGGTAACTACAGACAAGTTTCTATCCTCCATCCTGGAGAGACGCCGAACCCTTCAAGGGCGACTCTCCTCGACTCCGCAGCGGCCCCTGCCGATGCGGTCGATCGTGGTTGCGGCTGTAAAGCCTCGGAACGCGTTGAGCCGGCGCGCGCAGCCAATGCCGCGCGCACCACCGCAGGCCCACGATACAGCGCCGCCTCAGCGACGCAGGCCAAGACGCTCGATCAGTTTGGCGTAGCGCTGGGTGTCTTTACCCTTGAGGTAATCGAGCAGACGCCGCCGCTGGTTGACCATCCGGATCAGGCCGCGACGCGAGTGATGATCCTTTGCATGCGCCTTGAAGTGCCCCTGCAGTGCGTTGATGTTGGCCGACAGCAGGGCGACCTGGACCTCCGGCGAGCCGGTGTCTCCGTCCTCGATCTGGTACTCCTTGACGATCTGCGCCTTGACTTCGTTGCTCAGTGCCATGTGCAAGTTACTCCGAACATGCCTGCAATCACCGGCCCCATGCCGGAAGATCCGCCACCACGCATGCCTGCAGTGGCGTCGCCCGGGAGTTCCCGGACTCCAATGCGCCGAACCCCGCAGGGTTCGGCGCGGTAACCGATCATTATCGCGCTACGAGACGTCTTGGCGCAATGCGGCCATCGTCGAGCACCTCGCCGACCCCGAAGAAGCGTCTCTGCTCCGGCTCGCCCGGCGCACTGGCCACGCGCTCTACCAGCCGCACCTGCCCGTCGGTAGGCGCGTGCGCCACCTGCACCGGCTGGCCCTTGTGCATGAACCAGGTGCTTGCTTCCGGAATCACCACCTCCGGCCACTGCATCACAGCCGCTTCCAGCGGCAGCAGGAGTTCGTCCAAGGCAGCGTGACCGCCGCGGTCACGCACCGCCTCGAGCGCTTCGATGCTATGAACCCGCTCGCTGGCAAACGGACCCACCGAAAGCCGGCGCAACGCCGTGACATGGGCACCACAACCGAGCGCCTGCCCGAGGTCCTCGGCAATGGTCCGGATATAGGTACCCTTGGAGCAGTGTACGAACAGCGTCAGCGTATCGCCCTCGAAACGCTCGATGCGGTTTTCGAAGATGGTCACGGCCCGGGCCTCGCGCTCCACCTCGATTCCCTGACGCGCAAGCTTGTAGAGCGGCTGCCCTTGATGCTTGATCGCCGAGAACATGGACGGAACCTGCTCGATCTCACCGCGAAAAGCCATGAGCGCTTCTTCGATGTCCTCGAGATCGAGCGCCGGAACCGGCTTCTCTTCCAGCACCTCACCGTCGGCGTCGCCGCTGTCGGTACGTACGCCCAGGCTGATCTCCGTCAGGTAGCGCTTGTCCGCATTCAGCAGGAATTGCGAAAACTTCGTGGCCTCTCCGAAGCACAACGGCAGAACGCCGGTGGCGATGGGATCGAGGCTACCGGTATGGCCGGCCTTGGCCGCACCGTACATGCGCTTCACGATCTGCAGCGCCTCGTTGGATGATAACCCCTGCGGCTTATCGAGCAGGAGGATGCCGTCCACTGCTCTGCCCCGCTGCCTTCTGCGCCCGCGCGCCATCAGTCATTCCCGCCGTTCAAGATTCGTCCTCGTTACGGACGTCAGTGCGGACGCCAGTACGATCGTCTTGCCGGGCGCTGTCACTGGCCACGGCCGCGTCGATCAGCTGCGAGAGACGGTTGCCCTCCTCAGGCAGGTGGTCCCAATGAAAACGCAGTTTCGGCGTGCTGCGCATCTGCGCCCGTTTCGCAATAAGCGTGCGCAGAAATCCGGCAGCCCCACGCAGCACCTCGAGGAGCTCACTACGCTCCGCCTCGGTGGTGGCGTCCAGAGAGGAAACATAGAGATCGGCGTAGCCGAGATCTGAACTGACCCGCACCTCGTTCACCGAGACCATGCCGACGCGGGGGTCTTTCATTTCCCGCTGCAGGATGGCGGCGAACTCACGTTGAATGAAGTCGGCGACTCGCCGCTCGCGTCCGTACTCTTTCGGCATGGCTCGAAGGCACGCGCCCTGCCCGGTCCTCGTGAGACCGGTCAGAGGGTACGTGCCACCTCCTTGACGTCGTACACCTCGATCTTGTCGCCTTCGCGTACGTCGTTGTAGTTGCGCACACCGATGCCGCACTCGAAGCCCTGCCGCACCTCGTTGACGTCGTCTTTGAAGCGCCGCAGCGACTCGAGCTCGCCTTCGTAGATGACCACGTCATCGCGCAGCACCCGGATGCGCTTGTTCCTGTGGATCGTGCCATCCACGACCATACAACCGGCAACCTGGCCGAACTTCGGCGACCGGAACACGTCACGCACTTCGGCGACGCCGAGGATCTCCTCGCGCAGTTCCGGAGCCAACATGCCCGACAGGCTCGCCTTGATATCGTCGAGCAGCTCGTAGATGACGCTGTAGTAGCGCAGCTCAAGCCCTTCGTTCTCGATAATCTTCTTCGCCGAGGCATCGGCACGAACGTTGAAGCCGATCACCACGGCTTTCGAGGCGACGGCCAGATTCGCGTCGGATTCATTAATGCCACCGACGCCGCTGGACACAACGTTGGCGCGCGCCTCCCCCGTGGAAATGTCGTTGATCGCACTCGTGAGCGCTTCCAATGAGCCACGCACATCGGTCTTCAGAACAATGTTCAGCTTCGGCGTCTCGCCCTCACCGATGTTCTCGAACAGACTGTCGAGGCGCGCAGCCTGCTGCTGCTTGAAGCGGTTCTCGATCGTCCGTGAACGTCGGAACTCGACCAGTTCCTTCGCGCGGCGCTCGTCTTCCACCACGGCGAAGTCGTCGCCCGCGTCCGGCGTACCGGAGAGACCCAGAATCTCCACGGGAATCGACGGGCCTGCCGCGTCCACTTGCTTGCGGTTTTCGTCCAGCATGGCCCGGACGCGACCGTAGTGTTCGCCGGCAACGATGAAGTCGCCCTTCTCGAGCGTGCCGGTGCGTACCAGCAGGGTGGCAACAGGGCCGCGGCCACGGTCGAGCCGGGACTCGACCACCGAACCCTGCGCCGGCGCATCGGGGACCGCGGTCAGCTCCAGAACCTCGGCCTGGAGCAGGACGGCCTCGAGCAGGCTGTCGATGCCTTCGCCGGTCATCGCGGAAACGTGGACGAACTGGGTATCACCACCCCAATCCTCAGGAACGACGCCGCGTCCGGACAGCTCGTTGCGCACACGATCCGGGTCGGCGCCTTCCTTGTCGATCTTGTTCACGGCAACAACCAGAGGCACGTCCGCCGCCCGTGCGTGCTGGACTGCCTCTTCGGTCTGCGGCATGACCCCATCATCGGCCGCCACGACCAGGATCACGATGTCGGTGACCTGGGCACCTCGGGCACGCATCTGGGTGAATGCGGCGTGGCCAGGCGTGTCGAGAAAGCTGACGACCCCGTGATCCGTTTCCACGTGGTAGGCGCCGATGTGCTGGGTGATACCGCCCGCCTCGCCGCTGGCTACCCGGGTCTTACGGATGTAGTCGAGCAGCGAAGTCTTGCCGTGATCGACATGACCCATGACCGTGACCACGGGAGGACGCGGTTTCGCGTCCCCCTCCACCTTCAGCAGTTCGAGGTGTTCCTGCTCCAACTGATCCGAAGCAACCGTGCGTGCCCGGTGCCCGACTTCCTCGACGACCAGCACCGCCGTGTCCTGATCGAGGGTCTGGTTGATGTTTGCCATCACACCCATGCCCATCAGGCGCTTGATGATCTCCCCCGCCTTAACGGACATGCGTGCGGCGAGCTCACCCACCGTGATGACCTCGGGCACTTCGACATCACGGACGATGAACTCGGTGGGCCGCTCGAAGCCCTGCGTTTGCGGCAGACCACGTGAAGAACGACGCTTGCGCTGCGCCAGCCGATCGCGGGAAAGGGTCCCGGCACGGCGCTTCCCGCGGCCTTCCTCCTCCTCGTCGCGCCTCTCTTTCCGGCTGCGCTCTTCACGCTCTGGAGCGCGCTCCTTCGCATGCTTCTTGCCTGCGGCCTTCGCACCACCGCGGCGCTCATCCTTGATCTCCGCCGCTTCTGCGGCAGCGAGCGCCGCAGCCGCCTCCTGACGAGCCTGCTCCTCGGCCTCGAGGCGCTTGCGCTCCTCCTCGAGCGCCTCTTGTTCCTTGGCGCGGGCTTCCGCTTCGCGCTGCTCGCGCTCTTGATCTTGAACCCGCTGATCCGCTTCCTGACGCCGGCGCTCTTCCTCCGCTCGCCGCTCTGCTTCGGCGCGCTGCCGCTCCTCCTCTCGCCGGGCTTCTTCGGCTTTCAATTGCTCGAGTTCACTCTCGACTGCCGGTTCTTCACTGGGCGGCGCCGCGCCGCGCTTGACGTAAGTGCGCTTCTTGCGCACCTCCACTGCGACGGCCTTGCCGCGGCCACGATCAGTGCGCAGCGTGCTGACGGTCTTGCGCTTGAGCGTAATCCGGCTTGGCGTGACCTCGCGGTCACCATGTGAGCGCTTAAGGAAGGCGAGCAGGGTCTGCTTCTGCTCTTCGGTCACCGCTTCCTCGGCGCTCGAGTGCGGCAGGCCAGCCTCTTGCATCTGCTGCAGCAGACGATCTGCTGGTGCTCCGACCGTCTCGGCCAGTTGTTTGACGGTGACTTCTGCCATTTCTAACTTCTCCGGATTCTTCAAGCGCCCCCCAGAGTGCGCCCATCAAGGTGCGCCCCGCAGGGTCGGTCGGGCTCAAACGTTCATGAGCAGTCCCCTGTCACGACCTCAAGCGGAGGCAGCATCGCCATCTTCCTCTTGTGCCGCTTCCTCGAACCAGGGCGCACGAGCCGCCATGATCAGTGCTGCAGCGCGCTCCTCATCGAGTTCGAGCCCTTCGAGCTCGAGCAGATCGTCCACTGACTGCTCCGCAAGATCTTCCTGGGTGACGATACCGTTCTTGGCCAGAAGCAGCGCGAGACGCCTTTCCATACCATCGAGCGCCAGGAGATCTTCACCCGGCTCCACCCCTTCGAGTTCCTCCTCACTGGCCAGCGCCTGAGTGAGCAGGTAGTCCTTCGCACGATCACGCAGCTCGAGGACGATGCCCTCGTCGAAACCTTCGATGTTCAGCATCTCTTCGAGCGGAACGTACGCGACTTCCTCCAGCGTCGTGAAGCCTTCTTCCACCAGCACGGTGGCAACGTCCTCGTCGACGTCCAGACTCGCCATGAACTGGCTGACCAGTTTGCCCACCTCGGCTTGCTGCTTATCGCTGGCCTCGCCCTCGGTCATGATGTTGAGCACCCAGCCAGTGAGGTCGCTGGCAAGACGCACATTCTGGCCGCCGCGGCCGATCGCCTGAGCGAGATTGTCCTCGCCCACGGCGATGTCCATCGTGTGCGTGTCTTCATCGACGACGATGGACTCCACTTCTGCCGGCGACATGGCGTTGATTGCGAGCTGTGCCGGATTGTCGTCCCAAAGCACGATGTCGATACGCTCGTTGGCGAGTTCGCCAGAAACGGCCTGCACTCGCGAACCCCGCATGCCGACACAGGCACCGACCGGATCGATGCGGCCATCGTTGGTCTTGACTGCGATCTTCGCCCGCGATCCGGGATCCCGGGCCGCCGCTCGAATCTCGATGACCTGCTCGGCAATCTCCGGCACTTCGATCTCGAACAACTTCACGAGCATGCGCGGATCGGTGCGCGAGAGAATGAGCTGCGGACCGCGCGCTTCGGGATCGATGCGCTGCAGGAGTGCGCGCAGGCGATCGTTGATGCGGAACGTCTCGCGCGGAATCATCTGATCGCGTGGCAGGACCGCCTCGGCACCGCTGCCAAGGTCGACGATGGCCACTTCCCGGGTCACCTTCTTCACCGTGCCGCTGACGAGCTCGCCCACCCGCGGCGTATACAGCTTCACCACCTGCGCGCGCTCGGCCTCGCGCACACGCTGCACGATCACCTGCTTCGCGGTCTGCGCCGCAATCCGGCCGAACTCGACCGACTCGACCTCTTCCTCATAGACCGAGCCCAGATCGAAACTCGGATCAATCTCCTTCGCCGCCGCGAGACTGATCTCTGCTTGAGGAATTTCCATCACCGCTTCGGACTCGACAACCGTCCAGCGACGAAAAGTGTCGTATTCTCCAGTACTACGGTCGATCGAGACGCGCACATCGGCGTCTTCGCCGTAGCGCTTCTTGGTGGCGGTGGCCAGCGCGATTTCCAGGGCTTCGAAGATGACGTCCTTCGCAACGCCCTTCTCGTTGGAAACGGCCTCCACGACCTGCAGAATTTCTTTGGTCATCTCGTATCGCTCTGCTGGCGTCCCTGCCTGTTTACTCGAAACGCGGCACGACGCGTGTACGCTGAATCCACTCCAAGGGCAGGATGAACTCCTCGTCGTCCACCTGCACCCGCACTTCGTCGCCGTCGACGCCGGCTAATGTTCCGGTCAGGCGCCGCCGTCCTTCGAAAGGCCGCACGAGCCGCACATCGACGGTCTCACCGATGTAAAGCGCATAATGCTCGATGCGGAACAGAATTCGATCCATACCCGGGGACGACACCTCCAGGGTGTAGTTCCCACTGATCGGCTCTTCGACATCGAGCAGTCTGCCGACCTGCCGGCTGACCGCTTCGCAATCCTCGATCGAGACGCCGTCTTCCCGGTCGATGTAGATCCGCAGAAGACTGTTGCGTCCTCGCGTGGACAACTCCGTGCCCCAGAGTTCGCAATCCAGCGCCCGTATCGCCGGCGACACCAGGTGCTCGATCTCCGCCTGGCGACTGCGCCTGCCGTCGGCCGGCACCCGCTCGTCTTCAGGGTCGTCCTGCACCTGCTGCCGCTCCCGGCCGGACAGCCACAATGACTGTTCCGAACCCACAAACAAAAAATGGGCACGAAGCCCACTTCTCGAGCATCGCGACCAGCACCCCTGAGGACACCGATCCGATGCACCTTGAAACCCTATCTCTTGCCGGGCCCCACGTGCGATTGGTAGCGGGGGTAGGATTTGAACCTACGACCTTCGGGTTATGAGCCCGACGAGCTACCAGACTGCTCCACCCCGCACCTGAGGGACGCGGATTATAGGTAGGGTGCTCTGCAAGCGCAACCGAGTTCCGTCGCGACAAGCAAGCGAACACCTACCCTCATCCACAAAAGCGACCACGACGCAGTTGCGCGCAGTGGCCTTAAGATGGTGCGGACGAGAGGACTTGAACCTCCACGAGCCAAAGCTCACTAGCCCCTCAAGCTAGCGCGTCTACCAATTCCGCCACGTCCGCCTGAACAAGGCCGGGCAATGGTAAGGCCCCGGCCGCTAAATTCAACTGCGCTTTGCCTTCAATCGAGCTGCGGAACATCCTCGCCGTCGACCTCCGGCACTTCCGCATCCTCACCTTCCGCATCAAAAGTGAACGGCACATCGTCCGGAAGCTCGAACTCCTCGTGAGAGCGGTCTTCCACCGGTGGCACGTCCACGTCCTCGATCTGCGGAATGCCCACCTGGCCCATGGCCTCCGCCCGCTCCCGGGCAGTCCAGGCCAGGGCCAGCGTGATGAGGAAGAACGCCACCGCCAGCCAAGCTGTCACCTTGGTGAGGAAGCCGCTGGCGCCAGCAGAACCGAACATGGTCTGCGAGGCACCGCTGCCGAAGGCCGCGCCCATGGCAGCACCTTTGCCCTGCTGCAGCAGGACAAGGACGATCAATGCGACCGCGTCCACTACCAGCAGAATTCGCAATACGATCTCAAGGGTTTCCATGCGTCTCCATTGCCGCGATGATCGCGAGGAACGCCGCTGCGTCGAGCGAAGCTCCTCCGACCAGCGCGCCGTCTATGTCCTCTTTGGCAAACAGCGCTGCCGCATTTTCCGGCTTGACGCTGCCACCATACAGGATCGGCACCATCCCGAGGCGCGGCCCGCGGGCCTTCAGGATGTCGCGTATAGCCACGTGCATGGCCTCGGCCGTTTCCGGGCTTGCGGTCTCGCCGGTACCGATGGCCCACACCGGTTCGTAAGCCACCGCTCCCGCAGCCAGCTCGTCCCCCACCACCGCCAGAACGGCTTCGAGCTGCTCGCGGACCACGGTTTCCGCATTACCCGCGCGGCGCTGCTCCAGGGTCTCACCCACACAGAGCATAGGCCGCAGCCCCGCTCGCAGTGCCGCAACGGTGCGAGCGGCGACGTCCTCATCGCTTTCGCCGCAGAGCTCGCGCCGCTCGGAATGCCCTACCAGCGTCCAGCTCGCACCAACGTCGACCGCCATCTCTGCAGCCAGCTCGCCGGTAAAGGCACCAGAAGCTTCCGGATGCACGGTCTGCATCCCAACGCCAATGCCGAGAGCCGAAGCAGGCTCGATCGCCTCAGGCACGAGCAGGGCAGGCGGGAACAGCAGCACGTCACAACGGCGCGGCTCCGCCCAACCCTGCCTCAGCGCCGCCAAAAAAGCCGCGAGCTGCGCACGGGAACCGTTCATCTTCCAGTTGCCTGCGACGATCCGCTGCGGCATGCGAGGCACCACCCTTGACGGGGCCGCGTATCCTAGTCAATGGGGAGATGCCGATGCAACCGGAATCTGCAGCCGGTCAGGCCAGCTCGCGCCGCACCACCTCAGCCAGTTCGTGCGCATGGCTGGTGATCAGCGCCACGTCGCGACCCTCGACCATGACGCGGACAACAGGTTCGGTTCCGGAGGGCCGCAGCAGGACGCGGCCGCCTTCGCCGAGGCGCTGCTCGACGCTCTTCACGGCCGCAGCCACGGTGGCATTGCCGTCGATGCGACGCGGCTGCACCACTTCGACATTCTCCATGACCTGAGGACAACGCTCCATCCCGGTACGGGCCTCGGCCAGCGTCTGGCCGCTGTGCTGCAGCGCCAGCAGCACCTGCAGCGCAGCGACGATGGCATCGCCGGTGGTATGCAGATCGAGGCAAATCACGTGGCCGGAAGATTCGCCGCCTACCTGCCAGCCACGGGCAACGCATTCGCTGAGGACGTAGCGGTCGCCCACCTTGGCGCGAGCAAAGGGTATGCCCTGCTCCATCAGGGCAAGCTCGAGCCCGAGGTTGCTCATGAGGGTACCGACGACGCCACCGACAAGCGAGGCGCACCGATGCCGGTGACGGGCGATCACGTAGAGAATTTCGTCGCCGTCGACGACCGTGCCGGTATGGTCCACCAGGATCACCCGGTCCCCGTCCCCATCGAAGGCAATACCGAGATCCGCTCTCTCCTCGACCACACGGATAGCCAAGGCTTCCGGAGAAGTGGCACCGCAGGCGTCGTTGATGTTCATCCCATTCGGCGACGTGCCTATTGTGACCACGTTGGCGCCGAGCTCGCGGAACACCGCAGGAGCGACGTGATAGGTAGCGCCGTGGGCGCAGTCGAGAACCACCTTCAGGCCCGAGAGGCGGAAACCCGAGCCCAGGGTGCCCTTGCAGAATTCGATGTAGCGACCGGGCGCATCCTCGATGCGCGTGGCCTTGCCCAGTTCCGCCGAAGCCACCGTCGTGACCGGTGCCTCGAGCTGTTTTTCGATCGCCTCCTCGATAGCGTCCGGCAGCTTGTCGCCGTTGGGGGAAAAGAACTTGATGCCGTTGTCCCAGTAGGGGTTGTGGGAAGCGCTGATGACCACGCCCGCATCGGCGCGGAACGTCCGCGTGAGATAGGCGATGGCAGGCGTGGGCATGGGGCCGGTCAGCTGCACATCGACGCCAGCTGCCGACATGCCCGCCTCCAGCGCCGATTCGAGCATGTAGCCGGAAATGCGGGTGTCCTTGCCGATCAGGATGCGCTTGACCCCTTCACGCGCGAACACGCGCCCGGCGGCCCAGCCGAGTCGGAGCACGAACTCCGGCGTGATCGGCTCGCTGCCCACGCGCCCGCGGATGCCGTCGGTTCCAAACCAGCGCCGCCCGCTCATGCCTGCGTCAACCTCCTTCGCGCATGGCCGCAACCACCGCGAGTCCGTCCGCCGCTGCCGCGACATCATGGGTCCTGACGATCCATGCGCCGCGCTCCACCGCCAGCACCGCCGCCGCGACTCCGGCGGCCAACCGCTCCCTCAGAGCACGCCCAGTGATCTCACCAAGCATGCGCTTGCGCGACATACCCACCAACACCGGCAGACCGAGCTGCGCGATGCCATCGAGATTCGCAAGCAGTGCAAGATTGTGTTCGAGCCGCTTGCCGAACCCGAATCCCGGGTCGAGCAGCAGCCGCTCCCGGGGCAGTCCCGCCGCCACGCAGGCTTCTACCCGCGCAGCCAGAAAATCACGTACTTCCGCGACGACGTCGCTGTAACGTGGATTATCCTGCATGTTCCGCGGCTGTCCCTGCATATGCATCAGACAGACGGCCAGACCGCTGTCGCGAGCGGCCTCGAGCGCGCCTTCCCGCTGCAGCGCGCGGACGTCGTTGAGCATGTCTGCACCTTGCGCCGCCGCCACCTGGAAAACCGCCGCCGAGCTGCTGTCGACCGAGAGGGCGACGTCGATGCGGGGGCGCAGGAGAGCAAGCGCAGCCCCGATGCGGTCGGCCTCCTCGGTTTCGGCAACCGGCTGTGCACCGGGACGCGTGGATTCCGCGCCCAGATCGAGCAGTGTGGCCCCAGCCATAACCATTGCCTCAGCCCGCTCGAGCAGCTCATCGGCGTCGATCTTACGGCCCGCGAGGAGCTCGCCGCCGTCGGAGAAGGAATCAGGGGTCAGATTGAGAATGCCCATCACCTGCGGACGGGCACGGTCGAGGCGACGAGAACCGGCAGCGAAAAACGAAGTCATGAGGGGGGCTGGACCGGCGGGACACGGAGTCCAAAATTATACAGGCGCGGCCGAGGGCTCGCGCCTGCACTCGTTCCTGCGCCGCGGAGTACCGCGGCGCGTGGGATCAGGCCAAAGCCCTTGTCAGGTCTCCTCCGCCGGACCACCTATGGGCGGCGATGGCTTGTCGGCGGGCTTCTCCTCTCCGGCCGATGCCTCCCCGCCGCCGCTCGATGCCGAGCCGCCGGAGTAGTCCTGAGGTGGGCGCGGCGGCAGGCCTGCCATGATGTCATCGATCTGCTCCGAGGAGATGGTTTCATACTCCATCAGGGCATCCGACATCGCATGCAGCTTATCGATGTTCTCGGTGAGGATGGACCTCGCCCTGTTGTAGCAGTCGTCGATGATCCCGCGCACTTCCTCGTCGATCATACGCGACGTCTCGCCGGACACGGGCTTGGGACGCGTCGACGCCGACATGCCGAGGAACGGTTCGCCGTCGTCGTCATCGTACTTCACCGGCCCCAGTTTCTCGGACAGGCCCCACTTGGTGACCATGTTGCGCGCCAGTGCAGTGGCGCGCTCGATGTCGTTGGATGCGCCAGTGGTCACCCCGTCGCTGCCTAGAATCACCTGCTCCGCAATCCGACCGCCGAACAGCGAGCAGATCATGGAGAGGATGTGCTGCCGAGAGTGGCTGTAGCGATCCTCCTCAGGCAGGAACTGAGTCACCCCGAGCGCTCTGCCACGGGGAATGATGGAGACCTTGTAGACCGGGTCGTGATCCGGCACCACGCGTCCGACGATGGCGTGGCCGGCCTCATGGTAGGCCGTGATCCGCTTCTCCTTTTCGTTCATGACCATGGAGCGCCGCTCGGCACCCATCATGATCTTGTCCTTTGCGCGCTCGAACTCTTCCATGCCCACGAGCCTGCGGGTGCCCCGGGCCGCAAACAGCGCGGCCTCGTTCACCAGGTTGGCCAGATCGGCACCCGAGAACCCGGGCGTGCCGCGGGCGATGGCGGACGGATTGACGTCCTCCGCGGTGGGCACCTTGCGCATATGGACCTTCAGGATCTGCTCGCGGCCACGGATGTCCGGCAGCGGCACAACCACCTGCCGGTCGAAGCGGCCAGGGCGCAGCAACGCCGGGTCGAGGACGTCGGGGCGGTTGGTGGCGGCGATGACGATGATGCCGTCGTTCGGCTCGAACCCATCCATCTCCACCAGCAGCTGGTTCAGCGTCTGCTCGCGCTCGTCGTGACCACCGCCCATGCCGGCACCGCGATGGCGGCCGACGGCGTCGATCTCGTCGATGAAGATGATGCAGGGTGCCTGCTTCTTGGCCTGGTCGAACATGTCGCGTACACGCGACGCACCAACGCCGACGAACATTTCCACGAAGTCGGAGCCGGAAATCGAGAAGAAAGGTACCTTCGCCTCGCCGGCAATCGCCTTAGCCAGCAGGGTCTTACCGGTACCGGGCGATCCGACCATGAGAATGCCGCGGGGAATACGTCCGCCCAGGCGCTGGAACCGGCCCGGATCGCGCAGGAACTCCACCAGCTCGGAGACGTCCTCCTTGGCCTCGTCCACACCCGCAACGTCGGCGAAGGTGGTCTTGATCTGGTCCTCCGCCAGGAGCCTTGCCTTGGACTTGCCGAAACTCATGGGCCCACCACGCCCACCGGCACCACCCTGCATCTGCCGCATGAAGAACAGGAACACGGCGATGATGATGAGGATCGGAAAACTGGCGATCAGCAGCTGGGTCCAGATGGATTGCTGCTCAGGGCGCTTACCCTGGATCTTGACCCGATTGTTGATCAGGTCATCCATCAGCTTCGGATCTTCGAGCTGAGGCCTTACGGCCTCGAACGTCTCACCGTTGCGCATAAGGCCGGTGATGATCAGACCGTCGATGGTCACCTCGGTAACCTGGCCCCGCTGGACCTGATCGACGAACTCGGAATAGGTCAGCTCCTGCCGCGTGGGGGCGGGACTGAAGTTATTGAACACAGCCAGCAACACTGCGGCGATGATGAGCCACAGGAGCAGATTTTTGCCCATATCGTTCAACGGTATGACCTCGCTGATTGAACGGGAGGTGGGCCCGTAGAGAGTCGAACAGAGTACCACCGCGCTCCGGGGGTCACCACCAGAACCCCGATGGCCGGTCCCGTGCGCGTCAGTCGGCGGTCGAGCCGCGGAAGCGTTCAGCGACTGCGTAAACCTCGCGGGATTCGGCCCTCGAAGCTTCCGGCTTGCGCACCCGGACTGACTCGAAAAGCGACCTTGCAGTAGCCATCCAGCTTTCGAAACCGGCGCCGTGAAACAGTTTCACGACCAGCGCGCCACCCGGTCGCAGTACGCTGATTGCCAACTCCAGTGCGAGTTCGGCCAACGCCATCGCCCGCGCCTGATCGGCGACCTTCACACCGGAGATATTGGGGGCCATGTCCGAAAGCACAAGGTCGGCACGGCCGTCCGGCAACGCAGCGAGCAGGGCGTCTAGCCCAGCCTCTTCCTCGAAGTCCGCCTGAATCACGCGGACACCTTCCAACGGCTCCATAGTCAGCAGATCGAGCGCTATCACGCGACCGCCGGACGCTACTCGGGACGCGGCAACCTGGGACCAGCCCCCCGGCGCAGCGCCGAGATCTACAACCACCCTGCCCGGGCGCAGCAAACCGTGACGCTCATCAATCTCCAGCAGCTTGTAGCTGGCGCGGGAGCGGTAACCGTCCTGTTGAGACCGTTGCACCCAGGGATCGTTCACGTGTCGAGTCATCCAGGTGCGCTTGCCGCGCTTCTTCGCCATCACTTCCGCTCATCGACCTTCAATCCGATGCTGGGCAAGCGTACACTCCGCCGCCCTGCGACACCTTCCAGGAACAGCCCTGATGAGTCTGCAAGCCCGTGACCGCCGCGACCTGCGCCGCATCGGTCATCATCTCGACCCGGTCGTAACCGTCGGGGACGGTGGCGTCAGCGACGGCGTCATCGCCGAGGCCGAGCGCGCGCTCGAGGACCATGAACTGATCAAGATCCGACTTCCTGCCTGCGATCGGGAACAACGGCGCGCGCTGGCAGAGGCCCTCTGTGCCACCTGTGGCGCAGAGCTGGTCCAGAGCATCGGCCGCATCGTCCTCATCTACCGAGCTGCCGCACAGCCCGACCCGCGCAAGTCCAACGTCCTGCGCAACCAGCTCGCCCGCTGAGGCATGCGAATCAGACGTGCTCGATGTGCTCGATGGCGTAGGCGATCTCGCCGCCTGGCGCATTGACGACCACCTCGTCCCCCTCGGCCTTGCCGATGAGGGCCCGCGCCATCGGTGACGCCACCGACAGCTTACCGTGCTTAAGGTCGGCCTCGTCCTCACCGACGATGCGGTAGACCGCGGCCTTATCCGTGTCGAGGTTCGTCAGGTGCACAGTGGCGCCGAAAATCACCTTGCCGGTAGGCTTGATCTGGGTGACGTCGATGACCTGCGCATCGGCAAGCTTGCCCTCGATCTCGCGGATCCGTGCCTCGACCAGCCCCTGTTGTTCCTTGGCGGCGTGGTACTCGGCGTTCTCCTTGAGGTCCCCGTGCTCGCGCGCCTCCGCGATCGCCTTCGAGATTCGCGGCCGCTCCTCACCCTTGAGCTGCTTGAGTTCGGCGCGCAGGCGTTCAGCACCCTCGATGGTCATCGGAACCTTCATGCGCGCTTATCCTGCGTGGAGATCCTGAAGCCGGCGAACCGATTCGCCACTGCCGTGGCGAATAGCGGCACAGAAGGCCTCTCCGCCGGTTAGCGTTGTCGTATAACAGACCTTGAATTGCAGGGCGAGACGGCGAATGACTGCCGAATCCGCAATAGACTGTCGACCTTCTGTCGTAT
Source organism: Pseudomonadales bacterium (assembly GCA_007131295.1). Classification (GTDB taxonomy): domain Bacteria; phylum Pseudomonadota; class Gammaproteobacteria; order Pseudomonadales; family Azotimanducaceae; genus SLTB01. The sequence continues at coordinate 17,389 of SLQW01000165.1, read as the reverse complement.
TGACGATAAGAGTCAGCTGGCGGTTTTTCAACATGTCCGAAATGTCCGGTCGGCCCTCGGTGACCTTGTTGACCCGCTCCGCCTCGAGGCCTGCCGCACGCAGCACCTTCTGCGTTCCGCGTGTGGCGACGAGGTTGAATCCCATCTCGAGCAGGTCGCGAGCGACAGCAACGATCCCGGCCTTGTCCGACTCCTTCACTGAAAGGAAGGCTCGGCCACCGGTGGGCAGCTCGATGCCGGCTCCGAGTGTGGCCTTGGCGAACGCTTCCGGAAAGCTGTCGCCGATGCCCATCACTTCACCCGTGGACTTCATTTCCGGGCCGAGTATCGGGTCCACCCCAGGGAACTTGGTGAAGGGGAACACCGACTCCTTGACGCAAATGTAACGCGGCACGATTTCCTCGGTGAAACCCTGTTCCGCCAGACTCGTGCCGGCCATGCAGCGGGCGGCCACCTTGGCCAGGGACGTGCCAATGCACTTCGATACGAAGGGCACCGTCCGCGAGGCCCTCGGATTCACTTCGAGGACGTAGATCACCCCGTTCTGGATGGCGAGCTGAACGTTCATCAGCCCGACCACGCCGAGCTCGAGCGCCATGGCCCGAACCTGCCGCCGGATCTCCGCCTGCACGTCCGGGCCGAGCCGATAGGGCGGCAGCGTGCAGGCGGAGTCACCGGAGTGCACGCCCGCCTGCTCGATGTGCTCCATGATCGCGCCGATGACCACCTCGCGGCCATCGCAAACCGCGTCCACGTCCACTTCCACCGCCTGGTCGAGGAAGTGATCGAGCAGCACCGGATTGTTCTCGGAAACTTTCACCGCCACCTGCATGTAGCGTTCGAGTTCCTCTTCCTCGTAGACAATCTCCATGGCGCGACCGCCGAGCACATAGGAGGGCCGGACCACCATGGGGTAGCCGATCCGGCGCCCGGCCTCGACGCCCTCGGCAAAGCTCATCACCGTCTCATTCGGGGGCTGCAGCAGGCCTGAGCTGGTAATCATGTCCTGGAAGCGACGCCGATCCTCGGCCCGGTCAATGGCATCCGCCGTGGTCCCGATGATGGGTACGCCCGCGGCCTCGAGCGCCTCCACCAGCTTCAGCGGGGTCTGGCCACCAAACTGCACGATGACGCCCTTGGGCCGCTCCAGCTCGACGATCGCGAGCACGTCCTCGAGCGTAACTGGCTCGAAGTAGAGCCGGTCGGAGGTGTCGTAGTCAGTAGAGACAGTTTCCGGGTTGCAGTTGACCATAATGGTCTCGTAACCGTCCTCGCGCATGGCGAGCGCGGCGTGCACGCAGCAGTAGTCGAACTCGATGCCCTGGCCGATGCGGTTCGGTCCGCCACCCAGCACCATGATCTTGGCGCGGTCCGAGGGCGCCGCCTCGCATTCTTCTTCATAAGTCGAATAGAGGTAGGCGGTCGCAGAGGGAAACTCCGCCGCACAGGTGTCGACACGCCGGTACACCGGCCGCAGCTCCAGCTCGTGGCGGCGGGCGCGCACCTCGGCCTCACTGCATCCAAGCAGCACTGCCAGACGCGCATCGGCGAAACCCTTGCGCTTGAGGCGGTAGAGCCAAACCCGATCGAGTTCCTCGAGCGCCCGGCCGGCAAGCGCGGCCTCTTCCGCGATGAGGTCCGCGATCTCGGCTAAGAACCAGGGATCCACATGCGAGTGGTCGTAGACCTCCTCGATGCTGAATCCGGCCCGAAACGCATCGCCCAGATACCAAAGCCGCTCCGCGCTGGGTGATGCCAGCTCACCCACGAGCCGGTTCAGATCATCCGGATCATCGATGGGGTGACGCGGTTCGAAGCCGGCACTGCCCACCTCGAGACCGCGCAAGGCCTTGTGCATGGACTCCTGGAACGTACGTCCTATGGCCATGACCTCACCGACCGACTTCATCTGCGTCGTCAGGCGCCCGTCCGCCTGCGGGAACTTCTCGAACGTGAAGCGGGGAATCTTGGTCACCACGTAGTCGATGGCCGGTTCGAACGAGGCCGGCGTCACGCCGGTAATGTCGTTCAGCAGTTCATCGAGCGTGTACCCCACCGCCAGCTTCGCTGCGACCTTGGCAATGGGAAAGCCTGTGGCCTTCGACGCCAGGGCCGAAGAGCGAGAGACCCGCGGATTCATCTCGATAACGACCATGCGGCCATCGGCCGGATTGATGGCGAACTGGACATTGGAACCACCGGTCTCGACGCCGATCTCTCGGAGCACCGCGATCGAGGCGTTGCGCAGGATCTGATACTCCTTGTCGGTCAGCGTCTGCGCCGGCGCCACGGTGATCGAATCCCCGGTGTGAACGCCCATGGCGTCGAAGTTCTCGATCGAGCAGATGATGATGCAGTTGTCGAGACGGTCGCGGACCACCTCCATCTCGTACTCTTTCCAACCGATCAGCGACTCGTCGATCAACAGTTCCTTGGTGGGGGACAGTTCCAGCCCCCGGCGGCAGATCTCCTCGAATTCCTCAGCGTTGTAGGCAATACCTCCGCCTGACCCACCCAGGGTGAACGACGGCCGGATGATGCAGGGGAATCCGATCACCGCCTGGACCTGGAACGCTTCCTCCATGGAATGGGCAAAGCCGGCATTGGGGCATTCGAGACCGATCCGCTTCATGGCGGCATCGAACAGTTCGCGGTCCTCGGCTTTGTCGATGGCATCACGGCTGGCACCGATCAACTCGACGCCGAATTGCTCGAGGACGCCTTCGCGGGCCAGATCGAGAGCGCAATTGAGGGCCGTCTGACCGCCCATGGTCGGCAGCAGCGCATCCGGCCGCTCCGTTTCGATGACCTTGGCCACGGTGCGCCACTCGACCGGCTCGATATAGGTGGCATCCGCCATGGCCGGGTCGGTCATGATGGTGGCCGGATTCGAATTGACCAGGATGACCCGGTAGCCCTCTTCCCTGAGCGCCTTGCAAGCCTGGGCACCGGAGTAATCGAATTCGCAGGCCTGGCCGATGACTATGGGGCCGGCTCCGAGTACGAGGATACTGCTCAGGTCGCTGCGCTTGGGCATGTCGCTGGTCTGCTTCTCTGGGGCACCGGCGGGGCGCCGGCGCCGTGCCGTCAATTGCCCCGATGGGCCGCCATCAGATCGACGAATGCGTCGAACAGCACCTCCGCGTCCTGCGGTCCCGGGCTCGCCTCGGGGTGCCCCTGAAACCCGAAGGCCGGGCGTTCCCGATGCCGAATGCCCTGCAGGGAACCGTCGAACAAGGAAACGTGCGTGGCCTCCAGGTGAGCGGGCAAGCTGTCGCCATCCACCGCGAAACCATGGTTCTGGCTCGTGATCATCACCCTGCCGCTGGCCAGATCCTGCACCGGGTGGTTGGCGCCATGATGACCATGCTTCATCTTCATGGTGCGCGCCCCGCTCGCGAGGCCGATAAGCTGATGACCAAGGCAGATCCCGAACTGGGGCACGCCGGCATCAAGGAAGCGCTTGATGGCATCGATCGCGTAGCTGCAGGGTTCGGGATCGCCGGGACCGTTGGACAGGAAGATGCCGTCCGGAGCCATCTCCAGGACATCCTCCGCCGGCGTGCGTGCGGGGACCACGGTGACTTCGCAGCCGCGATCCACCAACAGGCGCAGAATGTTGCGCTTGACGCCGAAATCGTAGGCAACCACCCGGAAGTCTCCGTCCGCAGCCGAACGCCGCTCGTGACCACGCTTGAGCGACCATGCGCCTTCCTGCCAGCGATACGACTGGGCAACGGAAACCGTCTCGGCCAGATCCATGCCCTTCAGGCCCGGGAACGCACGCGCCCTGGCGACCGCCTCTTCCACTGGCAGCCGCCCGGCTTCGTCACCGGCGATGATCACGCCGGCCATCGCGCCTTGGGTTCGGATCAGACGGGTAAGCCTGCGGGTATCTACCTCAGCGATGGCGACCACACCCTCACGCTCGAGGAACTCGGGCAGCGAGGACTGGGCGCGAAAATTGGATACGTGACGGGCCAGCTGGCGGATGACGAGTCCCGCTGCGTGGACCCGATCCGACTCCATGTCCTCGTCGTTGCAGCCGGTGTTCCCGATCTGCGGATAGGTGAGGGTGACGATCTGGCGGGCGTAAGACGGGTCAGAGAGGATTTCCTGATAACCGGTCATGGCGGTGTTGAACACCACCTCGCCAACACTCTCCCCTGCCCGTCCTATCGAGACGCCGTGGAAGATGGATCCATCCTCGAGCGCGAGAATCGCTGGCGCAGCCAAGGCGCGTTTCCCCTGCAGACTGGTCCTGAATATCCCTCGAACGCTGCACCCGGTCGCAAAAAAGCGGGGGGAATCACTTCCTCCCCGCCTTTGAGCGCAGCACCTCTCTCGAGGTGCTACGGAAGCCGTCTCGACAGTGGCGCGAGATGATACGCAAGGCCTCTGAGGCTGTCCATTTCAGAAGACAGAAGACAGAGGTTCTCTGATCACAGTCCGAGCACGTCGTTCATGTCATAGAGTCCCGGCGGTTGCTTCGTGGCCCAGACTGCGGCCCGGACGGCGCCGGCGGCGAAGGTCATGCGGCTCGACGCCTTGTGGGTGATTTCGAGGCGTTCCCCGTCCGCCGCGAACAGCACCGTATGATCGCCGACAATGTCACCTGCACGAATGGTCTCGAAGCCGATGGTGCGGCGATCGCGGGCTCCGGTATGGCCTTCGCGGCCATAAACGGCCACCTCGGCGAGATCGCGTCCGAGCGCCGCCGCCACCACCTCTCCCATACGCAAGGCCGTCCCCGAAGGCGCATCGACCTTGTGCCGGTGATGAGCCTCGATGATCTCGATGTCGACGCTGTCACCGAGCACTCGGGCGGCCATCTCCAAAAGCCGCAGGCTCAAATTAACGCCGACGCTGTAGTTGGGGGCGTACACCACCGGAATATCGCGGGCAGCCGTGCTCAGCGCCTCGCGCCCGGCGGCATCAAGACCAGTGGTGCCGATCACGATGGCACGTCCGGCGTCGCGACAGACATCCAGATGTGCAAGGGTGGCCGCCGGAGCAGTGAAGTCGATGACCACATCGCCGGCGCTCACCACCGAGGCGAGATCCGCAGAAACCACCACCCCATTACGTCCAAGCCCGCAGAGTTCGCCGGCATCGGCGCCAATCACGCTCGAATCCGCCCGCTCCAAAGCCGCCGCGAGCAGGAGATCGTCATGGGTGGCAATGGCCTCCGCCAGGGTCCGGCCCATGCGGCCGGCGATGCCGGTGACCATGATGCGCGTCCGTTCGGCCATGAAACCCTTCTGCAGCGACAGTCGGAGAGCGCGGCATTGTAGGCCCCGGCACACCTGCTCTGCCAACTGCAACGCCAAGAGAGTCCGATCAGGAGGTAAGGTCGTCGAAAAACTTCTTCACGCCCTCGAACCAGCTGCGTTCCTTCGGCGATTGGTCTCCGCCTTTCAGCGTCGCGCGAAACTGCTCCAGCAGCGCCTTCTGTTCGCCGGAGAGGTTCACGGGTGTTTCCACCACCACGCGGCACATGAGGTCGCCCTGGGGGCCACCGCGCACCGGCCGCACACCCTTGCCGCGGAGACGGAAAAGCTTGCCGGACTGGGTCTCGGGCGGAATCTTCAGCTTCACTCGGCCATCGAGCGTGGGAACCTCGAGTTCGCCCCCGAGCGCCGCGTCCGGGAAACTGATCGGCACTTCGCAGAACAGGTGCCGGCCCTCACGCGTGAACAGGGGATGTTCGCGCACGGCGATCTGCACGTAGAGATCACCAGAGGGCCCACCCGCCTGACCGGCCTCGCCCTCGCCCGCGAGCCGGATGCGGTCACCGGTATCCACTCCAGGCGGTACCTTCACCGACAGGTTGCGAGTTTCCTCAAGGACGCCGCGGCCACCACAGGGTCGACAGGGGTCGGTAACCACCTTGCCGGTCCCGCGACAACGTGGACAGGTCTGCTGCAGCGTGAAGAACCCCTGGGCCATACGGATCTGGCCGGCGCCATCGCAGTCGGGACAGGTTGTGGGCGACGATCCAGGGGCGGCACCATCGCCACCGCAGTGATGACAGGCCACCAGGCTCGGAATCCTGATCGACACCGTATCGCCACGGACGGCCTGCTCGAGGTCGAGCTCAAGGGTGTATTGAAGATCCGCCCCCCTGTGCACCCGACCGCCGCCACGACCACCGCCGAAGATGTCGCCGAAGACGTCAGAAAAGATATCGGAGAAGCTGGCCCCGCCTTGACCGAAGCCACCGTTCCCGCCAAGCCCCGCATGCCCGAAGCGGTCGTAGGCAGCTCGACGCTCCGCGTCGCCAAGCACCTCATAGGCTTCGTTGGCCTCCTTGAAGCGCTCGGCCGCAGCCGGATCATCCGGGTTGCGATCCGGGTGGCACTTCATTGCCAGCCGTCGGTAGGCTTTCTTGATGTCGCCCTCGGACGCTCCCCGCTCTACGCCGAGCACCTCGTAGTAATCCCGCTGCGCCATGAATGGCCGTACCCCTGATCAGTGCATGGGAGGCGCTCCGCTCGAGGACCGCCCCGAACCCGCTCGCACTCTGCACACGAAGGCGACCGGACGCCTCTCGGCACCCGGCCGCCTCATGTCGGAACCATGCGACGCGAGCTTACTTCTTGCTGTCGTCGTCCTTCACTTCCTCGAACTCGGCATCCACCGTCTCGCCGTCCGAATGCTGCGAGTCGCCTTCCGGAGCCGGGCCCGCTTCCTGCTCAGCGTAGAGTTTTTGCGCCATGCCCGCCGAAGCTTCCGAGAGCGCCGTCATCTTCGCCTCGATTTCGCTGGCGTCGTCGCTCTTCAGCACGCCCTCGAGATCGCTGATCGCGGCCTCCACCTTGGCCTTCTCGTCGGCTTCGACCTTCTCGCCGGCGTCGCTGAGCGTCTTCTTGGTCGCGTGTACGAGGCCGTCTGCCTGATTGCGCAGATTGACCAGCTCCTCGAACTTCCGGTCCTCTTCAGCGTGCGATTCCGCATCCCGCACCATGGCCTCGATCTCATCCTCGGACAGGCCGGAGGAGGCCTTGATGACGATAGACTGTTCCTTGCCGGTGGCCTTGTCCTTGGCAGAAACGTTCAGGATGCCGTTGGAGTCGATGTCGAACGCCACCTCGATCTGCGGCACGCCGCGGGGCGCCGGCGGAATGTCGGCAAGATCGAAGCGACCGAGCGACTTGTTCTGGGTCGCCTGTTTGCGCTCGCCCTGAAGCACGTGGATCGTCACTGCCGTCTGGTTGTCGTCCGCAGTCGAGAAGGTCTGGGTCTTCTTGGTGGGGATGGTGGTGTTCTTCTCGATCAGCGCGCTCATGACACCGCCCAAGGTTTCGATCCCGAGCGATAGCGGAATGACGTCGAGCAGCAGGACGTCTTTGACGTCGCCGGAAAGCACCGCAGCCTGAATCGCGGCCCCGAGGGCGACCGCCTCGTCCGGGTTCACGTCCTTGCGCGGCTCGCGGTCGAAGAAGGCTTTCACCTTCTCCTGCACCATGGGCATGCGGGTCTGGCCGCCGACGAGAATCACATCGTCGATTTCACCTGCCTTCACGCCCGCATCCTCGAGCGCGGTCCGGCAGGGAGCGATGGTGCGATCAACGATGTCTTCTACCAGGGACTCGAGCTTGGCCCGGGTGATTTTCGTAACCAAGTGCTTCGGCCCTGAGGAATCCGCAGTGATGTAGGGCAGGTTGACCTCGGTCTGCTGGCTCGAGGACAGCTCGATCTTCGCCTTTTCCGCGGCCTCCTTCAGGCGCTGCTTGGCGAGCGGATCACTGCGCAGATCCATGCCCTGGTCCTTCTTGAACTCCTCCGCCAGATAGTCGATCAGGCGCAGATCGAAGTCCTCACCGCCAAGGAACGTGTCGCCGTTGGTGGAGAGCACCTCGAACTGATGTTCGCCATCCACTTCGGCGATCTCGATGATGGAGATGTCAAAGGTGCCGCCACCGAGATCGTAGACAGCAATCTTGGCGTCGCCGCGCTTCTTGTCCATGCCATAGGCAAGGGCCGCCGCGGTGGGCTCATTGATGATGCGCTTGACCTCGAGCCCGGCAATCCGTCCGGCGTCCTTCGTGGCCTGACGCTGGCTGTCGTCGAAGTAGGCCGGAACTGTGATCACCGCTTCGGTGACTTCCTCACCGAGGTAGTCCTCCGCGGTCTTCTTCATCTTCTTCAACACTTCGGCAGAGACCTGGGGAGGGGCCATTTTCTTGCCCTTCACCTCGACCCAGGCATCACCGTTATCGGCCTTGACGATGCTGTAAGGCACCATACCGATGTCTTTTTGGACTACGGCATCGTCGAACTTGCGCCCCACAAGCCGCTTCACTGCAAACAGCGTGTTGTGCGGATTGGTTACGGCCTGCCGCTTGGCGGACTGGCCGACGAGGATCTCGCCATCTTCGGTGAAAGCCACGATGGATGGCGTCGTGCGATCACCCTCGGCGTTCTCTATTACCTTGGGGTTTTTGCCTTCGAGCACGGCCACGCAGGAATTCGTGGTACCGAGGTCGATGCCGATGATCTTGCCCATTACGTTTCTCCGGTCTCGATTCGTGGTCCCGACCCCCGGCGCTTACGGGCTCGCGCGCCGACGGAATGGTGTTGGCTGTCAGCCTATATCGGTGCCCCCGCTGTGGATTCAAGGGCTTCCGGGCGATCATCCGGGGCCCTTGGCAACAGTGACCATGGCCGCACGCAGCAGTCGGCCGTTCAGGGTGTAGCCCTTCTGCAGTACGTGGACGACGTTGTTCGGCGTCGCATCCGGGGCATCCACCATGGACATGGCCTCATGCAGGTTGGGATCGAACGCATCTCCAACGGGGTCGAGCTGTTCGATCCCTGCCCGCTCGAGCGTGTCCAGGAACAGCCGTCGCGAGAGTTCGACGCCCTCGCGCAGGGCCTCGGCGCCCGGCGCATCGTCATGCAGGCTCGCAGCCGCCTCCACCGACTTGTCCAGACTGTCCGCCACCGGCAGCAGTTGGCCCGCGAACTTCTCCAGCGCATATTTGTGAGCGTTCTCGATATCCCGCTCAGCCCGGCGGCGAACGTTCTCCGCCTCCGCACGCGCTCGCAGGGCTGCATCCCGATACTGGGCTACTTCCGCCTCGAGCTCGGCGATCCGTGCCTGCGGATCGCCGGCCTCCGTTGCCATGTCGGACGCTTCAGCGGCCTCTGCGCCGTCCACCCCCGCAGACTCGGACGCCTCGTCCGGCTTCTGCTCCTCGTCCTTCATCCGTTGCTCTCCGTGCCATTTCAGAGACAAGCGCTCACCTGCAGCGATGAGCGCCGCACCCTCTCTCAATGGGGACGATGATCGGGCGGTTCAAGCCCGGCACCCGGGTCCGCGACTGCGTCCGCGACGGCGTCCGCGACGGCGTCCGCGACGGCGTCCGCGTTCCCGATCAATGCACGCGCAAGGCGGCACCAAGCAGCCGGGCGGTGGCGTCGACGATGGGGATCACCCGATGGTAGGCCATGCGCGTGGGTCCGATGACTCCGAGCACTCCGGCAAGCCTGCCGTCGAGTTCGTAGGGCGCCGTAACGAGGGAGTAATCGCCGAGCGGCTTGTATCCCGACTCCTCGCCGATAAACAGGTGCACGCCCTCTGCATCGAGGCACCGGTCGAGCAGATGCAGCACGTCGCGTTTCTGGCCGAAGGCGTCGAACAGCTTGCGAACCGTATCCATGTCCTCGCCGGTGACGAAGTTCAGCAGGTTGCCCTCTCCCGCCACCACGTAGTCGCCCTCCTGGGAGCCGTCCGGGCCGATGGCGCTGGCGGCCACCTTGAGCATCTCTCCCATCAGCGCGTCCATGCGCGCCTTGTCCCGCTTCATACCCGATAGCAACTGCTCTCGGACCTGGCCAAGGGCAGTCCCGACGAAGTGCTGGTTGATGTAGTTGGCCGCCTGGTTCAGCTCTGCCTCGCCGTACTGGCGTTCGGTGCGGATGACGCGGTTCTCCACCTCGTGGTCGTTCAATACCAGGATGACCAGAATACGCTGACCTGCCAGAGGCAAAAATTCCACGTGCCTGAGCGTGACGATCTCCCGTCTCGGCAAGGTCACGACGCCCGCCATGCGGGTGATGCCCGAAAGCAGCGTCGACGCCGTGGCGGCAAGCTCCTTGCTCCCAAGCTCTGGCGTGAGCTGCTCACGCAGGCTCTCCATGGCAGCCTCGTCGAGAGGCTGCACGGAAATGAGGTAGTCGACGAAGAAACGCAGCCCGCGCGGCGTCGGCACCTTGCCTGCCGAGGTATGCGGCGAGATCACGAGCCCGAGCCCCTCAAGCTCAGACATCACATTGCGCACCGTGGCGGAGGAGATGCTGAGGTCGCTCTCTGCCGCCAAAGTCTTGGATGCCACCGGCTGCCCGGAGTCGATGTAGCGCTCGATCAACAGCTTCAGCAGCAGACTTGCCCGCTCGTTCAAAGGTTCATCGCGCAGGGTCATGCTCACGTTCAACGTACCTCCAGCCTGGACTGGGCCCGGCTTCCTGAGTGTACGGCCTTCCTCGTCTCCTGACACATTGGGGCGATCGCGCACGGGTGCAAGCACCAGCAGCTGCTTGCGGCGGCCGCGAGCGCGACCGCAGAATGCTGAAGCGCACGGCCACTCGAAGCCATCGCCATGCTGATCCGCCTCGACATCAAGGACTTCGCCCTGGCAGACAGAATCAGCGTGGACTTCCGTTCTGGTTTCTCTGCCATCACCGGAGAGACCGGCGCGGGCAAGTCCATCATGCTCGACGCCCTGGGCCTGATCCTAGGCGACCGCGCAAGCGTCGACCTGATCCGTACCGGCGCCAGCAGCGCCGACCTCTGTGCCGAATTCGACGTTTCTGACATCGACGCCGCCCAGACGTGGCTTAGTGAGCGCGAACTCACAGACCCGGATGCGCCCGAATTCTGTCTGCTGCGGCGGACCCTCGGGGCGGACGGGCGTTCGCGGGCCTACGTCAACGGCCGTCCCGTCACGCTGCAGGACGTTCGCGCGCTCGCCGCACAGCTCATCGACATCCACTCCCAGCACGCCCACCAGTCGCTGCTGCGGCGCGATATCCAGCGCCTTCTGCTGGACGAGTATGGTGGCCATGCGCCTCTTGCCCGGGAAGTGGCTGACGCTCACGGCCACTGGCGGGCGCTCCTCGACGAACTCGAGGCGCTCGCGCGTGCCCACGCTGAGAGCAACGAACGCCGCGCGCTGCTGCAGTATCAGCTCGACGAACTCGACGCCGTAGAGCCGGACACAGATGAGTACGCGGAGCTGGTCGCAGAGCAGAAGCGGCTTGCCCATGCCGAGGAGCATGCACGCCGGCTGGCCAGCACTCTGGCGGGACTAGACGAGGAAGACGATGCGATCACCGCCCGCCTAGGCAGGCTACAGCAGGAGCTTGAGGCCATTGACGATGACCATCCGGCGCTTGCGAGTGCCAGGGAGCTGATCGAGACGGCGCGCGTCAGCGGCGAGGAGGCCACGGCGGAGCTGCGGCGTTACGCGGCGATGCTCGAGCCCGATCCGCAGCGACTCGAGGTCATCGATGCGCGTCTCGGGGCACTTCACGACCTCGCCCGGAAGCACCGGATACGACCGGAAGCGCTGGCGCCACTGCGGGAGGACATCGCCGCCGAACTGGAGAGCCTCAGCAGCAGCGAGGAGCGCTCGGAAGTTCTGGCCGCCGAGGCCGAAGCGGCCCGCCTCGCCCTGCTGGATGCAGCCCGTCAGCTATCCGCAGCTCGAAAAGAGGCCGCGAAGCGTTTGGAGGCGACGGTAACTGCGCAGCTGACGCAGCTCGGCATGAAGCACGCGCGCTTCGAGGTGGAGCTCGAACCTGTCGCCGACGAGGACTGCGGGCCCGCCGGACTGGAAAGGGTGGAGTTCCGGGTGAGTGCCAACAAAGGCATCGCCCCAGGCCCGCTGGGCAAGATCGCTTCCGGCGGCGAACTCTCGCGCATCAGTCTCGCGATCCAGGTAGTGACCGCCGCCACCAGCCGGGTACCGTCATTGATTCTGGACGAGGCAGACGTGGGCATCGGAGGGCGCACTGCAGAGGTGGTCGGACAGCTCCTGCGCAGCCTCGGCGAAAACACCCAGGTCCTTGCCGTCACCCATCTGCCCCAGGTGGCCGCCCTGGCCCACCAGCATCTGGCCGTGGAAAAATCGGATCAGGAGGCGGCCCGCATCCGCATTCACACGCTCGAGGAGGACGCCCGCGTTGCCGAGCTCGCGCGCATGCTCGGCGGCGTCGAAGTCACCGAGCAGACCCGTGCCCACGCCAGCGAAATGCGCCGCCGTGCGGTGGGGGCGTGACCCGAACCGACGCAACCCGCTATCATTCGACGCTGTCTTACCTGCAGAAGCCTCTGCGCATGTCGTTGCTGTTGCGCCCTGTTGTGCTAACTCTCGCCCTGGCCCTGCTTCCGGGTTGCGCGGCCGTGCGCAACTTCGAGTGGCGCAATCTGGGAATTCCGCCGGTGCACCGCGTCACCATTCAGCAGGGCAACGTCATCACCCAGGACATGGTAGATCGCCTGCGCCCCGGCATGACGCGGCGCCAAGTGCAATTCATCATGGGCGAGCCGGTTCTCGGCAATACCTTTCGCGACGAGCGCTGGGACTACCTCTACACGATCCAGGTGGGCGCGCAGCCCCGGCGCCAGCAGCGCCTGTCGCTGTTTTTCGACGGTGATGCCCTGACCCGCTTCGAGGGCGATTTCGCGCCCAGTGAGGCGCAGGTCGTCCAGGATGCCGCGCTGCAGGAAGCGGTAGACACCTTCGCGGAAGACTGACTGCGCTGCTCACTCCTCCTTTGCGCGCTGCGCTTGCGCGCGAGCCGCCCGCAGGTCCTTCGGGTCGTTCGGCAGCGGCCGGTATATCTCCACTCGGTCGAATGGATGGACCACGTGTAGCGGGTTTTTCACCACTCGCCCGAAGATGCCGAACACCGCAGCGTCGATGTCGATCTCTGGAAAGCGCTCGAGCATGCCCGAGCGGCGCACCACATCGACCAGCGTAGTGCCCGGCAATACCTTCACCTCCAAGAGGCACTGCACGTCCGGTCGTGCGTAGGCCACCTCCACAGTAATGAGATCGTCATCGCTCATCCGCGTCGGGCCCCCAAGTCCTGGGCGCGGGCACAAAACGCGTCCACCATGGCGTCGGCTGAGCGATTGAACACAGGGCCGAGCGCCGCCCGCATCAGGCGCCCGGCGTACTCGAAGTCGAGATCCAGGGCAACCTTGCAGGCACTCGCGGACAGTGGCGTGAACTGCCAGGCCCCTTCGAAGTACTCGAAGGGGCCATCGACCAGTTCCAGCGTGACACGCTCTGGTGGGTCCAATTGGTTTCGGGTCGTGAAGCTTTGCTTGAGTCCCGCACGGCGAATCGCCAGCGTGGCGACCACCTCATGCTCTGAGCGGCGCTCAACCGAAGCGCCGGCGCACCAGGGCAGGAATTCCGGGTAGCGTTCGATGTCGTTCACCAGATCGAACATGGCCCGCGCCGAGTACGGCACGAGCGCACTGCGGGTGATACGAGGCACGTCAGGCAATCAACCCAGGATTCCACGAAGAATCGTGTATACGAACACGGTGGCCACACCGATCGGCGCAATGAAGCGCACGGCCACGAACCACGCCTGCAGCGCCGCCGACGACATCTGCAGCTGCTCCGAGACCAGTTTCCGCGGCAGCACCCAGCCCACGAACAGGCCCATCAGGAGGCCACCGAGCGGCAGCATGATGTTGTTGGTGAGGTAGTCCAGCAGATCGAAGAAGGTGCGTTCGCCGATCAAGTGTACGTCCGCCCAGACATTGAAGGAGAACACGGTGCCGAGGCCCAGCACCCAGGTAATCACCCCGAGGCTGATCGCAACCCGCGAGCGGACGGCGTTGTACTCCTCCACGAGAAAGGCCAGAGCAGGCTCGATGAGTGAGATCGCCGAGGTGATCGCCGCGAAGCTCACGAGCACGAAAAACACGGTGCCGAACAGCGTACCCATGGGCATCTGCCCGAACGCGAGCGGCAGGGTAATGAACATCAGGCCTGGCCCCTGGCCGGGCTCGAGTCCGTTGGCGAAGACGATGGAGAAGATCACGAGCCCCGCAGCAATCGCGACCACCGTATCGAGCATGGCGATGATGGTGACCGTTCCAGGCACCGACGCCTGGCTCGGGACGTAGGCACCGTAGGCCATGATCGCCCCCATCCCGAGACTGAGCGTGAAGAACGCCTGCCCCATCGCAGCGAGCACGCCCTCCACACCCATGCGATCCCACTCGAAGCGGAACATGAACTCGGTGGCCTCGCCAAAACCGCCGGTGGTGATCGAGTAGCCGAGCATGACCACCAGCAGGATGAACAGCATCGGCATGAAGACGCGGATCGCCAGCTCCAGGCCTCCAGACACCCCGCGCGCCACGATCCAAACCGTGATGATCATGAAGAGGGTCTGCCACAACATGAGCTGCAGCGGCGACTCGAGGAAGCTGTTGAACGTGGCGGAGGCCGTGGCGGAAGTTGCCCCCTCGAACGTCCCCTGCGCGGTCACCAGCACGTAGTCCATCGCCCAGCCGGCGATGACCGCGTAGAACGACAGGATGAAGAACCCGGCCACCACCCCCATCCAGCCGATCAGAATCCAGGCGGGGCTGGCTTTGGAAACCGTGACGAGCCTTCGCAGCGTGTTGATCGGGCTGGAACGGACCTCACGCCCCATCAACACCTCTGCCATCATGATCGGAATGCCGATCAGGAAGATGCAGACCAGATAGACGAGGATGAAGGCGCCGCCACCGTTGTCGCCGGCGATGAAAGGGAAGCGCCAGATGTTGCCGAGACCGACTGCCGAACCCGCTGCCGCCAGGATGAACATCCAGCGGCTGCTCCACATACCGTGTCGGGAAGTGTCCCCGCCTAACGCCATGTAATGGTTTCCTTATCGGAGATTGCGCGCATGCGCGCCGCAGGCCGGCGCCCCCGCGCCGGAACCCGCGCGATTGTGCGGCTTTTACCGACCCCCCTCAAGCAAGTTCAGGCCACGCCTCTGGAAGGCTCCGCTGCCCCCACAGCCGACGCTCGTGGGTTTCCGGGTACGCCGCCCCTATAATGATGCGATGAGCAAAAAGATTTCCAAGCCCGGCGGCAGCACCATCGCCGTCAATCGCCGAGCCAAGTTCGACTACCACATCGATCAGCGCTTCGAGGCTGGCATGGTCCTCGAAGGCTGGGAGGTCAAGAGCCTGCGAGCGGGCAAGGCGCAGCTGGTGGACAGCTTCGTGCAGATTCACAACGGCGAAGCATGGCTGCATGGCGCACACTTCAGTCCGCTCTCGAGTGCCTCTACCCACGAAGCGGTGGATCCGAAGCGCGTGCGCAAGCTGCTGCTCAACAAGGACGAGTTGGCGCGCATATTCGGTGCCACCTCCGCCAAGGGGTACACCTGCGTCGCCACGGCCCTGTATTGGAAAGGTCCCCACGTGAAGTGCGAGATCGGCCTTGCGAAGGGCAAGAAGCAGCACGACAAACGCCAGGACAGCAAGGACAAGGACTGGGCGCGGGAGAAGGAACGGCTGCTCAAGCACAGCGCCTGACGGCGGCGTTGAGACCAACCTTCGCTCGTCGGGTCCTGTGGGAGCGTGCTGGCCGGCGCAGCCGGACGCACCGAACGTCCACCCCTTGATATCGGTTCATTCGCCCTCATGTTACTCTTTGAAGTCGCCCTGGCCTTCGGGCGGCGAATGTTTCCGGGGGCGACCTGGATTCGACGTCGGTGAGGAGGCCCTAGGTGCATGCCGAGAGGGTAGACACTCTCGTAAATCAAAGTCTGCAACCAATATAGTTGCCAACGACGACAACTACGCTCTCGCGGCCTAATAAGCCGTGAGCCTCGAGGTGACACCTGCCTGTGGGTGGATCCACGAGGTCGCTGAACACAGGATCGCGGGGAGGCTTCGCCCGGAGCCGAACCGTTAAAACCAATCGGGATCGCCTGAGCAGAGCCTGTCCGTCGGCGCTGATCGGGTTAAACGAAACGGCGAGACTAAGCATGTAGAACCGAAGGCTGAATGCTGGCGGACGCGGGTTCGATTCCCGCCGCCTCCACCAACCTTCGCTCCGGCGCAAAGGCGCCGGAGCGTCGGCTTGGCAAGCCAAGTCGAACCCGAAGGGGAAGGTTGCCACGCCGTAGCCGCAGGCGAAGGCGGGCCGTCTCCCGCAGACAAAGACCCCTACCCGATTCAGCCCTCACTCACGCGCCCGGGCCGCGCACGCCGGTCACTACGTCCATGCCGCGCTCTGGCGGCTCCGCCATTCGTGAGCGACTCCAGTGGTTGACCCGCATGGCGCTGTGCATACCGGACATCCGCCCATTCATCGGCAG
Source organism: Pseudomonadales bacterium (assembly GCA_007131295.1). Classification (GTDB taxonomy): domain Bacteria; phylum Pseudomonadota; class Gammaproteobacteria; order Pseudomonadales; family Azotimanducaceae; genus SLTB01. Next base: position 1,036 of record SLQW01000165.1, on the reverse strand, counting down.
CTGAAAGCGGATAGAGGCGAACTCCTGCCCGCCGCGCAGATCGTCCTGCTGCCATTGCAGACCAAACCCAACGCGGGCACCGGGCGCGACCCAGTCAAGCGGAACCCGCCAGTCCAAGCGCACGCGAGGGCCCTCCGCCGCTTCCCATCCCGACGCGTCGAAGCGGTAGTACGCAGCATAGAGCCAGAGCTCTTGGGCTTTGATGGCAATGGGTAATCTGCTGCCCCACTCCACGTCCCAGCCATCCATACCGCGTTCGGAGATCTGCGCGGCGGCCGGCGCCTGCAGCCCACGCGCGAGGACACCGGAGCCGGCATCGCCAACGAAATAGGAGTGTCCCCGCGCACTCCAGCGTTCGCCCTGCAGCTCCAATCCCACCATGACTTTCTGGTAGCCGTTACCAAGTTCGCTGCGCGTTTCGTCCACATAGCCGTAGCCGCCCACCAGCGTTCTGCCCTCGGCCAGCAGGCGACGGTAGCCGAATCCGAAGTCGCCCTCCCAGGCGTTGTATTCGTTAAGGTGCCCGCGGGCATCTGCGAACAGCAAACGATCCGAGCGCTGCGCGAAGGGAACCAAAAGGCCGGCAGCTGCAACCATACGGTTATCGTCGAACCTTGCAGTGCTGTAGACCTCCGGCTCCCAAATGCGCTGCTGGGCAGCGAGAGGACCGGCCAGGATGAGAAGCAGAGCCCCCAGCCCTACGGCAGCAGATCGGAGCGGTGAAAACGGCGTCGGCATGGTGGCGTAGTAGCAGCAGATCGCAAGTACCTGAAGCAAAGCACGCGCGTCGCGATCCAACCGGACGTGGTCCGCGTTCGGAATATGAACCACTGCTCAGTTTCAGCAAGAACTCTGACAAGCTACCTCATGAGCGCTCACGGCGGCTGCAGCGCCGCCGCCCCGCGCCCTGGCAGCGGCCTGGACGAGTACCCCATAGGCACCCGCACCCCACGCCGTGCACGCTCGAGCCGCGCTCTGGCCGCCGTCGCGTAGAGCCCCTGCAGCGCTTCATCGAAGCCACGGATCTCGTAGCCGT
>SLQW01000074.1 GCA_007131295.1 Pseudomonadales bacterium | reverse complement strand
TGAAGAAAGACCTGACCGACCTGATGACCGACAGTCAGGACTGGTGGCCCGCGGACTGGGGTCACTATGGCGGCCTGATGATCCGAATGGCCTGGCACGCGGCGGGGACCTACCGGGTGTCCGATGGTCGCGGTGGCGCCGGAACCGGCAATCAGCGCTTTGCGCCCATCAACAGCTGGCCCGACAACGCCAATCTGGACAAGGCGCGCCGCCTGCTGTGGCCGATCAAGAAAAAGTATGGCAACAAGCTGAGCTGGGCCGACCTCATCGTGCTCGCGGGCAACGTCGCCTACGAGTCCATGGGCTTCAAGACTTTTGGCTTCTCCTTTGGCCGTGAGGACATCTGGCACCCGGAAAAGGACATCTACTGGGGCGCGGAGAAGGACTGGCTGGTGCCCAGCGACAGCGAGGAAAGCCGCTACTCAGGCGACCGCGAATCGCTGGAGAATCCGCTGGCCGCGGTGATGATGGGCCTGATCTACGTCAACCCGGAAGGTGTCGACGGCAAGCCCGATCCGCTGAAGACCGCCAAGGACGTTCGCGTGACTTTCGAACGGATGGCCATGAACGACGAGGAGACCGTCGCGCTCACGGCGGGCGGTCACACCGTTGGCAAATGCCACGGCAACGGCAATGTCGACAACCTCAGCCCTGAGCCCGAGGCGGCCGGCATCGAGGAGCAAGGCCTTGGTTGGAACAACCACGTCACCCGCGGCGTGGGTCGTGACACGGTGACCAGTGGTCTGGAAGGCGCCTGGACCACGCATCCCACCCGGTGGGACAACGGCTACTTTCACCTCCTGTTGAACCACGAGTGGGAGTTGAAGAAGAGCCCGGCCGGCGCTTTTCAGTGGGAACCGGTGAACATGAAGGAGGAGGACAAGCCGGTGGACGTGGAGGATCCCTCCATCCGGCACAACCCCATCATGACCGACGCCGACATGGCCATGAAGATGGACCCGGCGTATCGCAAGATCTCCGAGCGCTTCTACAAGGATCCGGCCTACTTCGACGAGGTCTTCGCTCGGGCCTGGTTCAAGCTCACCCATCGTGACATGGGGCCGAAGGCCCGCTACATCGGCCCGGAAGTGCCCCAGGAAGACCTGATCTGGCAAGACCCGGTGCCGGCCGGCAAGAGCGATTACGACGTGGACGCGGTAAAGGCGAAGATCGCCGACAGCGGCCTGTCCATCAGCGAGATGGTCGCCACCGCCTGGGACAGTGCCCGGACTTTTCGTGGCTCGGACATGCGTGGTGGCGCCAACGGTGCCCGCATAAGGTTGGCTCCGCAGAAGGACTGGGAAGGCAATGAGCCTGAGCGTCTGGCCAAGGTCCTGAAGGTGCTCGAAGGCATCGCCGGGGAGGTGGGAGCCAGCGTGGCTGATGTCATCGTCCTGGCCGGCAACGTCGGCATCGAGCAGGCCGCGAAGGCTGCCGGCCACGACGTCACGGTGCCCTTCGCTCCCGGCCGTGGCGACGCTACGGACGAGATGACGGATGCCGATTCCTTCCAGTATCTCGAGCCGTTGGCGGATGGCTTTCGCAATTGGCAGAAGCAGGAGTACGTGGTGAAGCCCGAGGAGTTGCTGCTCGACCGCGCCCAGCTGATGGGGTTGACCGCTCCGGAGATGACCGTGCTGATCGGTGGTATGCGGGTGCTGGGCACCAACCATGGTGGCAGCAAGCACGGCGTGTTCACGGATCGCGAAGGCCAGTTGAGCAACGATTTCTTCGTGAACCTGACGGACATGGCCTACAGCTGGAAGCCAGCGGGTGACGATCTCTACGAGATCCGTGATCGGAAGACGGATCAGGTGAAGTGGACCGCGACCCGTGTGGATCTGGTGTTCGGCTCCAACTCGATCCTTCGCTCCTACGCCGAGGTCTACGCCCAGGACGACAACAAGGAAAAGTTCGTGCAGGACTTCGTGGCCGCATGGACGAAGGTCATGAATGCGGATCGCTTCGATCTCGCCTGATGTCGGCCCCACCCCGCGTGCCGCCCGATCACCGGCGGCACGCGGTCTCGAAGGGGGCTGACGTTCCTTACGCTGTAAGTGGACAATGACCCGAACAGGCCCATCTCGATGCCGCGGACCGCATGCTGCAGGACGTGGCGTGGTTCCCGCTCTCATCGGTGAAAAACGACCTCATGGTGGCGCGCCTTCTCGCCTTGTTTGAGGCCTGAGCCGGGCCTTGCAGGCGCTTGCGCTCGGCAGGCAAGGCGCAGGCCGTGGCCGCCTGCGGCCTGTCGAGATTCAGTCCCCACTCACTTGCTGTTGTCGCGGCCTTGCGCGGTTCCGCCTCCCCTCCGCCAGATTCCGCGCGATCCAGGGTGTCCAGTTCGCATGCAACAGCAACCGGTCACGCGGTGGCTGGCGGCCGCGCCTCAGAGGCGCTCTTTGATCCTCGCGAGCATGATCTCGCACACCTCGCGTCCGTGACTGTTCTGGAGAAAATGGCCGGCATCGGCAATGGGATCGAAGCTCGCGTTCATCCGAGCAGCCCAGCTTCGCCCCCAGTCCTCGGTAAATACGTCGTCCGCGCATCCCCAGATGAAGTGCGCCGGCTTCGACCATTGCAGCAGCTGGCGGTAGTGATGGGTCTGAGCCGCGCCGTTACCGTTGTCGTAGCTGCTGGCCGGGATCGACAGCGGGAAGCGCCGGAAGCCATTGAAGGCCTCGTCTTCCAGCCCCCGGTACGGAGCGGAGAAGCCCTGGTAGACCTGCGCCGCCTTGCCGCTGAGCTGCGGGTCGCGGTCTTCCACCAGCGCAGGAAAGATCACCTCCGGCCCAGCCAATCCGCCGCTCAGCAACAGCAGCAAGCCGACGTCCGGGCATGGGCGATCGAACAGCCCACCCGCGTGCCAGTTGGTGAACCAGTTCTTGATGGCTTCGGTGTACTGGAACTCGGGGTGATGCAGCCAGGTGTTCATGATGACCAGGCGTTCGAAGCGCTCGGGCATCATCACCGCCTGAGCCAGGCCGATGGGGCCGCCCCAGTCCTGGCAGACCAGGGTGACCCGCTCGAGATCCAGGCCGGTGATCAGGCTGGTGAGGATCTCGGTGTGGCGGGCGATGGTGTACCAGTGGATGTCCGTCGGCTTGTCTGAGCGGCCGAAGCCCATGTGATCCGGGGCGATGCAGCGGTAACCAGCGTCGACCAGGACCGGAATCATGTCGCGGTACAGGTAGGCCCAAGTGGGCATACCGTGGAGCAGCAGCATCACCGGCGCGTCGCGCGGGCCCTCGTCCACGTAGTGCAGACGGAGGTCTTGCCAGGGGTGGTAACTGGGCGCATAGGGAAAGTCGCCCAGGTCGGCGAAATTGTCGTCCGGCGTACGGATGAAGTCGGTCATGAATCGCTCCACTCGATGGTCATCGCTGACTTCGCCGCCATGGCCCACATCGAGATCCCGGGGCGATTATGACATTGAGTATGCCATAAGTTTCCGGCTTGGAACGAACCATGACGCCTATGTCGGCTCGGGGCGGCCAGTGCGGCGCTACGTTAGCGTGCGACGGAACGCGTCAGCCCTTCCCTTGTTGCTGCGGTGCGTGCCGGCACCCGGCACCACCGCTCGGCGAAACGCTGAGTTGGGCGCAAAGACGCCGTCGTAGCGGGTCGGTTTGCATCCCGGCCTTGGAACCAAGGCGGCCAACCGGGCGATGAAATCTTCAGGGCTGAACAGGACGTGGGTGGTGCCGTCGCGAAACGGGTGCTTGAGCCGGTAGACGACCTGACGGCACTAACGGTGGAAAGTCGATCGAGATAGATGGCAGGCCGCGCCCGCGGACCGGCGTATTGTAGCGACACAGTCTCTCGAGGCGGTCACGCTCATGGGCCTGACAGGCAACGGCGGCATTGAGCGAGAAGCCATTCTGATCGGCCGTGAGTGCTTTCGGGAGGGTGTCGGGTCGGGCGAGGCTCGGGTTCTTCAGGGTCAGCGTCCGGCGGCCCGCTTCGGGCCCGAGGGCAATGCGGTAGCGGATGGAAGCCGCCGTCAGACTGTCGATGGCGCCGGTGGGTTCCAAGTCGAGCCAGGACTGTTCGGAGTCGAGGACGAGCCATCCGTCACAGTTGAGCCGTCGAAGGAGGCGCCGAATCGGGCTATCCAGCAAGCCTTCTAGGAATTACCGGGTCGGCGCGCCAACGCGATGGAACCGCGCCGGACACACCGGGATTGACAAGGTAAGTAATAATCCTTACTTTTTGGGTATCGGTATCACCGACAGGAGATCGGCCGTGCCCAGCGTCCATGAAAGCATCCATGAACAAGCCACCCTCACGTCCAAAGGGCAGATCACCTTGCCCAAGGCGATCCGGCAGGCCCTGGGTGTGACCACGGGGGGCAAAGTTTCTTTCGAGCTGCGTGGCAGCGAAGTGATTGTCACCCGTGCCGATGCGGAACATGAGGACCCTGCCATCGGCGCCTTCCTTGGCATACTGGAGCAGGATATTCGCCAGGGTAAGCATGTCGGCAACCTGCCTGATGACCTCGCTCGAGCCATGCTTTCCAACGTGGGGCATCCGGTGGATCTCGATGAGAACATCGAAGGTGATGTGGCACTTTGATGGAGCGCCATGGATGGATACTGCTGTTTCACGACTGCATCGTGGAACAGTTACAGAAGCTGTACGCCGCCACCGAGCGAGCGCGACGGAGTGACCCGAAAGGCTACGAGAGTAACGCCAACGTCAAGCTGTTCAGGTCGCTGGCGCAGTTGATCCTGGAGGTCGTACCCAGTGATCCAGGGCGGGACGAATACCGCCAGGGCAATACGCTGGGGCCAGAGCACCGGCACTGGCGTCGAGCCAAGACCGGAAGGCGTTTTCGGTTGTTCTTCCGCTACGACTCCAGGTCGAAGACCATCGTGTTCGCCTGGGTCAATGACCGGCAGACGCTGCGCTCATCCGGTAGCAAATCCGACCCCTACGCAGTGTTCGAGACGATGCTCAAGAAAGGCAACCCGCCGGATGATTGGGAAAGCCTGGTGGCTGCCAGCCGGTCCGACTGGTCGAAGAAGGAGAAGCGATAATCCTCTGGAGGAGGGAATGCGATGAAGGCAACACGGACGGTCAAAGCATCCGAGCGAACCAGCCGATGGCAGGGTCGCATCTGACGTGGTGTTGCCCATCGCGAAGCGCGAGCTGTTCGTTGGCTGGCGGATGACGACGGGATTCGTCACATGCGGAGGCGGCCCCCCCCGCAGGCGGCCCCCGGCGATCACGCGTAACCGACCGCCGCAGTGTGGGCAGAGCGTGATGATGAAGCCCTCAGGACTTAACAGGACGTGGGTGGTCCCGTCCCGGAAGGGGTGCTTGAGCCGGTAGACGGCCTGACCGGCACCATCGGTGGAAAGCCGATCGAGACAGATGGCGGGCCCCGCCCGCGGACCGGCGTAATGTAGCGACACAGTCGCTCGAGGCAGTCACGCTCATGGGGCTGAGAGGCCGCTGAGACTCAGGCCCGATCGGCAGCTGAAGCGGCGGCTGAAGGGTAATGCGCATCGCTCCCTCCAGCGTCTGATGCCCCGGCTCGCGGGATGGGCTTCGGAGCGCCTGGGTTTCCTGGCGACTCGCCCGATTGCCGCGGGGGTGTCCGAGGCGACATCATCGAGACCTGCAGAGAGCGAGTCGGGGAAGGCTGAATGAGCGAAGCGACAACGGTCCGCGACGGCGAGAACCTCGACTGGGCTGCGC
>SLQW01000009.1 GCA_007131295.1 Pseudomonadales bacterium | reverse complement strand
CACGGGAAACATCGCGGCTCACGTCATGCTTGCTCCGTCGAAGGCGCCACAGGGGCGCAGAATTGAGGTTCGGAGGGAAATCACTGTTTTCCAGTCTCGACGCAGCGCCATCAGCGTCTGGCATCGACCGGATCCAGCGAGCACACTACCCGCAGACGACCGGAGTGTCATCATCGCTCCGTCGCATGCACCTCTCGGTCGGCCCCGAACCAGACCCTGGTCGGGACTGGACGGTAGCCGCCTTCACAGAGGACGTATGGCTGCCAGGATGGCGCCGAGGGCCCCGCGATTAGCTTCCACCACCGCACGTGCGCCGTCGCTGCGCCGCTGCCAGAGCGAGTCGTCGTCCAGCAGCCGTTGCATGGCGGCGGCCAGCGCATCGGCGTCCTCGACGATCTCGAGCGCGCCCGCTGCCAGGAAGCGCTCCGCGACGTCCTGAAAGTTGAACAAATGCCGACCGCTGAACACGGGAACGCCATGCCAGGCCGGCTCGATGGGATTGTGACCGCCATGAGGCACGAGGGATCCGCCGAGAAAGGCTGCATCTGCAAGACCATACAGCGGGAACAATTCCCCCATGAGATCTCCGAGCAGGAGTCGGGAGCCAGCCGGCACTTCTCCCGCCGAGAGACGGGCCGAGGCCAATGGTGAGCGCTCCAGCAGCTGCCATACGGAATCGAAGCGATGCGCGTGCCGCGGCACGATCAACAGTCGCCAGTCCGGGTGACGCTCGAGCAACGGCACGAAGGCGCGCAGAAGCAATGCCTCCTCGCCCTCATGAGTGCTCGCGGCGATCAGCAGCGGTCCGTCGTCTACACCGAGCCGCTCCCGCGCCCTATCCATGCGCACCGACAGGTCACCAGGCAGCAGAGCGTCGAATTTGATGTTGCCCGGGCAAACGACCTGCTCTGGCCGGGCACCGAGTTCACGGAACCGAGCTGCGCTGGCCGCATCCTGACAAGCAATCAGATCGATGCCCGAAAGCATCTTCCGGGTTAGTGGCGCAATACGCCGGTACCCGGCGGCGGAACGCGCCGAAAGCCTTCCATTCACCAGCACGACCCGGATGCCGAAGCGCCCGCACTCGTGGATGAGGTTAGGCCACAGCTCGGTTTCAATCAGGATGAGAAGGCGCGGCCGGGTCCGCCGCAAAAACGCACGCACGCACCAGGGAAGATCCCAGGGCAGCCAGGAAAGATGCACGCTGCCACCGAGCAGCGCCTCGGCGCGCTCATGCCCGGCCGCGGTCGCGACGGTCAGGATGCGCGGCGTGCTCGGCGCCAGCGCCTCGAGGCTGCGTAGCAGCGGCACCGCCGCGACGGTCTCGCCGACCGAGACAGCATGGACCCAGAACGCCCCGGACTCGGGGGCTTCCGCCCAACGACCGAACCGAGCCGCAATATCGTGGCGATGACGCGGCTCTTTGCGCCCGCGCCAGTACAGGCGCAGCAGCAGCAGCGGCAGGGCCAGCAGATAAACGAGCGTGTAGACCGCGCGTAGCACCGGCCGCGGCCTCAGCCGATCCTGGCTGCCTGGCCGCCATCCACCGGCAGACAGACGCCGGTGATGAAGCGGGCCTCGTCGGATGCGAGGAACAGCGCCGCGTTGGCGACATCCCAAGCGTCGCCCATGCGCCCTCCGAGCGGCACCATGGCGTTGCGCTGCCGGATCAGCTCGTCGCGATCGCGACCCGCCGCCACGTGTCCCTCGATGGCCATGGGCGTATCCATGAGTCCAGGCATGATCACGTTGGCGCGGATTCCGTAGCGGGCATTGCCGGTAGCAAGCGCGTGAGTGTAGGCATTCAGTGCGGCCTTCGATGATTTGTAGGCAACCAGGCCCACGGCGCAGACTGCTGCAACCGAGGAGATGTTGGTGATGACACCAGCGCCCTGTGTGCGAAGCACGGGCAAGGCGTGTTTGCAGACCAGCATCACCCCCTTGAGATTGGTGGCGAAAATCTGGTCCCAAACCGCTTCGGTCATGCTTCCCGCACCGCGATCACCGGCGCCGATACCGACGTTGTTGTGGAGAATGTCGATCCGACCGTAGCGCTGCACGCAAGCGTCGATCAACGCCTTGCAGTCGGCCTCGCGCGTGATGTCCGCCACTTGCACGGCACCGTCACCACCCCTGTCCCGGACCATGGCCAGCGTTTCTGCGGCGGAGTCTTCGCGACGATCGACGAGCAGTACTCTCGCGCCCTCCTCGGCGAAGCGCAGGGCGGTTGCCCGCCCGTTTCCCAGCGTTGCGCCGGGCGTCTGACCGGCGCCGACCACAATGGCTATCTTGCCGTCCAGGCGTCCCATGATGCTCCCCTCGTCTCCGGCGGCCGGGCCAGTATAGCGACATGCCAGCGCCGTATCGGGGACAATCATTCACCATGCCGACTTCCGCCCGCAGCATTACGAGCCGCCGCTTCCCCTTGCGCTTCGGCTGGACCGGGCCGGTGACCGCCTGCGTGGCCGCGTCAGCGCTGCCGGAACCGCTCAGCGCAGCGCTACACTGGCCGGCCGATCGCTATGGAGGCGCCATTGGGCTCCCGTCGTCGCAAGCGTTCCGCTCATCCGGCCCATCCCCGCTTCTGGGGCACCTGGTGCGCCATCGCCCTGGTGCGGATCCTGACGGCCCTGCCCGCGTCCTGGCACCCGAAGCTCGGACGCCTGCTCGGGCGCAGTGCGGCGCACCTCGCCCGCCATCGCCGCAGGGTCGTCATGACCAACCTGGAAAACTGCCTCCCGGAAATCCCGGCCACGGAGCGAAGGTCCCTGGCGCGCCGCCATTTCGAGGCCTGCGGTATCGCGATCATGGAAACGGGCCGCGCGTGGTTCGCCGACCTGGCGGCGCTGGACGCCCGTCTCGAGGTCGAGGGCGGCGATCAATTCGAGGCGGCTCTGGCCAGCGGTCGGGGCGTACTCGTGGTCGGTGCTCACTTCGTGACGCTGGAGCTCGTAGGCGCCCTGCTTGCCCGGCGCTGGCCCCTCGATGCGGTGTACCGCCGGCAGCGCAATGCGGCACTGGAGTGGATGCAGAGCGCGGGGCGCCGCGGCTTCGGCCGCCTGATCGACCACCGGGACCTGCGCACCGTGATCGCGCGGCTGCGCGCCGGGCGCGCGATCTGGTTCGCCGCCGATCAGGATCACGGCGCCCGCAGCTCCGAGTTTCTGCCGTTTTTCGGCATCCCCGCGGCAACGCTCACGTCTCCCGCGCGCATCGCCCGGCTGACCGGCGCCCGCGTCCTGCGCCTGGAGCACTGGCGCAACACCGATCAGTCGAGCTTCACCGCCCGCTTCCGCACCCTGCCCCGCCCGTTTCCCGGCTCAGACCCACGCGCCGACGCGGCGTTGCTCAATGCCTGTCTCGAAACAGCGATCCGCGAGCGTCCGGAGCAGTACCTCTGGCTGCACCGACGCTTCAAGACCCGTCCTCCCGGGACACGTCCGTTCTACTCCTGACGCACTTGGTCCGGTTTACAAGTGACGCGGGCGCGGGCTCAATGCGGATCGATTCGCGCAACCAACCCGAGGAGTACGCCATGTCCCTGCTGTCCTACGCTGGCAAAAAAATCGTCATCACCGGTGCCTACTCCGGCATCGGCGCCGCTCTGCTCGACCTGCTGCGAGACCTCGGGGCCGAAGACATTACGGTGCTCGACCTGCGCGAGCCCGAGCGGCCGGTCGAACGCTTCATCGAGACCGATATGGGCAACCCGGTAGCGATCGACAACGCTGCAGGCGCCATCGGCGAGCACGTGGACGTGCTCTTCAACAATGCAGGGATCGCCGCCACGCGCCCGGCGGAACAGGTCATGCGCGTAAACCTGCTCGGACTCAAACGGCTGACGGAACGCCTGCTGCCATCCATGAACGCGGGAGGTGCCGTGGTTAACACCGCCTCCACTGCCGGTAACCAGTGGCCCGACAACCTCCCGGTGATCATGGAACTGCTCGGTATCGGCAGCTGGGACGAGGCGCTGGCGTGGGTGCACGATCACGCCGAAGCGGTGGCCGACGGTTACTTCTTCTCAAAGCAGGCAGTACAGGTTTACACCATGGTCGCGAGCCGACCGGCGATCCGCCGCGGCGTGCGCGTCAACAGCATCTGCCCGTCCCCTGTGGACACGCCACTCCTGCCCGAATTCCGTCAGACCATGTCCGACGCCATCATCGACTGGGCAATCGCCGAAGGCGCCGGCCGGGTTGCCACTGCGGACGATATGGCCCGCGCGCTGGCCTTTCTAGGCTCTGACCTCGCCAGCTACGTCAACGGCGTCAACCTGCTAGTGGACGGGGGTTTCACTGCCGCCATGGTCACGGGTCAGGCGACGCCACCGCAACAGGCCGCCTCTTGACCGACCACCCCCTGCGCCGGCGCCCGGAAAGCGACAGCACCTCGCAAGGCTGGTTCTGCGTCTACCGCTCGCCCCGGCGCCATCAGGTGGCCGATGCCGCATTCATGCTCACCGCCGTCGGCATCGACAACATCATGGATCGGGCGGATACGAGCGAGTGGCAGCTTTGGGTACCCGTGGAGAAGGCGGCCGCTGCCAGTCACGAACTCGAGGAGTACGCTCGTGATCATGCCCAGGCGCAGCGCCACGAGGCCGCTCAGCCTGAAGTGGACAGCGGCATTCCTGGCGTCCTCGGCTATCTGTTCGTGATCTGGATGATCCCGGTTCTCGAAGGCTATGGCCTGCTCAGCGACGAAGCGATCCGGGCCGGCCGCATGAACGCCGGCGCGGTCGGCGACGGCGAGTGGTGGCGTACCGTCACCGCCCTCACCCTCCACGGCGACTTCGGTCACATTCTCGGCAACTCGGTATTCGGCGTTGTCATCGGACTGATGGTGGGCCGCAACCTCGGGTCAGGGCTCGGCTGGCTCCTGGTTCTGGCAAGCGGCGCACTCGGCAATGCCTGCAACGCCTGGGTTCAGGGCGACGATTTCACTTCCGTTGGCGCTTCCACCGCCACATTCGGCGCCCTTGGGATGGTCGGTGCATTCATGTGGCAGCGCGCAGGGCACCGCGCCTTCGGTTTGCGCCGGAGCTTAGCCCCCCTGTTCGCAGCCTTCGCGTTGCTCGCGTTCACCGGCGTCGGCGGCGAAAACACCGACGTGATCGGACACTTCACCGGTTTCGGCGCTGGCGTCCTGATCGGCCTGGCGGTTACCGCATTCGCACCGGAGCAACTGAGTTCCCGCCACCAGACTTACTGTGGCATCGCCGCACTGCTCATCATCGCGATCGGCTGGATGACCGTTCTGCTGCAGTTGCCGTAGCGCCCGTCACCCGCCGCCGGCTTCCCTGCGCCCGCGACGCGCCGCGAGGCGCCGCGCCAGCCAGCGCCCGCCCACCAGAAACAGCGCCAGCAGCAGCAGCGGCGCCAGCGTCAGCAGGTCGATGCCTGCGGCATCGTCGCCAGCCTCGAGCAGTGCATGAATGGCACTGACATAGAGCATCCACTTCAGCGTCAGGCCGATGCACGCGGCCAACAGGAACCCAGGAAGCGGCAGCGCCAGGGCGCCGCCGGCATAGTTGACGACGGAATGGGGAAAGCCGGGCAGGATCCGCAGGGCACATTGAGTGAAGGGATCGGCGTTGCGCGAAAGCAGCCCGTAAACCGGATGTGACGCAACCCTGCTGCGCGCCGATGCACCCAGCCAGCGCGCAACCAGCCAGGCCGCGAGCGCACCGAGCACGCTGCCCACAACCAGCACTACGACTGCCAGCCCGAAGGGTAGAAACGGGGCCACCACCCAAAGCAGCGCGCTACCCGGCAGCGCCAATGCGAACAACACCACCTGCAGCACTACGAGACCGACGAGCGTCAGCGGATGCGCCGTCAGCCATTCACCCCAGGCCAGCAGCTGCTCGCGCTCCACCGGCTCGGTCACGATCGCCCAGACGCCGAGCCCTATGATCAGCAAGAGCACCACGCGCCGTGGCGTGAGGTTGAGCCATCGACGGCGTCCCGTAGCTGAAGTCATCCTTGCCATCCTCCTGCACCCGCATCTGTGCATGTACGCTGGCCACGGCCGAGCCGCTGCGTAAGCTCGATGCCGATTGCCGGATCATGCGCCCAGTTACGCAGCAGCCGCGACCGATCCCGCGCGAGCATGCGGGAACGCAGAAACCCCGGTCGTGTTCCGAGTGCCTGCACGTCGAGCAGTACCGGCCGGTCATCGGCGCCAACGCGGATGTTGCTGGCCTTGAGGTCACCGTGCACGCAACCGCGCTCTTCGAGATCCAGCAGCAGCTTTGCCAGACCATCCAGCACGCGTGCCCTGCGAAGGGGTCGCGCTGCATCAAGACGTCGCAGAACGGCTCCCGGGCATGGATTTCATTCATACCCGACCTCGATCTCCTTTAGCACCTGGTCGTGCATGCCGTACAGATCCGTGTTGGCGGCATAAGCCAGGGCGCGGCGGCGAAAGTTGCCCCGACCCTGGGCCAGCATGCGCAGCAACGCAGCTTCGAGCGCCGCCTGCCGGAACGGCTCTCTGAGCACGACCCCGGCTGCCGCAGAGTCGATGTGGGGCGCATAACCGCACGCAGCCGTAGTCAATACGGGCAGGCCCGCCACCAGCGCTTCCAACAGCACCGTGCCCGTGTTCTCCACCCGCGCCGGGTGCAAGAGCAGGTCTGCCGCCTGCAGCAGCATGGGTACGTCCTCACGTCCCGGACTGAACTCGACCGCGTCCGCGACTCGCAGCCGCGAGGCGAGCCGTTGCATCCGCTTCGGTGAGTCGGCACCGACCAACAGCAGACGGGTCCGCTCCCGAACGTCGGCGGGCAGCGCAGCCAGAGCGCAAATGGCCCGGTCTGCACCCTTGCGGTGAAAGTCGGAACCGAGCAGCAACAACAGGTGGGTCTCGTCAGCCACGCCCAGGGCGGCGCGACCGGCACGACGCAATGCGTCCGCATCTGCGCCCATCCGGCGGTCACGCGCAACACCAGGACGCAGATGCACAAAGCGATCCGGATGGGTGTCGTACCAGCGCCGGTACACCGGCTCCTGGCGGCCGTCGAGCAGCAGAATGCGTGTGCTCGCCTCGCTGCCGAACACGCCCCGCTCCATGGCCGCGAACTGGCGGAAGCGCGGCGTCAGACGGTAGAGACGGGAGCGCTCCCCATGCGCCTTGTCGACGAGGCAAGGGTCGGCAGCGAAATAGAGATCGAGTCCGGGCATCTTGTCGAAACCGACTATTCGATCGGCATCCCAGGCCTCAGCAGCGGCCACCGCTTCCGCCGCGAAGCGCTGAGCGCGGGCATGGTTGCTGCGGCCGTTGACCGGAAGGCAGTTCACATCACAACCGGCAGGCCGCTCACCCTCCCAGCGCTGGGCGTGGATGCGCACCTCATGACCGGCTTCGGCGCAGCGGGAAGCCACGGCGAACAGGTCGCGCTGCAGCCCGCCGTAAGGAAAATACGTGTGGAGAAGGAATGCGATCTTCATCTTGCCCACTCATTCGCTTCGAGGGTCGGCATGAGCGCCGGATGAACGACGTCACCGAGCGACGAAGTCTTCACCAGGAGCGCCTTCACCATTGCCGGGACGGCAACGACGACCGCATGGCGCCGTTGGCATCCACAGGTATCAGCGAACCGGCGTCAACCATTCCTTGTGGGCATTGCGCTTGCCACGAACCTGGTCGAAGTAAAGCGTCTGGAACTTGCGGGTGATGGGACCAGGGCGCCCGTCACCGATATTGCGACCGTCGAGCTCTCGAATCGGCAGAACCTCGGCCGCCGTCCCAGTGAAAAACGCTTCGTCGGCGATGTACACCTCGTCCCGGGTGATACGTCGCTCGATGATCGGAAGCCCAAGCTCCTCTGCAAAGGCGAAAATCGCACCCCTAGTGATACCGTCAAGGCATGACGTCAGCTCTGGCGTATGCAGTTTGTCACCGCGGACAAGGAAAATGTTTTCACCGCTGCCCTCAGCCACGTAGCCTTCATTGTCGAGCAGCAGCGCCTCCTCCGCACCGCACTCCTGGGCCTCGCGCAGGGCGAGCATAGAGTTTATGTAGTTGCCATTCGCCTTCGCCTTGCACATCGTGATGTTGACGTGGTGTCGCGTGTAGGAGGAAGTGCGGACCTTGATGCCACGCTCTCTCGCCTCTGGGTCCATATAGGATGGCCATGGCCAGGCAGCGATGATGCAGTGAGTGGACAAACCCTCCGCCCGCAAGCCCATGGCTTCCGATCCATAGAAGCACATCGGGCGCAGGTAGCATTCGTCCAGTTCGTTGGCACGAATGATCAGTTTCTGCGCCTCATTCAACTCTTCCCGGGTCCAGGGAATCTTCATGCCAAGGATGTGCGCACTGTTGAACAGGCGATTGGTATGGGCTTCGAGACGAAAGATGCAGGGACCGTCGGGCGTGTTGTAGGCGCGCACCCCTTCGAACACGCCGAGCCCGTAGTGCAGCGTGTGCGTGAGCACATGCACCTTCGCGTCGCGCCAGGGAACGAGCTCCCCGTCGAACCAGATCAGCCCATCGCGATCCGCGAAATTCGGTGCCGCCATACTTGCCTCTCCTCGATTCGTCAGTGCGCCTCGCCATCCCCGGACATGAGCGCATCCCAGACTGCAGCAACCTCGCTTGCGCGCGCTATGAGCTCGGGTCGCTCGGTGCGCCCAGGAAGATTCTGCAGCGTCCGCCGGTGCGCCTCCGCTCGAAACTCCTTGTAGCTCTCGATCAAGAGCTCAGCCGTAGCGGTCGGCAGGATGCCTTCGGCCTCGGCGGCCTGCAGCGTGCGGATGCCATCGGAGTGGGCGAGGAGGCCCGGGTGGGAATGGCTCCAACCCAGAACCAGATATTGAACCACGAATTCGATATCCACGACAGCGCCCGGATCCTGTTTCAGATCGAGCTCGGTTCGCTCGGCAAGCGCTGCCGCTGTGGGCCGCTCATGGATACCGCGCAGTTGCGCGAGCATGCGCTGGCGCATCTTGACGACTTCCCCGCGCAGCTCATCCCGATCCCGCTCCAGGCCGAGAATCTCTGCGCGTACGGCGGCGAATCCATCAAGCAGGTGCTGCGGACCACAGAGGCCCCGCGCTCGCACCAGCGCCTGATGCTCCCAGGTCCAGGCTTCCTCACGCTGATAGCGGGAGAAGGCCTCGAGCGAACTTACCAGCACACCGGACTGGCCCGACGGCCGCAGGCGCATGTCCACTTCGTAGAGTTCGCCAGTGTGCGTGCGGGTAGTGAGTAGATGAATGATCCGCTGGCCGAGGCGCGCGAAGAACTGGCCGTTGACCACGCTCTTCTCACCGTCGGTTTCGCCAGTGAGCGGCAAATCGTGCAGGAATACGAGATCGAGGTCGGAGCCCCAGCCGAGTTCGATGCCACCCACCTTTCCGTAACCGATCACGGCGAAGCCTTCGTCCACTGCCTCACCCTCAGCATTCCGCGGCCGGCCGTACTGGGCGACGGTGCTCCTCCAGGCCATGGCCACGACCTGCTCGGTGATGACTTCCGCGAGCCAGGTCAGGGCATCGCTGACCTTCATGATCGGCAGAATGTCCGCGATTTCACAGGCAGCGACTCTAAGTTCGGTCGCCTCTTTGAAGTAGCGCAGCTGCTCCATCTGCTGCTCCAGGTCGTCCCCGGGCACCGCGCGCAGCTGCTCCGCGAGTTCCCTGGCAAGCCCGTCGCGGTCCGGCGGCGTATACAGACTCCTAGGGTCGAGCAGCTCGTCGACGAGGATCGGGTGTCTTGCAAGGGCCTCGGCAATCCAATCCGAGCCCTGACAAAGACGCACGAGCTGCTCCAGGGCTGCGGGGTTCTCCACCAGGAGCACCAGATAGGCCGTTCGACGCAGCACCGCCTCCACCAGCCGCAAACTGCGCGTCAGCGCCCGATCGGGGTCATCCGCTTTTGCAGCCAGCGCCAGCAGGCGCGGCATCACCGCATCGAGCCGGGCACGACCCAGGTTCTGGGCCATGTCTCGCTCCCGCTTCGCCCGCAGGTCCAGCAGATGCCCCAGCGCCGCCTGGGGATCTGCGAAGCCTGCACTCTCGAGCAGCTCTACGCCGTTCTCCGGCTCACTCCAGAGATCACGCCAGTCGCTGAGCGGGTCGTCCTCGCCTTCGTCCGGGGCTGTAACGGGTGCGATCAGCCCGGCGAACAGTTCCGCAACCCGCTGTCGATGCCCTGCGAGATCCGCAGCGAAGCTTTCCCAGTCCGGCGCATCGAGACTGGCCGCCAGCCGCACTCTTCCCAGCGCATCGCGCGGCAGGCGCTGGGTCTGTTCGTCAGCAAGCGCCTGCAGGCGATGCTCGACTTCACGCAGATGAACGTAGGCTGCATCGAGCGCGGCCACGTCCTCCGCGTCAAAGAGCCCTGCAGCGCCGAGATGAGACAGATTGGCGCGCAGCGACGGCTGCTGGAAGCGCATGTCGCGGCCACCGTGAATCAGCTGAAAGACCTGGGCGATGAATTCCACCTCGCGGATCCCGCCCTCGCCGAGCTTGACGTTGTCGTCAAGCTGCTTGCGCCTGACCTCTCGGCGAATCAGCGTTTTCATCTCCCTGAGCGCCTCGATGGCGCCGAAGTCCAGATAGCGGCGGAAGACGAAAGGTTTGAGATCGGCCAGCAACGCGCGCCCCGCAGCCAGGTCGCCCGCGACCGGGCGCGCCTTGATCATCGCGTAGCGCTCCCAGTCCCTGCCCTGCTCCTCGTAGTAGCCGATCAGCGCGTCGAAGTGCTGCACCAGGGGGCCACTGTCCCCGAATGGCCGCAGGCGCATGTCGACCCGGTAGACGAAACCGGCAGCAGTACGATTGTCGAGAAGACCGATGAGCTGCCGCGCAAGCCGCAAAAACCATTCCTGACTGGTGAGCCCTGCTTCGGTCTGTCCCGGTTCGGTGTAGGCGAACATCAGATCGACGTCACTGGACAGATTGAGCTCACGCGCCCCGAGCTTGCCGAGCGCGAGTACCACCAGGCGCTGGGGCCTACCGGCTGCGTCGAGCGGTTCGCCCAGGGCTGCAGCGAGATGCTCGTGCAGCAGCGCCAGAGCCCGGTCGAGAAGCACCTCTGCCAGGTCCGAGAGCGCCGTCAGCGTACCTTGCAGGTCGGTGACCCGATTCAGGTCGCGCCAGATGATTCCGACCTGGTGCAGGTTGCGGTACTCGCGTAGCGCGCGCCCGACGGGGCCATCCGGGGCTGCCGGATCACGGCGCTCGGTAATGGCCGCGAGGCGCGCGTCGAGATCGGCGGCGAACTCCTCCCGGGACGGCACCCGGGCATGCAGTTCGGCATCGGTCAACGCCGCGAGACGCTCCGGGTCGCGGCGAAGCCACTCGAGCGCAAAGTCGCTGCCGACAGCCAGGCGTTCGAGTCCTTGCGCATGCTCCTCGAGCAGATGCGAAGCGACGCCGGCGGCGCGAAGGTCTTCCGTGCGGGATGCGACGAGCTCGGCAAGCTCGTTTGGCAGGATCGTCTCGGCCATGCGCTCAGCCGATCCGCTGATCCACGTCCGGCGGCGGCTGGAAGGGACGCACCGAGCCCGGTGCATCGACCTCACGCTCCGGCACACCCTGTCTCGGCGCCTTGTCTTCGTCATCGTCCGCGCGCGCCGGAGCCGCGGGCTCCTCCTCCGGCCCAAAGGCGCTCTCCGCGAGCGCCCGGATGCCGTCGAGAGTCATGCTCAAGCCACCGTTCTCGAGCGGCAGGACAACGAAACGTCCGTTGTCGGACTCCGCCAACGATTTCAGCGCCGACACGTACTGCTGAGCGATGAGGTAGTTGAGCGCCAGCGGGCTGCCTTCCGCCACGGCCCGGGAAAGCATCAGCGACGCCCGCGCTTCCGCTTGAGCACTCCGCTCCCTGGCTTCCGACTCCAGGGTCGCCACACGCGTTCGGGTTTCTGCCGTCATCAGCTGGGCTTCCCTCTCCGTTTCCGCCTTCAGGCGCGCCGTCCGCCGCTCACCCTCTGCCGCAAGCACGGCTGAACGTCGCTCGAGCTCCGTCGTGCGCTCCAGGGCGACGGCCTCCACCAACGCTGCCGGCAATTCCAGAGCATCCAGCTCCACCCGATTCAGCTGCACACCCCAGGCGGCTACTGCGCCCTCGCAGGCAGCCATGAGCTCCCCGCCAATCCGCGCGCGCCCGGCCAGCAGCGTGTCCAGATCCTGCTGTCCGGTCCGATTGCGCAGGGTCGAGGTAATCAGCGTCGCCAGCGCCTGCTCCAGGTTGTGAACTTCATAGCTGGCCTTGGCGGCATCCGTAACCTGAAAAAAGCACACCGCGTCGACCTGAACCTCGATCCGGTCCCGCGTCAGCAAGGCCATGCGCGGCAACCGGAGGTGGCGCTCCCGCAGGTCCTGGCGACAGCCGATCCGTTCGGCCAAGGGCAGGAGCCAACGCAGTCCGGGACGCAGGACACGCACGAAACGGCCGAATCGCTCCACGGTGTAGACGTGACCCTCCGGCACGCGCCGCATGGCGGCGACACCAATCGCCACCAGCACGGCGGCCGCAAGAAGGATCGATATCGTGAGGCTGTCCAGAGGCATGACCCGCTCCAGTCGTTCATGACGCCGTGGGCCCGAGGCCCCGGCAAGACGGCAATCCCCGCCGGGTCAGGACTCGCCGGTGGCGAGCGGCACGACCCGCAACACCTCCTCGATGGTGGTGTTGCCGCGCGCGACCTGCAGTGCACCGGACAGGCGCAGCGTGCGCATGCCGTCGCGCATGGCCTGATTGCGTATGTCGGCAATGTCGCATTCGGGAACAATCAACGGCTTGATGCGATCGGCCACCGGCAGCAGTTCGTAGATGCCGACGCGGCCGATATAGCCGGTATCGCGACACTCGAGGCAGCCCACCGCTCGATATACCTGTTCAGGTACATTCGCCTTGAACGGCCGAGTAAGCGCCCGCCACGCGTCAGCGTCCAGGCCTGCAGGTTCCTTGCAATGGGGACAGAGCACCCGGATCAACCGCTGCGCCATGGTGCCGAGGACGGTTGCTCGGATCAGATAGGCCGGCACCTCCAACTCGAGCAGGCGGGTGATGGCGCTCGGCGCGTCGTTCGTGTGCAGGGTCGACAGCACGAGGTGGCCTGTAAGCGCCGCCTGGATCGCCATTTCCGCCGTCTCCAGATCGCGAATCTCACCGATCATGATGATGTCCGGATCCTGGCGAAGCAGCGCACGCACCCCGGATGCGAAGTCGAGCTCGATGTTCTTCTGCACCTGCATCTGATTGAACGCAGGCTCCACCATCTCTATGGGGTCCTCGATGGTGCAGACATTCACCTCGGGCGTGGCCAGATCCTTCAGCGTCGAATACAGCGTCGTGGTCTTACCGGACCCGGTGGGCCCGGTCACGAGGACGATGCCATGGGGATTGTGAACCATGCCGTGCCAACGCCTTAAGTCCTCGCCCGCAAAGCCGAGATCCTCGAAGGAACGCAGCAGTACATCCGGGTCGAAGATCCGCATCACCAGCTTTTCGCCGAAAGCGGTCGGCATGGTGGACAGCCGCAGTTCCACCTCGCCTTCCTCTGTCGAGCGGGTCTTGATGCGGCCGTCCTGGGGCCTGCGCTTCTCCGCCACGTCCATCCGGCCGAGGATCTTCAGACGGCTGACCACGGCCGTGGTGACCGGAGCCGGCAGGGCGTAGATGTCGTGCAGCACACCGTCGATGCGAAAGCGCACGCGGCCCTGATCGCGCCTCGGTTCAATGTGGATGTCGCTCGCGCGCTGATCGAAGGCGTACTGAAGCAGCCAGTCGACGATGTTGACGATGTGGGCGTCGTTCGCCTCCGGCGACTTCAGCCGGCCGATATCGAGCATCTGCTCGAGATTGGTGATGGCAGCGCCAGCGCCGGCCTGGTGCTGGTCGCGCGCACGGCGCACGGAACGGGCCATGGTGTAGAACTCGACCATATAGCGGCGAAGGTCCGCCGGATTCGCCACCACCCGCTTGATGTCACGCCCGCCAAGCGTCTGCTCCAGCATCGGCTCCCAGCTCAGCACCCAGGGCTGAGCGCTGGCGATCACGACCTCGTCCTCGCCGAGCTCGATGGCAAGAATGTTGTGGCGCTGGGCGAACTGATAGGACATGACGCCGGTTATGCGTTCCACGTTCACCTTCAGCGGATCGATGCGCTGATAGGGTTGTCCCGACTTCTCGCACAGCCACTGGGTGAGGGCCTCGAGGTCGAGCGTCTTGCCTGGCCGGGCAACGTCCTCGAACGCCTCCTGAGCAACGATCTCAAGGGGATGAAAGTGCAGCTGGTCCCGCCGTCGCGGCAGCCCCGCCAGACGCTCGGCCTGACTCTGGAGCAGGCGCCCGTCCGCCACCAGGTCATCGAGCACCGTACGCAGATCGAGCAGCCGGTCCGGCGGATCGTTACGCACGTCGCCACCAATGGGCCCCAGGCTTCTTGCCAAGGTTCTTCCCTCGATTCAGCGGCGCACCCCGGAACGGGTGCACGCTCGCACGCCATTGTGAACCTCGAGCCACCCTTTGCAAGACGGGGATTGGAGTGGCGTCGGGCAAACCTGCACAATGTCTGACCGCATACCAACGAAGGCCACCGCATGACCGCACGTGCCCCCGATCTGCTGTCCATGCTCAGGACCCTGATCGAGACTCCCTCCGTGAGCTGCACCGATCCGCGCATCGATCAGAGCAACCTCGCCGTGGTGGATCATCTCGCCAACTGGCTGGACGAACTCGGCTTCGCAGTAGAGGTGCTGCCGCTCCCCGAGCAGCCGCGCAAGGCGAATCTGGTCGCGACCCTCGGCAGCGGCCCGGGCGGACTCGTTTTCGCTGGCCACACCGACACCGTACCCTGTGACCCGGGCCTTTGGCAGAGCGAGCCTTTCCGTTTAATCGAGCGTGACAACCGCTTCTACGGACTCGGTACCTGCGACATGAAGGGCTTCTTCGCGCTGGCCATCGAAGCCGCCCGCCAGTATCTCGACGCTCCGCTCGCACAACCGTTGATCCTGCTGGCCACGGCCGACGAAGAGTGCTCCATGGACGGTGCCCGCACCCTGGCGGCTCGCGGCAGCCCGGCGGCACGCTACGCGGTGGTGGGCGAACCCACCGGGCTCAAACCGCAGCGGATGCACAAGGGCATGATGATGGAGGCCATCCGCGTGCAGGGCCGTAGTGGTCACTCCTCGGACCCGAGTCTCGGTGCCAATGCCCTCGACGTGATGCACCTGGTCCTTGGGGAGCTGAAGACGTTTCGGGCCGAACTCGCCGACCGCTATCGTCACCCTGCGTTCGCGATCGACGTTCCGACGATGAACCTCGGCTGCCTCCATGCCGGCGACAACCCGAACCGCATCTGCGGCCACGCCGAGCTCCAGATCGACGTGCGCGCCCTCCCGGGCATGGACAACGACGCGGTGCACGAAGCGTTGGTGGCGCGCCTTGCGCCGTTGGCCGCCGCCAACGACGTCCAACTCGAGGTAACCCAGATCCACCCGCCGGTGCCGCCATTCGAAACCCCGGCCTCAGCGGAAATCGTCCAGGTGGTGGAGCGCCTGACCGGCGCCACTGCGGGCGCCGTCGCGTTCGGCACCGAAGCACCGTTCTACCAGGAGATGGGCATCGACTCGGTAGTCATGGGTCCCGGCTATATCGATCAGGCGCATCAGCCGGACGAATATCTCGACCAGGCCCAGATCAAACCCACCATCGATGTCCTGTCTGCTCTCGTCAGGGAACTCTGCCTGGCACCTCCGGCGCGATGATCGGGGCACTCAACGACCTGATCTTCCAGTTGCTCGACGACTACCGGGAGCAGGCGCTGTTCCTGATACCCATTATCGCCTTCTCCGAGGCCTGCATCGGGCTCGGCCTGCTGTTCCCCAGCCTGGTGCTGGTGGCGGTAGCATCAGTGCTGGTTTCCACGGAGACCGCGACCATCATTCAGATCCTGCCGCTCGCGTTCCTGGGCGCGCTGCTCGGCGATCACGTGGGCTTTTACAGCGGCCGCTGGCTCGGCCCCCGCTTTCACGAGACCCGCTTCGCCGACCGGCACCAGCGCCGCATTCACCGCGCCCAGAACATGATCCGCCGCCATGGCGCCTGGACCATCCTGATCGGCCGCTTCATTCCGGCGATTCGCAGCCTCATCCCGGCCATGATCGGCATCAGCGGCTTCAATCGGACCCGTTACTCCGTTATCGATGGTATCGCCTGCGTGCTCTGGTCCGCCGGCCTCGGCGTGATCCTGGTTGGTACCACGAGCTTTTTCTGAAGCGGATCCACGCCCGCGTCGGCAGCCTCAACCCATCGGGTAGCGAATGGCCTTGGAGACGCCGTCGATGGCCGCCAGCGTGTCTGCATCCAGCGTCACGTCCGCGGCAGCGAGTATCTCATCGAGTTGTTCCGGCCGGGTGGCGCCGACGATAGTCGAGGCGACGAAGTCGTGCTGCTTGCTCCAGGCGGTCGCCATGGTCACCAGCGGCATGCCTGCCTCGGCGGCAATGGCGGCGAAGCGTTCGGTGGACGCCAGCGTGGCGTCGTTGACAAAGCGCTGGGCCATCACCTGCTGACGCTTGCCGGCGCTCAGATAACTCGTGAAGCGGGCGCCCTCTGGACGTGCACCGTTCTGATACTTGCCGCTCAACACACCGCCTGCCAGCGGCGAATAGGGAATCGAGCTGACCTGTTCCCTGCGGCACACCTCGGCCAGCTCATCCTCGAAGCGGCGGTTGTTCAGGCTGTGGTTGTTCTGGATCGTCTCATAGCGCGCCAGACCCTCACGCTCCGAGGCCGCCAGGCTCTTCATCAGGCCCCAGGACGTCTCGTTGCTGCAGCCGAGCACGCGCACCTTGCCCGCTTCTACCAGATCGTCGAGGGCGCGCATCGTCTCCTCCTTGGCCAGTCCAGGGTCGGGCCAGTGCGTCTGATACAGGTCTATATAGTCGGTCTGCAGGCGCTCGAGACTGCCTTCCACAGCACGTGTGATCTGATGCCGGTCAAGGCTCGTCTTGCCGGCGCGAAGCGGCGGGTTGATCCAGCCGTGGCTCGGACCGGCCACCTTCGTCGCGAGGATGATCCCGTCACGATTACCGCGGGCCTTCATCCACCGGCCAACGATCTCCTCGGTGGCGCCGATCCACTTCGCATCCGGCGGTACCGGGTACATCTCTGCGGTATCGAAGAAGTCGATACCCGCCTCAAAGGCCCGATCCATGATGGCGAAGGCACTCGCCTCGTCAGCTGAACTGCCGAAGGTCATGGTTCCCATGCAGATTTCCGAAACGACGATACCGCTCCGTCCGAGCCTGTTCCTGCGCATACGCCTGCTCCAGCAAAACCAAGGTCACGTCGAGCAGCGGAGGATACGCAAAGCAGACCGCTCAGCACCATGCACCCAAGGCTACCGAAGCGCCGGCAGCTCAAGTCAGTTCTGAATGAGCGTACCGGCGCGTCCCGCCAGTGCAGGGCCGAGCTGGCCCATGGCGGCGATCACTGCCGGGCGACCTGTGGCAGCAGCGAATGCCGCCGCGCTGGCGACCTTCGGCGCCATCGAACCCGGCGCGAACGCGCCGCCCGCAAGCAGCCTTTCCGCTTCGGCTGGAGACAGGCGCTCGATGCGGCGTGCGCTGGGCGTATCGAACTCGAGGTAGGCGGCATCCACATCGGTCCCGATGACGAGTGCGGCCGCGCCGAGCTCGATCGCCAGCAGCGCAGCTACCCGATCCTTGTCCACGATACCGGGCACGGCGGTTCCGTCCGCCGCCACCGGCACCCCGCCACCGCCTCCGGCGACCACGTGCGAGGTCTGGAGCAGAGTGCGAATCTCGGCACACTCGAGCACTTCCAGCGGTAACGGCGAAGGCACCGTGCGACGCCAACCGCGCCCACCTGACAGCTCGGTGTGCGGACCCCCAGGTCGCTCGCGAAGAATCGGCCCGATCGGCTTTTCGGGATCGCCGACCTTGCCGGCCTCCACGCGCACCCGGGTCAGCAAAGCCACCACCCGCTCGTCAGCACCTGCTTCCAGGCCGGATGCCAACAGGTAACCCAGTTCACCCTGGGTCTGCGCCACACGGATGTCGAGTTCGTCGAGCGACGCATCGTCACCTAGCAGGCGACCGACCTGGGGGCCATTGCCATGGACCAGCAGCAGGCGCCGGTCGGTGGCAAGCCGGGCGAGCTCCAGGCCTGCAGCGGCGGCTGCAGCGCGCTCGCCGGCGAGCGTGGCATCCGCCGCCGGCGAACTCAGGGCATGACCGCCGATGGCAACGACGAGCAGATCCCGTGCGCCGATCACCTGCTGTGCGCCGCGAGAAAAGCCCCGACGAGATCAATCAGGCGCGGCTCTCCGGCGTCCGCATAGCCGTAACGTGCCCGGATCACCGGTCGGTCTACCTGCACCACGCGGGCAAAGTCGATCGGCGTCCCAGCAACGACCACATCTGCATCAGATGCAGCAATCGTCGCCTCCAAAGCTGCGCGCTGGGCAGCGCTGTACCCCAGGGCCGGCAGCACCGGACCGAGATGGGGATAGGCCGCGTAGACGGCTTCGATATCTGGATGCGCGCAGGTGCGCGGATCGACGATGGTAACGCCGTCGATGGCCGCCACCGCGGCATGACCGGCACCGAAGGGCATGCCGCCATGGGTCAGCGTCGGCCCGTCGTCTACGATGAGCACCCGCTTGCCCTGCAAGGCCTCTGCATCGTCGAGCAGGATGGGCGAGGCCGCACGGACCTGCGGCACGTCGGGCAGCAGCTCAGCCAGGCCGCGCGCGAGCTCCGCCGTGCGCTCTGGCCCTGCTGCATCCACTTTATTGAGAATGACGATGTCGGCGGAACGCAGGACCGCTTCGCCAGGATAGTGCGTCAGTAACTGATCGGGCCGCAGAGCATCAGTGACGACGATGTGCAGGTCCGGACGGATGAAAGGAAAGTCGTTGTTGCCCCCGTCCCAGAGGATGAGATCCGCTTCGGCCTCGGCTGCAGCGAGAATGTCAGCGTAGTCGACACCTGCGAACAGCAAATTACCGGCAGCCACGTGCGGCTCGTACTCCTCGCGCTCCTCCAGCGTGCAATCGGCGGCATCGATGTCATCGAGCGTGGCGAACCGCTGCACACGTTGCGCCGAAAGATTGCCGTAAGGCATGGGATGGCGCAGCGCTGCCACGCTGAGGGGGCTGATTCCCTCCAAACCGTCGGCGATGGCTCGGGACAGATAGCGTGCGGTCTGCGACTTACCGCAACCCGTGCGCACCGCCGAAATCGCGATCACAGGCCGACTCGACACCAGCTCAGTGGCGTGCTGCCCGGGCATCACGAAAGAGGCCCCGAGCGCCAGCACTCGGGAAGCAAGATGCATGACCTCGGCGTGAGCAAGATCGCTGTATGCGAGGACGACTTCGTCTACAGCCTCGCTCCGGCACAGGCGTTCGAGCTCGCGCTCGGAACGAATCGGTATGCCTTCTGGATAGAGCGGGCCGGCCAGCTCGGCTGGATAGCGACGTCCCTCGATACCCGGTATTTGGGTTGCGGTGAAGGCCACCACCCTGACGCGGTCATCGTCGCGATAGATGCGGTTGAAATTATGGAAGTCACGGCCCCCTGCACCGAGAATCACCGTGCGCCGCTCTGCCATGATCTTGCCGTCCACTAAGTCGCTCCCCGGCAACTGTACCTGACCCGGGCGTGCGCAGCCGAACGGTGGTCCCGCATCGATATCGGGCTGCGACGACACGCCGGGGCAAGGGAGGCCACCACGAGAAGGAAAGCACGACGCGCTGTCACCGCCTGCCGTGACACGTGGGATTCGGGGTCAGTTCATGGCATGATCGCGACCCCGCAGGCGCCCTGATCCAATCGGACATGGACACGCTCCAGTACGTGAAATGGCTGCGCGGCTCGTCGCCGTATATCAACGCCCATCGAGACCGCACCTTTGTGCTCATGTTGGGGGGCGAAGCCATTGCGGACCCCAATTTCGAGAACATCATCCACGACATCGGCTTGCTGGCCAGCCTCGACGTCCGCCTGGTGGTCGTCTTCGGCGCGCGGCCACAGATCGACGCCGCCTATGCTGCAGCCGGAATCGAGCCCAGCTACCAGAACCAGGGGCGGCACCTGCTGCGCATCACCGACGATGACGGTATCCGCCTGGTGCGGCAGGTGGTCGGCGACCTGCGGATCCAGATCGAGGCGCTGCTGTCGACGGGACTTGCCGGATCGCCCATGCACGCTAGCCGCATCACAGCCGCCAGTGGCAACTGGGTTACAGCCAAACCGCTCGGTGTGATCGACGGCGTCGACTTCTGCCATACGGGCGAGGTGCGTCGGGTGGATGCAATCGCTTTGCGCCGCCAGCTCGATGTCGGCGTGATACCGGTCCTCGGCCCCATCGGGTACTCACCCTCCGGAGAGGTGTTCAATCTGGCCTATGAAGAGGTCGCCGCCGCCGTAGCTGGAGCCCTGCGCGCCGATAAACTCATCGCCCTGGACGAGGAACCCGGGGTGCTTGACGAGCGCGGCGATCGGATCTCGGAGCTGTCTCCAAGAGAGCTCGAAACGATGATCGATCGTCGTCGGCAGGCCGCGGTCGGCAGCGACGAACTGCTGCGGCAACTCACCGCACTGCATGATGCCAGCCGCGCTGGGGTGCGCCGCTGTCATCTCGTGAGCCATACCGTCGACGGCGCACTGCTGCAGGAGCTGTTCACCCGCGAGGGTTCGGGCACGCAGATAAGTGAACACTCCTACGAGCAGATCAGGCCGGCGCACCGCGACGACGTGGCCGGCATCGTCGAACTGACCCGGCCCCTTGCAGAGGCGGGCGTTCTGGTGGAGCGCTCCCGGGAACTGATCGAGCGCGAAATAGAACGCTTCACGGTAATCGAGCTGGACGGCCTGGTAATCGGCTGCGCTGCGCTCTACCCCTACCCGGAAGAACAGGCGGCCGAAATCGCCTGCGTCGTGACGCACCCTGAGTATCAGGGCGCGGACCGGGCGGAGAAGCTGGTACGGCATCTGGAGCATCAGGCCCGCCGCGAGGGATTCGCGCACACTTTCGTTCTGACGACGCGCACGTCGCACTGGTTCGCGGAACAGGGCTACGCCGCGACGGAGGTTGAGTCGCTGCCAGCGGCCCGCCGCAGCCTCTGGTCGCCCATGCGCAACTCCAAAGTTCTGAGCAAGACGCTGAAGTAGAGGGAAGGACATGACGGACAAGCAAGCACGCCGACGCTACTCGTCCCAGGTGGTCGATGGCGTGGAAAAAGCCGCCGCCCGAGCCATGCTGCACGCCGTGGGCTTCAGCGACGAGGACTTTGCCAAGCCGCAGGTGGGTATCGCCTCCACCTGGAGCAACCTCACGCCGTGCAATATGCACATCGATACGCTGGCCGACGCTGCAGCGATGGGTATCGAAGAAGCCGGCGGAAAACCGATCACGTTCAACACCATCACCGTCTCGGACGGCATCTCCATGGGTTCCCCCGGCATGCGTTACTCGCTGGTGTCGCGGGAGGTGATCGCCGACTCCATCGAGACCGTGGTCGGCGCCCAGGGTTTTGACGGCTTCGTCGCCATCGGCGGCTGCGACAAGAACATGCCCGGGTGTGCCATGGCGATTGCCCGCCTCGATCGTCCGGCCGTATTTGTCTATGGCGGTACGATCCAGCCTGGAAAGGAGCGCCGGGACGTCATTTCCGTATTCGAGGCCGTCGGCAAGCATGCCGCCGGTAATCTCTCGGACATCGAACTCAAGGAGATCGAGGCAACGGCGATTCCCGGGCCTGGATCCTGCGGCGGCATGTACACCGCGAACACCATGGCGTCCGCAATTGAGGCGCTGGGACTGTCGCTGCCCAACTCCTCCGCTCAGGACGCCGTCTCGCAACACAAGCGCCAGGATAGCCATGCGGCCGGCGCCGCCGTCGTGAACCTCCTGGAGCGGGGCATCCTGCCCTCCGACATTCTTTCCCGCGAGGCTTTCGAGAACGCGATCACCGTCGTCATCGCGCTGGAGGGCTCCACCAACGCGGTGCTGCACCTTCTCGCGATCGCCCACGCAGCCGGTCTTCCGCTCACGCTCGACGACTTCGCCCGCATCGGCAAACGCGTTCCGGTACTCGCAGACATGCGGCCCGCCGGCCAGTACGCCATGAGCGAACTGATCGCCATCGGCGGTATCCAGCCGCTCATGAAGACCCTGCTCGACGAAGGCCTGCTGCATGGCGACTGCCTCACCGTCACCGGCCGCACGCTGGCCGAGAATCTCGCCGACGTGAGTCCCTACCCGCCCGGGCAGAAAATCATCCGCCCTCTGTCCGACCCCATCAAGAAGGACAGCCATCTGGTGATCCTGCGCGGCAACCTGGCGCCGGAAGGCGCGGTGGCGAAGATCACAGGCCACGAAGGGCTGTCGTTCACCGGCTCCGCGCGCTGCTTTCACGGCGAGGAGGCAGCACTCGCGGCCATCCTCGACGGCACCGTGCAGAAGGGTGACGTGGTGGTGGTGCGCTATGAGGGTCCGCGCGGCGGCCCCGGGATGCGCGAGATGCTTTCACCCACCAGCGCGATCAATGGCCGTGGCCTGTCCGCAGACGTTGCGCTGATCACCGACGGGCGCTTCTCTGGCGGCTCCCATGGTTTCGTCATCGGGCACGTCACGCCGGAGGCATTCGACGGCGGACCGATCGCGCTGATCGAGGACGGCGATCGAATCACGGTGGATGCCGAAGCCTGCACGATCGAAGTCGCGGTGGACGCAGCGGAACTCGAACGCCGGCATGCAGTCTGGCAACGACCTGAGCCCTACGCGACCCGGGGCATTCTGGCCAAGTACGCGAAGCTCGTGAGCTCGGCCTCGCTCGGCGCGGTCACCGACAGCGATCTCTGAAACGATTCAGGGCTGCTTTGGGCGCGGCTCGGCAACCTGCTTGGGGTGAGCCCCTCAGCTTGCGAGCTTGAGCACGTCGTCGCCTGCCGCGACGGTATCCGGTGCCGCAGGACGGGACCTGAATCCGAGCACTTCCAAATAGCGCTCGCGCAGGCTATCCGCCTGTGCAGCAAGGTCGCGGTTCGGCCAGCTGCGCGGATCGATAGGCGGCAGGACCTCCAACTCGATGGTCGTTCCGGCCCTGAGCAGGAAACTTCCCCGCGGCAGCGCATCCACCGCGTTGTGGATGACCACCGGCACCAACGGAACGCGCGCGCGCAGGGCAAGATAGAACGCACCGCGCTTGAAAGGCCCCGGCATGGTCGTGCGACTGCGAGCCCCCTCCGGCGCGACCGCCAGCGTTTGCCCATCGCGCAGCGCCGCGAGCGCCGGCCGGAGTTGGGCGAAGCCTCCACTCTCGCGATCGACGAAGATCGCCCCCGCTGCGCGAAACGCGGCGCCGAACAGGGGATCCTGCTCCAGCTCGCGCTTGCATAGAGCGGTGAAATCACGCCGCAGCAGGCGCGCGATGAGCAAGGCGTCGAGTGCGCTCTGGTGGTTGAACACCACGACCGCGGGGCGCGCAGCGCGCAGATGCTGCTCGCCGCGCACGCGCAAGCCTACGCCGGCCAGGGGCATGCCGATCCGCCCCCAGGTCGCCACCGCATCGCCGAGCGCTTCCCGCACGCTGCCGCCGCGCAGAAGGCGGCCCGCGCCTGCCAGAGCCGAGCCGTAGAACCCCGAGAGACTGAGACCGGTACGGACGAGTGACTCCGCGTTGGGACGCCGACCGCGAAAGCGCAGGATTGGCCAGCCCTCGGCGGTAGCCCGGGCGGCAAGCCGGTTATCGGGATCGACCACTCGCGGACGCCCGACCCGTTCGAGCAGGGCAACATCCTCATGGCTGTCAGAATAAAACCAGGCGTCTTCCAGAGTGCCGCCATGCCGCCGCAGCCATGCACGAGCGAGCATGCGCTTGCCTTCGTTCCAGCAGCCGGGCAGCAGCCAGCGGCCCGTGAAGTATCCAGCCGCGTTCACGACCAGTCGCGTGCAGAGCACGTCCTCAGGGTCGATGCCCAGCGCCCGCGCCACCGGCTCCGCCTGATAGCGGGTCGCCGACGTCACAATCACCACCCGATGCCCCCGCAGGCGATGCGCACGGACCAGAGAGCGCGCCTCCGGATGGATGCGGGAACAGAGGTGACGTTCGAACACGCGCTCGCCGAGCGCTGCGAGGTCTGCTTCACGGGTCCCGTGCAGACTTCGGATCATCCGTTCGAGCAGCGGGCCCAGCCCGTCTTGCCCAGACTCCAGCAGGGCGCGGATCTGGCCCGGCACTTTCCCTGGCCTCAGCAGACCAGTGGTCACGGCCTCAGCCAGAAAAGGGAGCACCGAATAACCGTCGATGAGCGTCCGGTCGAGATCGAAGAACGCAACGTGGTCCGGTCCTTCGGGGCCCACATCGATCTCGCGGGTCAGCGCCGGGAAGAGAGACATGTTCGCGCACCTGTGGTCGTCGCTGGGGTCTTAAGCGCTATGCAGCAAGAACCGGTCCAGGACCGTTCCGGCGGGACGCCGGAGGCACCGCTGCACTGGATTGACGCGCCCGCACCGCAACTGGGCCAGATCGCGCACCAGACTGGCGCAGCATAACGTGACCGGATGTCAGTTCAGCAATGACCGGATCCGGCGCGCAAGTGCCGCCCTCGAATAGGGCTTCTGCAGGATGTCCCCCGGTTCGATCGCGTTGCCCGAGCGGGCTGCCTCTGTGTATCCGGAAGTGAGCAGTACCGGCAGCCTGGGGAAACGCGCCTGCGCCTCGGCCGCAAGGTCGAAGCCGCTCATCCCGCCCGGCATGACCACATCACTGAAGACAAGGTCGAAGGCACCACCCGACTCCAGAAGGCGCAACGCTGCAAGCGCATCCGGCGCAGTCTCGGTGCGGTAACCGAGGGTTTCCAGCAGACGCTGGACGTGATCCCGCACCAGCGGATCATCCTCCACGATGAGGATCTTCTCGGCACCGCCGGCTGGTTTCGCCGCAGGCGCCGCGGCCGCCGATTCCTGGATCGGCGCCTGGGCTCGCGGCAGGTAGAGCCTGAAGCGCGTGCCTTTCCCGGGCTCGGACTCGACGGTGACGTGGCCACTGGACTGCTTGATGAAACCGTAGACCATGGCGAGGCCCAGGCCGGTGCCCTTCCCCTGATCCTTGGTCGTGAAGAAGGGATCGAAAAGCCGGTCCCGATGCTCAGGCGCGATTCCGGTGCCCGTGTCTGCCACCGTCACCACGAGGTAGTCACCGGGTGCGAGCTCCATTTCGCTGCGGTGCTTCGAAGCGCGAACGTGCTCGCTGGCGGTCATGATGGTGAGCACACCACCATCCGGCATCGCGTCGCGTGCATTCAACGCAAGGTTGAGCAAGGCGGATTCGAGCTGGGAAGGATCGATGTCCGCGGGCCAGAGCTCCTCACCATGAGCGATCTCCATCGTGATGGTCTCCGGGAGCGAGCGCTCGAGGAGGCCCTGCATCCCGGCGATCAGTGCAGTGACGTCGGTGGGTCGCGGCTGCAGCGGCTGCCGGCGGGCAAACGCGAGCAGCCGATGAGTGAGTTCCGCGCCCCGCTGCGCCGCCGCCGCGATCATTTCTGCAAGATAGCCCTGCTCGGGCGCGTCGCGCAGCTGGTTCGCCAGCACGTCCGCATTGCCCAGGATGACCGTCAGCAGATTATTGAAGTCGTGCGCGACGCCACCGGTGAGCTGGCCGACCGCTTCGAGTCGCTGCGACTGCCGCACCTGCTGCTCGGCGATGCGCTGGTCGTGAATGTCTATCGTTGAGCCTAGGCGACGCACCGGACGGCCCGCCTCGTCCCGGATGAGCTTGCTGTTGCTCTGGAACCAGCGGTACTGACCGGATGCCGTCCGGAGCCGGAACTCCGCGCTTGCAAGGTCACCGGTCACGCCCGAAATGAGCTCCTCGGCCCGCTTCCGGATGCGCTCCCGATCATCGGGATGCATCAGCTCCATGTAGCCGGTCATGGTACGGGGCAAGGCGTCCAGATCGTAGCCGAGCATGTCGCGGAACGCATCGGAGAACGTGATCTCGTCGGTGAGCATGTCGTAGTCCCACAGCGCCGCCTGCGATGCCTCGGCCGCGTACCGGTAGCGCTCTTCCGAACGCCGCAGTTCCTCTTCGCTGGCCTTGCGCCGGGAGATGTCCTGAAACGCGCCCTGAATGGCGACGATCCGACCTTCGCCGTTGCGCACGGGCTCACCGATCGTGCGCACCCAGACTCTGCGCCCGCGCGCCGTCAGGATCTGAAGTTCCTCGTCGTAGGATTCGCCGCGCTCGACGCAGGCCTCGAAGAGTGCACGAATGCGGGCGCGGTACTCGGGGGCGTAGTACCCGATACCGCGTTCCACCTCGGGCGAGGTGCCCGGCGGCTCGTCATGGATCGCGGCCACCTCGTCAGACCACTGGATCCGATTCGTTTCGAGATCGACGCGCCAGCCGCCGATCTGCGCCACACGGCCAGCGATTTCCAAGAGCTGTCGACTCTCGCCGAGCTGCTCCTCCGTCGCCACCTGAGCCGTGATGTCGCTGGCGAACGATTGCAGCGATAGCAGATTCCCGGAGTCGTCGCGGCGGGCGGAGTTGTACCACTTACAGATCAGGGTCTGGCCGGAGCGGGTGAGATTGCGATTAGTACACGCGTTGCGGCTGCGGCGACCGGAGACGAGCTCATCCACGACTTCCGCTACCGCTGCCATGTCCGCCGGGTGCACCAGACCGATTTCCTCGAGGCGACGCCCGAGGACTTCCGCCGGCAGGTGTCCGAACAGTTCCTGAGCCTGTCGCGACCAGCGCCGGATGCGAGTGTCCTGGTCCATCTCTACGAGGGCCAGCGGCGTATTTTCGAGGTGGAACTTGAGTTCGGCGTGGGCAGCCTTGAGCTCCCACTCCTGGGACTGGATCAACGCACCGCGACGTTGCTCCCGATCGAGGCGGTCTTCCGTGCGCAGCGCCTGGAGACGCGAACGCAACAGGGCGACGGCGAGCCGCGCGAGCCCTTGCAATGACTGCACGAGCGCCGGGGCGGGCTCGCGCGGGACCACGTCCATGACGGCCAGCGTGCCGACGACGACGCCGGGCCTCACCGACAGCGGGATCCCGGCATAGAAGCGGATGTGCGGTTCTGCGGTGACGAGTGGATTGTCCAGAAAGCGTGGATCGCTGCGAGCGTCCGTCACCACCATCGGCGTTTCGCGACGTATGGTGTATTCGCAAAACGCGATCTCGCGGGGCGTCTCCGTGAACGGAATTCCCTGCGACGCCTTGAACCACTGGCGGCGCTCGTCTACGAAGCCGAGCAAGGCCATCGGCGCTGCCGCCAATGTCGCCGCTGTCTGCACCAGGTCATCGAACACGGCCTCGGGCGCCGTGTCGACGATGCGATAGGCCTCCAGGGCATCGAGCCTGCGCGACTCGTCGGTTCCGGCCTGATCACGGGCCATGAGATGCTCCGCGAAATGCTTACGGATTGCAGCGCACGGAGCGAATTATAGGATTCAAGCCAAAGGAGCGCCCGCCTTGGGCTTGCGGCCGCGCAGGAAGATCAACAGCCGGTGACCTCATGCACCAAGGCCACCAGGCGCTTCACGTTGTCCACCGGCGTTTCCGGAACGATGCCGTGCCCGAGATTGAAAATGTGGCCGGGCCGGCCGTTCACTTCCGCGAGCAGCGCTCGCGTCTGCGCTTCCACCGCAGACCAGTCGGCGCAGAGCACGATCGGATCCAGGTTGCCCTGCACCGCGGTTGCACCCGTTGCATCCCAGGTGGCTGCGAGCGGGCTGCGCCAATCCAGGGCGAGCACGTCGCCGCCGGCGCTGTGCATGAGTCGATTGAGCGCAGGATTGCCGGTGCCGAAGTGGACGACCGGTACGTCGGCGGCCTGCGCCTTGATGCGCCGGATCAGCTCCCGAGTGTGCGGCAGCACATAGCGCTCATAGTCGGCAGGGGCAAGACACCCGACCCAGGAATCGAACAACTGCACGGCCTGGACGCCGGAGCGGATCTGCAGGCCGAGGTAGTCCGCGACCGCATCCACCAGTTTACCCATCAGGCCCTCGAAGCTGTTCGGGTCACCGTACATCAGCTTCTTCACCTCGATGTAGTTGCGCGAGCCTCGCCCTTCCACCGCGTAAGACGCAAGGGTGAAAGGCGCGCCCGCAAATCCTATGAGCGGCACGTCCCCCGGCAGCCCGGCGCGGCAGTTACGCACGGTATCGGCGATGTAGCCGGTACCTTCTTCGGCCACCAGCGGGCGCAATGCGTCGATCGCCGCCGCCGAACGCAGGGGATTGGCGAAGACGGGGCCGACGCCTTCTACGTAATCCAACTCCAGCCCCATGGGTTCGAGAATAGGCAGCAGGTCGGCAAACAGAATGGCTGCATCCACCCCCAAAATGCGCTGGGCGTCCAGGGTGGCCTGGGCCGCAAGGTCCGGATTCTTGAAGAACTCGAGGCTCGGCGTTTTACCCTTAACCGCGTGGTACTCGGGCATGTAGCGCCCAGCCTGGCGATTGAGCCAGATCGGCGTGTAAGGCGCCGGCTCGCCACGGCAGGCGCGAAGGTAGGCTGAATCGTAGAGACGCTGGTCCATGAAGGGCTTCCGGAAGCAGACGGAGAGGCGACGGGCCGGGCGCCGCGGACATTAGCCGTGGCCACCAGGGCCGGTCAACTTACCGAAACGGACATGGCCAGCATTGCGCCGCGTTCTGGCGCGGATCCATCCGCGCTGACTTCCAGGAACGAACTGGCCTCGGCCAGCGCCTTGCGAACCTGTCCAGCATCCACCGCAGTCGGATCCAACTGCAGCTCGAAGCCCTCTCCCTGCCAGCGCCTGGGCTTGCGGCGTGCATGCCGGAAACGGTACTCGAATACCTCGATGGGCTGCGCGAAGCCCTTCGCGAGAACCGGCGGCAGCCGCCGGCAGCGCTCGGCTTCGACGCCCAGAAGAGCCCGAGTCGCCCGGGAAACCAGTACCTGCCCCGGTTGCGCCGCGCTCTCCAACCGGCTTGCAGCGTTCACCGTGGCACCGATGACCGTGTAGTCCATACGCGCGCCCTTGCCGAAACTGCCGAGGGTGCACCAACCGGAGTGGATACCAATACGCAGGCCAAGATCGCGGCTGAGCCCGGATGCCAGCCAACGCTGACGCAAGGCAGCAAAGCGCTCCTGCATCTCCGCCGCCATGCGCATACAGTCCTCGGCGTCCCGACTGCGGCCACGGCCCCCGGGTTCGCCGAAAAACACCATCACCGCATCGCCGATGAACTTGTCCAGAGTGCCGCCGTAGTTGAGTGCCGCCTCCGCCATTGCGGTGTAGAAGTCATCGAGCATGGCCACCACGTCTTCGCTCTCCGCGGCATCAGTGAGCGCGGTGAATCCGGCCAGATCCGCGAAACAGACGGTGAGCCAGCAGCGATGCGAGGCCTTTACCGTGCCACCGGGCTGCTCAAAGGCCACGCGATGCACGGCCGGCGGAAGATAGCGGGCGAGCCGCGCCGCCAGCGCCGCATGCTGCTCAGCGCGGCCGGCCAGTTCGATCTGCGCCGCTTCCAGCATGGTTTTCTGGCGATGGCTCAGCAGGGCCGCAGCAAGCGCGAATCCGAGGATCAGCAGCAAGGCCAACGCCTCGCCGGGCACCGAACCTCGCCACTCGAACCAGGGCGCGGACCAGGCCACCGCAGCCAGCGGCGCGCCCACCGTCACGGCCGCCACGCCGGCCTGGCGGGCGCCTGCCACGCTGCCGTGGCCGAGGATCAGCACAAAGCCCATGGCTGCCACCAAACTGCCAGGCAGCCCGAGTGCGAGTGCGCCCAGCGGTACGAGCAGATTCTCTGCCAGTGCCAGCAGGCGGCAGCCCAGCGGCGAAAGCGTCAGCCATGTGAGTCCTGGCAAAGCGAGCAGCCAGATCAGATACAGCAGAACGCTGCCATTGATGGCTCCGACCTCGATGAGCACGAGGGCGCCGCACCCCAGGTAGGCGCCCAGTCGCGGTAGCAGCACCGTCAGGCGGCGCGGGTGGGTGGACATCAGCAGACTCCCACAGACCCACTCAGGATCGCGCCGCGCCGTTCACTTGACTGTCCGCTGCTGCCGCCAGGTGGCGTGAGCGATCCTCGCAGCGAGCTACCCGTCGATGCCTACAGGGTCGGAGCGCATACTGCTTCGGAGCAAATGGGGGAACCTCGAGCGTGACAACCACCTCGCCCTCCGGCGAGGATACTGCGCCAACCCCGATTGTTCGGAGCGTCCATGCCCCTCGCTTGCCTCCTCCTCCTGGCAGCCCTGTCTGCGTCGACCCCAGCCTACGCCGGCGCGGGTATCCGAACGGGCATCGACGCGGAAAGGCTGGCGCCCTATCCGGAGTTGCTAAGGGCCCGCGAACGGCAAAGACGACTGCTGCGCAATCTGCCCGCTGAGGCCATCCGTTTCGAAGACACTGCAACCACATCGCGAACCTATGTCAGCGACCTCCCGCCCGGCCTCGAGAACCTCACGGTCGAATCCGCCGAGGACGTCGACGCGGTGCTCGCAGCCCTGGCGCCCTATTTGGGGCTCACCAGCCATGACCGCTTCGACCATGTCCTGTCCGGACTGGAAGACATGCCCGCGGGGACATGGCTGCTGTTGCCGACACCGAACGGCCATCTGGTGCTGAATCGTCCGCTGATACTTTTGACCGATCCGGACAGTGGCAGGCTGCGCGGGATCGACGGCATCGTCGAACACGGCGCCCGCTTGCCGACGGAACCCCCCCTGCCGGAGGCCGATGCCGTTGCCGCAGCACTACGTCACGTCGAGCAGCGCGAGGCATGGGCGCAGGACGAGCACGGTGCCTATCCGGTCTACGTGGTCGGCTCCCCCACATGCCTGATCTGGCAGGTTCTGCTCGAACCTGCCGAAGGCCGAGACCTGGCGCCGGAGAGCGAAGCCAACATGATCTTCGTCCTGCCGGACGGCAGCACGACGCAGGACCGGGCCGGGCTGCGTTGCCCCAGCTAGAGAACGGACCCCGGGTCAGGTCTCCTTCACCAGGCTCTCGATCCGCAGCCCGAAGCTGGCGATCCCGGGGAAGGACAGCTCGCGGCTAGCCAGGAGATGGATACGACCCACCCCCAGGCTCGACAGCACTGCGCTGCCGAGCCCCACCCTGCGCCAGATGCTCCCCTCCGCGCTGCCGGGTCCGTCTGGTTCCGGCGGCAGGTAGACCAGCACTCCCGCAGCAGCTTCGGTCAGCAGTTCAAGTGTGCGATGCACAGGATTGCCAGGCAGCAGCGCGCTGCCGAACAGGTCACGATCGGCACGCCCCTTTATCACCCGTACCAGAGTCGGCACATCGCCGCGCAGCGTCCCGTAAACCAGAGCGACCACCGGCCGCGCGTCGAATGGCGTCCGGAACAGATGCGCGCTGAAGCGCTGGCCGCCGAGGTCGACCTGCTCCCGGGCAAGCTCGTTCACGAGCACGTCGTGGCGGGCCCGATAGCGAATCAAATCCTCGATGCTGATGACCGGCAGCCGATGACGCGCACCGAACTCCAGCAGGTCGGGCAGGCGCTGCATGCGTCCGTCATCATGCACCAGCTCGCAGATAGCGCCTGCAGGCTCCAGTCCCGCGAGTCGCGCCAGATCCACCGCGGCTTCAGTGTGCCCGGAGCGGACCAGAACCCCGCCCGGTTCGTAGCGCAGCGGAATGACGTGACCGGGGCGGACGAAGTCCGCCGCCCCCGCAGTGGGATCGGCAAGCGCATTGAGCGTGCGCGCCCGCTCCGCGGCAGCGATGCCGGTCGTCATGCCGGCGCGCACGTCCACGGAGATCGTGTAGGCGCAGCGGTGGGCCTCCTGGTTCGTCGCCACCATCAGCGGCAGCTCCAGCGCATCGAGGCGCGCCGGTTCGCAGGGTGCGCAGATCAGGCCACTGGTGTGGCGCACCATGAAGGCGATGGCCTCAGGTGTGGCCTTCTCGGCAGCAATGATCAGATCACCCTCGTTCTCGCGGTGCTCATCGTCGACGACAATGACGAATCCACCCGCGGCGATCTGGCCTATGGCCTCTTCGACGGCTGCAAGCCCCATATCCGGTCTCCCACGCGATGCTGTGGGGCCAAGCTACCGGAGCTGGTATTGTTCGGATACGCATAAAAAGAACATCGATTGTTCATATTCGAACGAGGGGTGGACATGTTGCGCTGGGACGCCATCCGGCACTTCGTCGCCGTCGCCCGTGATGGCTCGTTGAGCGCCGCCGCGGTCTCACTAGGCGTCAGCCATGCCACCGTTCTGCGGCAGGTGAAACAGCTGGAGGAGACCCTGGCGACGCCCCTGTTCGAGCACCGCCAGAGCGGTTATCGGATTACACCGGAGGGCCAGGAGCTGCTTCACCACGCGCTGGAGATGGAAGCTAACGCAGAAGCACTGCTGCGCCAGGCGGCCGGCCAGGATGCGGCCGTCAGCGGCGACCTGCAGCTCGCCCTGCCCGACCCAAGCGTGTTCGATCCCTGGCCGCTGCTGCATGCCTTCGCGACAACCCACCGCGGTATGCGCCTGCTACCCCGGGCGGCGACGTGCCTCCCACCCGACGTGGACATCGCTCTGCGGCTCACGGACACGCCGCCCGAAGCGCTGGTCGGCCGCCAGCTCCTGCGTCTGCCTTTCGCCCTTCAGGGCGTCGAGGCAGCGGTGAGCAGTCCGAGGCCTCGGTTCGTGCTCTGGCAGGACACCTCGGAGGATGGCGCCACGCTGGACTGGCAGCGGCAAGTCCTGGCAGCCCACAGCCGACAGCCCGATGTCGCCTTCGTCGCGCCAAGTCATGGCGAGGCCCTGGCCGCGGCTCGATCCGGATTCGGCGTGGCCCTGCTGACGGCGGGCCGACCCGGTCTCGTAGCGCTGCCGAGCAGCGCACCACAACCGCCCCGCGGCCTGTGGCTGCTCACGCATCCGGACCTGCGTCGCGCCGGACGCATCCGCGCCTTCATGGGCTTTGCCGCCGATTTTTCGCTGCAGCCGTGACCGCGACGGCTATGTCGCGCTAGCTCAGTCCAGGCCGAGGCGCTGAAACTGCTCCTGCGGCGCTTCGATTTCGCTCAGTGCGGAATGCAGCAGTTCCAGCATCTGCCGCTCCTCGCTGCCGCCGAGGCGGTTATCCCGCTCATCCGGGTCGTTGCCCAGATCGTAGAGACAGTGGGCATCCGCCGGCTGCCGATGGCACCAGTACGGCAGCCGGTCGCCAGGCGCGAAAGGCTGCCGCAGCACCGGCACGTCGGAACCGGGCATGAAGTCGACGAAAGCGCGCCGGTCCGGCTTGGGCAGCTTCAACTTCGGCATGCCGTGGACCGGCATGGTGCTCCAGCGGTTCGACCACAGCGACAGCGGCAGATTGTCGGCACTGACCGGTGCCCGAGCATACTTCCGGCGCCCGTCCAGAACGTGCACCCAGCGCCCGTAGACACCCGCCAGCGCCCATTCGCGGATCTGTGTCGCTCGCCCGTCGAGCAACGGCAGCAGGGATCGGCCGTGGGTCCGGATGCGCGGCGTAAGATCGAACAGGTCGTAGAGCGTGGCGTTCAGATCCACGTTGGTGGTCAGTGCATCGCAGGTCCCCGCCGCAACGCCTGGCCTGTAGACGAATAGCGGCGTGTGGCCCAGTGGTTCGTAAAGCGGCACGCCCGGCTTGCCGAAGATGTCGCGCTCGCCCAGGTAGTGGCCATGATCGGTACAGACGATGATCGTCGTATCGCGCCAGAGGTCCATCGCATCTACCGTGTCGAGCAGGCGCCCGAACCAATGGTCGATCATGGAGAGTTTCGAGCCGTAGTTCGCCCGCACGTGCCGCGCCTCGCGCTCGCTGAGCACGCCCGAGGCGACCGTGTCGGTGCTGTAGGGCGGCCAGATCTTCAGCGGTCCTTGCCACTCGGGATCGTAGCGATGCGCCCAGGGCTCGGGAGTGTCGAACGGCTCGTGGGGATCGAACTCGTCGACGAACAGCAAAAACGGCGCATCGCGATCCGCCTCCTGCTCGAGCCAGCGCCGCGCGGCGTTCATGGTGCGCGGGCCCGGAAAGTCCAGCTCCTCCCGGAACCAGGTCCGGGCGGCGTTGTAGTACTGGCCGTGGCCCGACTCCGCGGGCAGTGCCGGCGTCCCGAGCCAGCTCGGATCGGGGCGGGTACGCCAGGGATCGTTCTCGTGGCCGCGGACGTAA
Organism: Pseudomonadales bacterium; assembly: GCA_007131295.1. Classification (GTDB taxonomy): domain Bacteria; phylum Pseudomonadota; class Gammaproteobacteria; order Pseudomonadales; family Azotimanducaceae; genus SLTB01. The sequence continues at coordinate 65,039 of SLQW01000009.1, read as the reverse complement.
TCCCAGCCGCGGAACTCGGTGTGGTAGTTCTCGCCTCCGGTCTCGAACAGATGCGGGTGATCCGTGACCAGCATCGTCGTGATGCCGGCCTCGCGCAGCGGCTGCGTCACCGGTTCCTCCCACAGTTCGATGGAACCCCAGGGGCGCCAGAGGAAGTCCAGCGCACCAACGAGGATGTCGTGGCGCGCCGGCATGCAGGGCAGCGATCCGGCGTAGTGGTTCCTGAAACGGACGGCGCGTGCGGCGAAGCGATCCAGGTTCGGCGTATCGAACTCGTGGCCACCATAGCTGCCGAGCATGTGGCGATTCAGGCTGTCGAGCAGGACTACGATGACGTTGTCGGCCATGGTATTTCCTCTTTCGGAGGTGATCGGAGCGCCGCTGCGCCGGGGGCGCAGCGCCACTCCTTCCCACAATGGCGTTGGCGGTGCAAGGCCGACGCAAGGAACTGCTCCGGGTAAGATCCGCGTTATCAGGCATGGGGAGCAGACACATGAAGCAGATCGACATCGAGACCGCGAAGGGCAGGATCCAGGGCCAGTTGGATCCTGCGTTCGAGGGCGTCCTGGATGCGTTCGTCACGAACTTCGAACAGCGCGACGAGCTGGGCGCCTCGGTGGCGCTGCGCGTCGGCGGGGCGCTTCGGGTCGATCTCTGGGGAGGCCGGGTCAACGAGACCGACGCCACGTCCTGGACCGCCGACACGGTCTCCCTGGTTTTTTCCGTCACCAAGGCCGCCACCGCGCTTTGCGCCCACCTGCTTGCCGAGCGCGGTCAGCTGGACCTGCACGCGAACGTCACAGAATACTGGCCCGAATTCGGCAGCGCCGGCAAGGAAACAGCCACCGTCGCCATGCTGCTCAATCATTCGGTGGGGCTGCCGGCCTTCCGGGAGCCGATCAAGGCAGGGGGCTACTACGACTGGGACTACATGGTCGGACGGCTGGAAGCGGAAGAGCCGTTCTGGGAGCCGGGTACCCGAAACGGTTACCACATGATCAGCTTCGGCTGGACCGTGGGTGAAATCGTCCGGCGGGTATCCGGCCGCTCGCTCGGGACCTTCTTTGCCGAGGAGGTGGCCGGACCGCTCGGCATCGATTTCTGGATTGGTCTGCCCGAGGCCATCGAGCCACGAGTCTCCCGCCTGATTCCCTGGGCTCCCGGCCCTGAGGGACCGTTCACCGACTTCACCCAGGCGCTGATGGCGGATCAGCAGTCCATTCCCGCGCTCTCGCTGCTGAACTCCGGCGGCTATATGCCCGACTCACGCGAGGCCCACGCGGCGGAGATCGGCGGCGGCGGCGGCATCAGCAACGCCCGCGGCGTCTCCGGCATGTTCGAGCCGCTGGCACTTGGCGGCGGCGACCTGTTCAGCCGCGACGCCGTCACCCGCATGAGCCAGGTGTCCATGGCGACCCAGAAAGACGCCACGCTGCTCATTCCCAGTCGCTTCGCCCTCGGTTTCATGAAATCCATGGACAACCGGCATCGGCCCCACGGCAACATCGAGAGCGTGATCCTCGGCGAGCGGGCGTTCGGCCACGTCGGCGCTGGCGGTAGTCTCGGCTTCGCGGATCCGGACTGCGAACTCGCCTTCGGCTACAGCATGAACCGCATGGGCGCCGGCCTGCTTCTGAACGAGCGCGGCCAGGCGCTGGTGGATGCGGCCTACACGGCGCTGGGCTATCGCAGCAACGCGGGCGGCGTCTGGATGACCTGACATCGTGGGCCAGGAGCCACCTCAGGCCGCGGCCATCAACCCGGTGAGGAACACCGTCGCGAGCCCAAGGTAGATCGTCACCCCGGTGATGTCTGTGATCGTGGTCAGCACCGGCCCGGTCATCATCGCCGGGTCTCCTCCCAGACGGCGGATGATGAAGGGGATGGTGCCACCCACGACACCGGCGAGCAGGACGTTGCAGCCGAGCGCGAAGCCCGCTACCAGCGCCAGCACCATGTTCGCCTCGAAGAGGTACGCGACCACACAGAACAACGCCCCGAGCGCCGCACCATTGACCAGCCCGATGGTCACTTCTTTGTTCACCGCCTTCCAGATGTCGCCGATGCGTGCTTCCCCGAGCGCCATGCTGCGGATCGACACCGACAGCGCCTGAATGCCTACGTTGCCCCCCATGTCAGTGATCATGGGCAGGAACGCCGCGAGGATCGCGACCGTGGCGATGGTGTCCTCGAAGCCGGCAATCACCATGACCGCGCCGAGGTTGAGGAAAATGTTGGCAGCCATCCATGGCAGCCGTTTTTTGACGGCTTGTCGCGGCGGCGTGAAGAACGACTCGTCCGGCGATGCCGCATTCACGGCAACGAAACTCTCGGCCACCCCGGCCGCGAGAATCTCGACCGCATGCTCGATGGTGAGCACCCCGCGCAGCACGTCGCTGTCGTCGACCACCGGCAGCATTTTCAGATGGCGAGAGCGGATCCGGCGTGCCGCGTCTTCGGCATCGTCACGGGTACGGACGGTCACAACGTCGCTCACCATGACGCGCGAGATGATGCTGTCAGGGTTGGCCGTGATCAGATCACGCAGCGAAACCACGCCCGCGAGTTTGCCATTCGCTCGCAGAACGTAGACATAGGGCACCCGCTGAGCGACCCCACTGGCAGAGCGCACGGCGTCGAGCACTTCATGCACTCTCGCCTCCTCCTCGACGGCGAGAAAATGAGGCGACATGGCCGCACCGCAGGAGCCTTCAGGGAAACTCGCCAGCGTTTCCACCTGCTGCCGATAGCCCGCCTCGAACTGATCGAGTAGTGCAGTGCGCGGTTCCTCCGGCAGATGCCGCAGCATGTCGACCACACGCTCGATATCCATCTCTGAGAGGATGGTCCCGGCCCGACCCTGGTCAATTTCGGCCAGATACTGAGCCGCCAGCGCCGAAGGGAAGTGCTCGACCACGTCCGCCGCGTAGCCAACCTCGAGGCCCGCCATGAAGGGCAGCAGCGTGTCCGGGGGCGCATCCGCAAGCAGGCGTGCCGTCCGCAGAGGCGATACTCGATCGATGATGTTGAGTGCTCTGGGAACTTCGCGCTGCTTCAATGCATCGCGCATTTCCCGGGCGTCCGCCTCCAGATTGCGGGTATCGATCAGCATGGCCCTGAATCTCCTCGGCTCACTGATCCTGACTGGTCTGCAGTTGGCGTTCGACGCTGCTGATCTTTTCGGCGAGCGTCTGCAGGCGATCGGTTCGCGTGCCGACCTTGAGCGACGTGAAAATGCGTGCAGCGCCCATGGCGTGAACCCGCTCATGACAGCGCTTGAGCGCAGCAAAGACGTCGTCCCACTCACCCTCGACGTTGGTGCCGTAGGCATGCATCTGCGGCTCGAGCCCGGCCTCGGCCAGCACTTCCTGGCACGCAGCGACGTAGGCCGAGACCGAGGTCCCGACACCGATGGGTACGAGACAGATCTCCAGACTCACTTTCATAATGAACCTCCCTGGAAAGTCAGGATCGACAGCGTATGGGAGCGAAGCTGACACTCGATCTCCACCCGATTTTCAACAAGGGTGCGCTGATCGAGGCCGAACTCGAGCGGGTGCTGGACGAAGCAGAACGCCGGCGCATCACCACGGTGGAAATCATTCCGGGCAAGGGCAGCGGGCAGCTCAAGAAACGGGTCCTGCGCTTTCTGCAGCGCAAGGACATCCGCGCCCGCTACCACCGGCTCGACAAGGACAGGGACAACCACGGCCGCCTGTTCGTGCATTTTCGCTTCCGCAAGCTCTGATAAGGAATCAGGTCCGTTCGAGATCCTGATCCGCCGTCCAGCGGGCACGCTCGGCCTCGCTGCGGGAGAGGTAGTCACGCGCATGCGACATGACTCTCGGTGCCAGCAGCAGGGTGGAGATCACGGTCGGAATCGCCATCAGACCGTACATGCCGGTGATCAGACCAACCACCGCGTCAATTGAAAGCACCGAACCCACCACTACGAGAAGCACGTAAAACCAGCGGTAGTAGTGCTGTTTCTGCGCTCCGATGAGGAAACCCAGGCACTTCGCACCGTAGTACCAGAACGTGAACATGGTGCTGACGCTGAAAAACACCACCAGCAGCACCAGCAACCATGGACCGAAGGCACCGAGTGCGCTCTCGAAGGCCTGTGCGGTCATGGTGACGCCGCTGTCCGTACCCAGCTCCCAGACACCGGTCACGAGGATCACCAGTGCCGTCGCAGTGCAGACGATAAGCGTATCCACCACCGGGCCGATCATGGCCACGAGTCCCTCGCGAACCGGCACCTTGGTTCGGGCGGCACCGTGGGCAAGAGACTCGTTACCGATCCCGGCTTCGTTGGAGAACGCGCCCTGCCGCACACCCACAAGCAGCGCACCGAGGAAACCTCCTGCCGCGGCCTGACCGGTGAAAGCATCGCTGAAGATCAAGGCGAACGCCGCAGGAATAGCGCCGGCATTGTCGATGAGAATCCACACCGAAGCGGCGAGGTAGATCAGTACCATGAAAGGTACGATCCGCGCCGCCGTGTATCCGACACGGCTGATACCGCCGAAGATCACAACGCCCACCATGAACGCCACCACGAGACCGAAGCCGAGATCGAAGCCGAAGTGGGCATCGGCCATCGCCCAACCCTGCGGTATGGCAATGACGTCGCGGACGATCTGCGTGAGCTGATTGACCTGGAACACAGGTAGCGTGCCGAACATGGCGGCAACGGCGAAGAACACGGCCAGCGGATACCAGCGTTTAGGCAGGCCCTCGCGAATGACGTACATCGGGCCACCCTGAAGTACGCCCATGGAGTCGCGCCCTCGATACATGATCGCGAGCGAGCAGGTGAAGAACTTCAGCGTGACTCCGAGCAGGCCGGTCAGCCACATCCAGAAAATCGCACCGGGGCCACCAACGAAGATCGCCACCGCCACGCCGGCAATGTTGCCGAGACCCAGCGTTCCCGAGAGCGCAGCGGACAGCGCCTGAAAATGCGTGATATCCCCCGGGTCATCATGCCGGTCCCAACGTCCGGTCAAAAGCTGGAAGGCATGATGGAAGTGGCGATAGGCAAGTCCGCGAGAATAAAACAGCAGCCAAAAACCGGCTCCGAGCAGGAGCCACAGGACCAGATAGCCCCAGACGAAGTTCGAAAATTGCGTGAGTACGTAGTCGATCCAGGCCAAGGCGGTTCCCTTCGGAGCAGCGGGCGGATGCTACAGCTTGCCCGAGCGATCGCGAGGATGCGATGCGCACCCGGCGTAGCCGTTACCCGATGGGCTCGATGCGCTGCGGATCCACTTCGGCTTCGTAGTCGACTCCGGGCACGCCGAAACCGAAGATCCGCAGGAAGTCATAACGGAAGCCGGCGAAATCGGTGAGTTCGTCGAGGTTTTCAGTGGTGACCTGCGGCCAGCGCCGCTTCACTTCGTTCTGCACCGCGTCGGACAGCTCGAGATCGTCGACCCGGATGCGTCCCTGCTCGTCGAGGCGCTGCTCACCGTCGCCGTAAAGCTGGGTCTCGAACAGCCGTTGCACGTGTTCCATACAGCTCTCGTGACTCCCCTGCTCCTTCATCACCTTGAACAAAAGCGACGCGTAGAGCGGCACCACGGGGATGGCGGCGCTGGACTGGGTCGTGACGCATTTCAGCACTGCGACCTTGGCCTTGCCAGCGAGTGTTTTGAGGTGCGCATCGATGGCGCTTGCCGCCCTGTCGAGATCCTCCTTTGCCTTGCCCAGCGTCGCGTGCCAGTAGATCGGCCAGGTGAGTTCGCTGCCAATGTAGGTGTAGGACACGGTCTGACAGCCATCGGCGAGTACGCCCGCATCCGCAAGCGCGTGCATCCAGCGTTCCCAGTCCTCACCACCCATCACCTTGACCGTGGCCTGCGTCTCTTCCTCGGTGGCCGGCTCGAGATCCACCTCGTGGACCTCCGCCTTGTCTACGTTCAGCGTCTTGACGTGGAACGTTTCCCCCAACGGTTTGATTGCACTGCGATAGGTCTCACCCGTTTCCGGATCCGTGCGCACCGGCGAGGCCAGGCTGTAGACGACGAGATCGATAGGGCCCATTTCCTTTCTGATGACATCGATCGTCTGCGCCTTCATGTCGTCGGAGAAGGCATCGCCGTCCAGCGTCCGCGCCCACAGTCCAGCTTCCATGGCGAGCTTGTCGAAGGCGCGATTGTTGTACCAGCCGGCAGAGGCGGTTCGCGTTTCGGTGGGCGGTTTCTCGAACGACAGCCCGAGTGTCGCGGCGCCGGCACCGAAGGCCGCGCTGATCCGCGAAGGCAGGCCGTAGCCGCCGGAGGCACCGATCACAAGCACGTTCTTCGGGCCATCGGCGAGCGCCGGGCGGCCGCGGACGTAGCCCACTTGCTCCGCCACGTTGGCGGCACAACCCACCGGATGAGCCGTGGTGCAAATGAAGCCACGTACGCGAGGTTTGACGATCATCGAGGTTCCCCCAAAGGCCTTTCAGCATGCAGCGGGCAAGTGTAACCGCAGCCGCCGGCTCAACCGAACAGCCCGTCTTGTGCCGCCCGCCGCAGGACCGCATCGACGTCGATAAGCCGCGGCCCGGTGCGCTCCACGTGCAACCGCGCCCGTTGGCGGGCACCGAGTTTCACCTCACGGTCCCCGTCGAGGGCGATCACGCCGGGCCCTTCGAACAGCAAAGTCACGGCCGCCGCCACCCGATGGGCCTCGGCGACCCGCACTTCCCGGTACAAACCTGGCGAAATCGGGACCTGCACACGCCTGTCGCCGCTGCTGCGGTTGCAGGTGACCAGGAGACCGCCTTCCTCTTCAGCGCTGACGGGTACCAGCAGCCCACCCACCGGCGACATACCCACCGCGGCCGGGGAAGCCACCGTGAGCAGGATGCGATCGATTTTGGTCGGATCCACCGGCAGCAGATTACCCCTGAAGTCGTCCCGCAACAGGACCGCATCCACCAACGCCAGCGTTGACGGCCCATCGTAGGGACGAACGCGGATTACCTTCACCCTACGAGAATGCGCATGCAGCGGCACCCGGCCGGCTGCAACGAGCCCGGCCGCGGCGCCCGCCAGAGTCGGTTCGACCATGCGCGGAAAGACGTTATTGGTCCCCGTGGACACCGGGACCAGCGCAGCGTCCGGCCAGGCCTGGGCGACGATCCGGTTGGTGCCATCTCCACCGAGCACCACCAGGGCGGTCACGCCGAGATCGCGCATGGCCGCAATGGCGGCCACCGTGTCCTCGGGGCCGTTGTGGTAGCGCCGGCATCCCTCCCCCACCACCTGCACGCGGGCGGCGAGTTCCATGGATTCCACCGCGCCGGTGGCGATCCGGAACGGCTCAGCCTGCACCACGATGGACTCCACGCCGGCCGTATCCGCACCGGCGGCGATACGCGCCACCATGTCGCGTTTAGCTTGATGCGTGACTTCCGAGGCTCTGGCGGCGAGCCGGCGGACGTCACGCCCGGCCATAGGATTGGCGATGATCCCGAGGCGGCCGCGGCGGCTCGACCTCACTCTCTGCGCCCGCTTGCTGGCACCGGAGCGCGCCCGCTATGGTGCCCCGGGGCATGCCGGGGCGTGCCAGAACGGAGACCAGGCATGATCCGAGATGACAATGGGGCGACGACGGACACGGCGGCTCCTGGACGGCTCGGGCGCATCCTGAACGCTATCGAGAGTGCGGGCAACCGGCTACCGCACCCGGCCCTGCTGTTCGCCTGGATGGCCATACTGGTGCTGATCCTCTCCGCGGTCTGCGCCCTGTTCGGAGTCAGCGCCACCCATCCTGTCAGCGGTGAGCGCATCGATACGGTGAATCTTCTCTCCGGCGAGGGCATCCGCCGGATCCTGGCCGGTACCGTGACTAACTTCACCGGCTTCGCCCCCCTCGGGACCGTACTGGTGGCCATGCTCGGCATCGGCATCGCCGAACGCTCCGGTCTGCTCGACGTGCTCTTGAAGCGCCTGGTGATGGCGGCCCCGACGAGCCTGCTGACGTTCTTCGTGGTGCTCGCCGGCGTGCTTTCCTCTATCGCCGTCGACTCCGGCTACGTGGTGCTGATCCCCTTGGCCGCTCTGGTGTTCATAGCCGCCGGTCGCCACCCGGTGGCGGGCATCGCTGCCGCCTTCGCCGGCGTCTCGGCCGGCTTTTCGGCCAACCTGCTGATCGGTCCGCTCGACGCGCTGCTGGCGGGGCTGTCCACGGAAGCGGTGCGCTTCGTCAACCCCGACTACGAGGTCACGGCCGCGGGCAACTGGTGGTTCATCATCGCCTCCACGTTCCTGATCGCGGTGGTCGTGACCCTCGTCACCGAGTTCGTCACCGAAAGACGCCTGGCCCCGGCCGAGCTGCCGCCCGAGATGCCCGGGCAGGACGATTCGAGCGGCGAAACGGACGCGGAACGGCGCGGTCTGCGCGGTGCGGGCGTGGTGACCCTGGTGACGCTGGCGCTGATCCTGGCGGGCCTCGTTCCTGCTGACGGCGTCCTGCGCGACCCGGAAACCGGCAGCATCCTGCGCTCGCCGTTCATCAACGGCATCGTGGTGGTGATTGCCCTGTGGGCGGCGCTTTGTGGCGTCGTCTACGGCAAGCTCTCGGGCAGCTTCGCGGACGGCGGCGATGTCATCCGCAGCATGGAGCGGACCATGGAGACCATGGCGGTCTACCTGGTGTTGATGTTCTTCGCAGCACAGTTCGTTGCCTGGTTCGGCTGGACGAACCTGGGCCTGATCACCGCCATCGGCGGTTCCCAGCTCCTTGCGGCGATCGACCCCGGCACCCTGCCGCTGCTGCTCATCTTCGTCCTGCTCGCCGCCGGCATCAATCTGCTGATCGGTAGCGCCTCCGCCAAGTGGGCGATCATGGGCCCGGTGTTCGTGCCGATGCTCTACCTGCTCGGCATATCACCGGAAGCTACCCAGATGGCCTATCGGATCGGCGACTCGGTTACTAACATCATCACGCCGTTGATGCCCTACTTCGCCCTCGTGCTTGCCTTCACCCAGCAGTACGACAAGCGAGCCGGCCTCGGCACCCTCATCGCCACCATGATCCCCTACTCTATCGCTCTGCTGCTGGCCTGGTCCGCCCTGCTCACCGTCTGGGTCACCTTCGACCTGCCGCTGGGGCCGGGGGCGCCGATCAGTCTCTAGCCTGCATACCTCAGCCCCAGAGCAGCAGTGTGATGAGCCCCGCCACGTAGGCAAGATTCGCAAGGATCGCCAGAAACAGGAACGCATCGAGTACGCGCGTACCTGGTTCTGCACGCAGGTGAATGAGCGCCGCGGCACCCACCGCGAGGCCAGGCACGAGTACCACCCAGCGGGCCACGACCGCATCGATCCCGAGCAGCAGCGGTGCATACAGCGCATGCAGCACCAGCGCGCCCGCGATCAGTACGAGAATGAACCTGCGCGCCGGCGCGATACCGTGCATCACCGCCAGCGTGCGTTTGCTTGCCCGCGCATCGGACGGCGCGTCGGGCAATGCGGTGGCGATGGCGGTGGCCAGATTCAGGGGCAGCAGCACCGCGAACAGCGCCCAGGGAAAGCCTTCGAGATCGCCGGCCTGCGCCGCATAGGCGAGCAGCGGTAGCACCATCCCCAGCCCTAGCGTCTGCAGCAGTTCGCCGCCACCGCGATACGACAGACGCAGAGGAGGGAAGCTGTAGGCCCACAGCAGCGCGATGCCGATGCAACCGAGCAACAAAGGCAACCAGGTCCCGGCCATGAAACCGATGGCGACCGTCGTCGTCACGGCGAGCGCCGCCATGACCCAGGCCGCGCGCAGTAGTGCTGCGGCATTCAGCCGCCCTTCGACCAGCACCCGCGAGCCACCCGAGTAAAGAGTGGGCGTTGAGTTGTCGCGGTCGGTGGCCTCGTCGGCGACGTCGTTCGCGTAGACGATATAGAGCTGATCGAACAGGCCGAAGAGGTGCACCAGGACGAAGACCGTCCAGCTCCACTGACCGGAGACAGTCCAGGCAAGCACGCTTCCGAGCAACAGCGGCAGGAACAGATAGGACTGGGAGGGCAGGCGCGAGGCCTGAAACCAGGCACGCAGCTTTGCCTTCATGGCGCGGGCTGCATCTCGGGAGGGATGGCCAATGCGCGCGCGCGCTCCTCCCGGAGTTCTGAGAAGGGCAGGTCATTGCGCGGCCGTGCCTGGATAGACCAGGTATGAATCGGCACAAGATTTCGTGCCGCCAGATCCTCGAGCAACAGGCGCTCATGGAAGGGTTTGCGGGAGAAAGGGAACGGATTGCGGTACGTGCCTGGGGAGAGGCGTGGAAACCGCTCATCACCCGCGTCGATGGCTGCCGTGATCTCCCGACCGCGTTGCTCGAGGTGAGCGAGAAACAGCGGCGAGAACGGTCCGATCCCCTCGCGCTCTGCAGGACGGCGCACCGACCAGCGCGCCCAATCGAAGCCGTAAGTGAAGTCGTGCAGATATCGGAAGGCGATCTTCGAGTGACAACCGAACAAGGCCTGCAGCCGGGCCACCGTGTTCGCCGCCTCCAACAGGCCTTCCGGCGCCGCCGCCTCCTCGAGCAACGCCGCGAGGAGATAGTCGAGATCCCAATAGAGATTGCCTGGAAAATGCTCGATCAGCGCACGCACGACTCGCTCGGCGCTGCTCGCGAAAGCATCTTCCCATGCGCTGCTGCGCCCGGAGAGCAGACTCGTGGCGATGGTTACTAACGAGCTCGCACTGTCGCGCCCAGGCGCGAGCGAAGCCAGCGTTCCAGCGCAGGCTGCAAGCTCCGCGTCGAGCACGGCAAGCCGGCGCTCGACACCAGCGTTTAAATCCTCGTGCATCATGAACTCCAACAACCCGTCAGCAGCAGGCCCCCGGCCACAACCAGCGCACCGAGCCAGATGCCCTGATGCAGGCGTTGCTTGTAGACGCCCTGCGCCGCGAAGGCACCGGTCGTCGCATGCGAACTCATGCGCAGCATGGCGATGCCGTAGCCCAGAACGAGCGCTCCGGCCGGCACCATAACGGACCCAGGAAGTCCGGGCATCAACACGGTTAGCCACCAGATTGATGCGCCGACGAGGACCATCGCCTCCGTGGTCCGCCGCGCGACCGCGTTGCCAGCCACCGAGGCAAGCGTGCGCTTGCCGCCGGCGCGATCGCTCTCCTCGTCGGCAAGCCCGCTCGCCAGGGCGCTCGCCAGCGACAGCGCCACGAATCCCGCCAGCACCCACCACTCCTGCGCCCAGAACAATCCGGACTGGGCGTGGGCATGAAACAGCGGCAGCAGCAGACCGACGCCTAGCGCTTCGAGCAGTTCGCCGCCGCCGCGGTAGTTCAGCGCCACTGGCGGCAGACTGTAAGCGACGAAGGTGAGCGTGCAGACGACGCCGAGAACCCCGAGCCAGGGACGCTCCGCGAGCGCGCCGAGCAGGAACGCGACCGCCACCGAAGCGACACCCGAAGCGGCACCGGCCAGGAGCAGGTGTCGCGCCGGAAGAATGCCGTCGGGGATGGTCTTCGGCGAACAGCCGTCGGGGAACATGCGCCGCTTGAGCGCGTCCACCTCGCGATCGCCCCAGTCGTTCATGAGTACGATGAAAGTGCCGTTGGCAAGCGTGAAAAGTAGCCCAAGCATCAGAGCCGCAATCGAGAATGCGCCTGCGGCGAGGACGCCGAGCGCCTGTCCAAGCACGGTAGGGACCAGGAGCTTCGGCCAGCTCGCAGGCTTCAGGGCGTAGCGCCAGCGCTGCGCCGTGCTCAGATCAGTCAGCGATTGCATGAGCCCGCAAGAGCGTCCGGTTTGGCACACGCCCCCCTGATTTGCGCCCATCGTCGGCGCTTTCTAGGCTGTTGGGTCCGCTACACGTGCTGGCAGGAGCATCGAGATGAGCCAAGCGCAGACAGGGAAAATCCGCGAAGCCGTCGGCGTCTTCGTCGATCCGGGATCGCTCGAGCGGGCTGCGGAGCGGCTGACTCTGGCCGGTTTCAGCGACGACCGCCTGACCCTCCTCACTACCGACAGCAGCGTCAAGGCGCACCTGGAACATCTTTTCGAGGCATCTGAAGGTGAGGAAGGTTCTGCGTTCGAGCCCCGCAAGCAGGGCGACGAGGCGACCCACGGGCTCAGCCGGGGCCTTGCATTCACCGGTCAGACCGTCGCTGCTGGCGCTGTCGTGGCGTCCGCGGCCGCACTTGCTGGCCCGGTAGTGGCGGCGGTGGCGGGCGCTGCCGCAGTCGGCTCGGTGGGCGCAGCCCTGGCTGCGATCATCAGTCAGGACGATGCCGCAGATCTTCAGGGGCATCTCGATCAGGGTCATCTCCTCTTGCTGGCCAGGATCGAGGATGATGCTGATGCGCAGTCGGCGCAGGACGCCCTCAAGGAAAACAGCCTAGACATGCGCATCCTCGAAGTGTCCGAGGACGACTGAAGCGATCAGCCGTCCTTGGTAAGTTGGTCGCGAATGACCTGTGCGCCCGCGGGATCGGCGGGGAAGCCATGCAACTCCCGATTGTGGGCATGGCCGAGCTGCTGCAGAGACATGGCGGACTGTAGCGCGGTCCACAGGCCTTGTGCGTCCTGCATCTGATTCACGGACTGCTTCGCTAGCTTCAATCCAATGCTCGGGCGCTTGGCAATGTGCTGGGCGAGGGCCAGCGTATGCGCAGGCAGATCCGCGAGCGGCACCACCCGGTTCACCATGCCGAGGGCGCGTGCCTCCTCGGCGCTGATCGCCTCGCCCGTGAACAACATCTCCTTGGCCTTGCGCACGCCGACCTCCCAGGGATGCGCGAAGTACTCCACGCCGTTGACGCCGAAGGCTACGACGGGATCGGAGAACTGGGCATTATCCGCTGCCACCACGAGATCGCAGACCCACACCAGCATGAGGCCGGCGGCAATCACGCGTCCCTGCACCTCAGCGATGGTCGGCTTGGGCAGATTGCGCCAGCGCCAACACATCCCGAGATAGAGTTCGTGCTCGAACGCCATGTGACCTTCGGCTCCGGGCAGGCGGAACCCACCCCAGTTCCCGACGGGCTCGAAGCGGCGCATGGAGCTGCGGTCGCGCATGTCGTGGCCAGTGGAGAAATGCTTGCCCTCCCCCGCCAGGATGATCACTTTAACCGCATCGTCGTGGGCGGCGCGGTCGAAGGCATCGTTCAAGGCGTAGAGCAGCGCCTTGTCCTGCGCATTGCCCACTTCGGGACGGGCGAGCACGATGCGGGCGACGCCGCCATCGTGGGTTTCGAACCGAATCGGCTCGGCTGCAGTGTCTGCGGTTTCGGTCATCGCTCAGCCCTTTGCGCCGTCGAAGAAGTCGGTGAAGCCGGCCGGTGCATAGGGGCCGATGCAGATCTGCTCGAGCACGCCGATGCCCTCGCTTTCACCGTCGCTGGCGCGAACCACCTGCTGCACGTGCAGGTTCTCGCGAGCGAGCATGTCGAGCTGCCGTGGATCGAAGCTCTCGCCGCCGAGTTCCAGTTCACCCTTCCACATCCCCTGGCCCCAGTCCGGATGCAGGTAACCGAGGCCCTTCATCTGGAACTTCAGGATCGGTTCCAGGGCAATGGTGCGGGTCTTGCCGTGCAGGTCCACCAGGTCGATCTCCGCCGACTTCGCGAGCCGGGTACCCGGGTGGTACTGCACCCGGTGCGCGGCGGTAGCCATGCGCTGACAGAAGCCGTCCTCGCTGCCGGGCGGCAGGGCCGCTTCGCTCGGATACAGCGGCGCCTCCAGTCCTTCGCGCACCAACTGCTCGCCGTGGGGACCATCGAAGAAGATGGCATGGGTGATGTGATCTTCCCAGATCAGTGGCGCCCAGAGGAAAAAGATACCGTTCGGCCGTGTCGGCGCACCCCCGGCTTCCGGTTCGCCGACGCCTCGCACACCCCAGGATCGGTCCTTGGTGCCCAGGCAGACCTCTTCGTCCACCTGAATCTCGCCGTCGGGATGGCGGATCCAACCCTGCCAGCGGCCGAACTGATCGAAGCGGGTGGCATCCATCACGCGGCGGGCACCGCTCCAAAGCGTCTGATGCTTTTCTTCGATGGCCGCCGTGCGGGCCGAGAACGTGAGCTCACAGGTGATGCCGCTGGGATTGTTCTCCAACACCACCCGAGCCTGGCGCATGGGTTTGACGACCTCGATGCGGTAGGGGCCCACCTGCATCTCGCTGCGCTCGGTGGGTGCCCGGCGCGAGCCGTAGAAGCAGTGCTGGCGCCCGTTCGGCTGCACCACACTGAAGGCGCCGTCGAGAATGCCTCGATGCGGGTAGATCGCCATGCCCACGCCGAAGTAATAGGAGCCATCGCGGGCGTACCCATTGAACCAGGTGCGGTCATAGACGTTGCGGTCGCTGGTCACAGGATGGGCCAGCGGCTCCGCGGTCTGGTGAATGGGATAGTCGTCGAACTTGTTGAGCATGGCTCCCCCTCTGCTGCCGTTACGGATGCGGGGGACAGAATACCGCCTGCGGCGCCCGGGCGCTGCCGCGTTCGGTTCTTCGGCGATGCAAGGTCAGTCGCTGAGGTGGCGGCGCAGGAAGTCTGCCGCCACCGCGAGGTAGGCATCCCGGTTGCTGCGCCTGCGGAAGCCGTGACCCTCGTCGAGGGCCAGCAGGTAGGGCGCCGGTTGGCCCTGGGCGCGCAGCGCAGCCACCAGCTGATCGGCTTCGCTCTGCGGCACGCGAGGATCATTGGCGCCATGCACCACGAGCAGCGGCCGGGTCATGCGCTCGATATTGTTCAGCGGCGAAATCGCCTCGAGAAAGGCACGCATTTCCGGGTCGCGCTCGTCGCCATACTCTTCCCGACGCAGGTGGCGCCGGTAATCCTGAGTGTTCTCGAGAAAGGTCACGAAGTTGGAAATGCCGACCACGTTGACGCCCGCAGCGAGTCGGTCGCTGTAGTGCATGTGCGATGCGAGCACCATGTAGCCGCCATAGGAGCCGCCGATGGTGGCGACGCGGGAAGCGTCGAGATCCTCCTGGGTCGCAACCCAGTCCAGCAGTGCCCCGATGTCGCGCACCGAGTCCTCGCGGAGTTCCGCGTTGTCCAGCCGGTGGAAGCTGCGCCCGTAGCCGGTGGAACCACGCACGTTCGGCACCACGACAGCGAATCCGAGCTCGTTAACCCAGAACTGGTGCACGGACGAGAACCCAGGGCGTGCCTGCGCCTCCGGGCCACCGTGGATCTGGATCACCACCGGATGTGGACCGGGGCCTTCCGGGCGGTAGATGAATGCGGGGATCTGCCGCCGCGCCTCCCCGATGCGCGGGGTGCGTCCGTCCGGGGTATCGAAGGTGGGAAAGCTGAAGTGCGCGGGGGAGACGAAACGCTCGGTATCCAAGCCGCCCACCTCACTTGCGGTCCAGCGACTGAGGGTGCGTGCACGAAGATCAATGCTGTGTGCATCACCGGGCGAGGTGGCGGTGTTGAGCGTGAAGCCGAGACGATCGCCACCGGGCTCGAAGTCGAGACCGAAAATGAGGCCCTCTGGGAGCTCCGGGAGCGCAATGAACGCATCGTCCTCCAGACGCCGTACCTGCAGGCGGCTGACGGTGTTGTCGTTGACGCTATAGGCGAGGTAGCGACCATCGCCGGAGATCTCGAACTGCTCCACATCATGGTCCACCTCTCCCGTCACCGCTTGCGGCTCGCTGCCTGGCTCGAGCACCCGGAACAGGCGGACGAACTCACCGCCGAGATCCGACGTGAAGAAGATGTCGCCCTCCGGCCCGAAGCGCAGACGATCGATTCGGGCCACGACACCTGACGGCAACAGCGGCGTGAGGCTGCCGCTGTCCAGGTCGAGCACGTGGGGGTGGCTCTCCGAGCGCGAAACGAAACGCGACACGAGAAGGCGCTCGCCCGCGGTATCGAAATCCTGCGCGAACCAGGTGCCTCCTTCGGCCAGGACAAGCTGCGCCTCCCCGTCCAGGGTGCGCAGCCAGATGTCGGTGTCTCGCCCGTTGCGCACGGTGGAAGACCAGGCAATCTGGCGACCGCCCCTGTCCCAAACAGGTGACGAGTTGCGGGCTTCACCGTCGCTTAGAAGATGAGAGTGGCCTGTTGCGAGGTCGAAGAAGTAGAGCTGCCAGAACTCGGAACCACCAGCGTCTCTCAAGTACAGGAAGCCGGGACGTTCCGTATTCGGCGATGCCAGGGCACCGGTCACGGGCTCGCGAAAGAAGGTGAGTTGCTCGCGGGCTGCGCCCGGGCGCGCTACCCGGTGAATCTGTGCCGTCTCTCCGAAGCGGGTACTGATCAACACCCCTCCGCCTGCAAGCCAACCCTGAAAGCTTGCACTGCGCACCTCCAGATACTGCGCCAGCCGCGTGTCGATCTCGTCCGGCACCGGCGGAATGTCCTCGAATACCAGGTTGCCTTCCTGACGGCGGTCGACGGTATCCACTGCAGAGGGCGGGGGCGCGCTGGCGCAGGCGCCGAGCAGCAGAACGGCGAGGGTGACGGGCAAAGTACGCAGAAGATTCACTGAGGCACTCCGGAAGAACGCTTCTTCTGATGACACGGCGGTAAGTATAGCGGCTGGACAAGGGCTGAGGGGCCGCCCGACGCGAGAGCATGCTCACTTCATGGCGTTGGCGTAGGTACCGAGGTCGAAGTAGTCGCGCCACTCGCGGATGCGTCCATCCTGCATCTCGAACACACCGACACAGGGCAGGTCGACGTCGCCAGATGTCGTCTTGGTGCGGTCGACACGCTCGACGATGACCGTGTCACCCGATGCGAGCAGGGTGCGGATCTCCCAATCCGTGTCGGTCCAGGTGCTGATAAAGCCCTTGATCATGGCCCGCACAGCATCTCGACCGGCAACAGCCTGAACCGGCATGTTGTGGTAGACACCATCGTCGGTGAAGTAGCTCGCGAGCTCGTCCGGGTCGAGCCGTGACCAGGCCTCGATGAAATCGCTGATGATGCGGGCATTGTCAGTCATCGCTCCCTCCTATCCGAGACGGACAAGGGTATACGAAGACGCTGCTGAGGGGGGGGCGGTGAGAAGTTGTCTTCAAGGAATGCGGGCGGCGCTAAAGCGCCGCCCGCGAAGGACGTCACAGCGGGTTGACGTTCTCGGCCTGAGGGCCTTTCTGGCCTTGGGTCACGTTCATCATGACGCGCTGGCCTTCGTGCAGGGTCTTGCGGCCCGTTCCGTTGATGGCTGAATGATGGACGAAAACGTCCTTGTCGCCTTCACGCTGGATGAAGCCGAACCCTTTCTCGTCATTGAACCACTTGACGATGCCTTCGATCTGGTCTGCCATTTTTGTGTCTCAATCTCACTATAAATCGTCGGCTTGCGCCGACGTGGAAACCCACCGAACCATATTGACTCGATGGTTGTTGACGACTCATGTAGGGGGTTGATGCGGTTCCCGAGGGGGATCCGGATGCCCGGACCACTATGAATCGAAAATCACCCTAGCACGCCCGCTGGCGAATTCCCACTGCCAATGCAAGGCTTGGCGAAAAATACTTCAGGCGCGTTCCAGAAGAATCAGACTGAAGTCGAACACGTTGTCGGCGTCCGCCGGTACCCGCAGGCGTCGCTTTTCCTGCCAGGCGCCGACGTCATATTCGGGGAAGAAGGTATCGCCATCCGGCGCCGCGTGGACCAGCGTAAGATAGAGGCGATCCGCCAGCGGCAGGGCCGCTCGGTAAAGATCAGCGCCGCCAATTACGAACACTTCTTCCTGCCCATCCAGCTCTGCCTGCGCTCGGGCGAGAGTGAGCGCTTCCTCCAGCGTCCGCGCCACCTTCACGCGCGGATGGTCGTTCGTCACGCTGCGACTGACGACGATGTTCGTACGCCCCGGCAACGGCTTGGCCAGCGACTCGAAAGTCTTGCGCCCCATGATCACCGGTTTGCCCAGGGTGATGGCGCGGAAGTACTGCATCTCCCCGGGCAGCCGCCACGGCAGCGTGTTACCGCGACCGATGACCCGGTTCTCGCCCATGGCCCAGATCAGCGCGACCTTGATCGCGGCAGCGTCTTCGGTCCCCGTCATCAGACCGCGATCGGCGCCTTGATCGCCGGATGGCTCTGATAACCCTCGAGCGCGAAGTGCTCATAGCGGAACGCGAACAAATCCTGCACGCCGCGATCCAGACGCATGGTGGGCAGCGGATAAGGCTCCCGCGCAAGCTGCAGGTCGGCCTGCTCGACGTGATTCGAGTAGAGGTGGGCATCACCAAAGGTGTGGACGAAGTCGCCGGGCTCGAGATCGGTCACCTGCGCGATCATCAGCACCAGCAGGGCATAGCTGGCGATATTGAAGGGCACTCCGAGGAACAGATCGGCACTGCGCTGGTAGAGCTGGCAGGAGAGACGTCCTTCGGCAACGTAGAACTGGAACAGCGTATGGCAGGGTGGCAGCGCCATGGCGTCCACCTCCGCGGGGTTCCAGGCACTGACGATGTGGCGCCGGGAGTTGGGATTGTTGCGAATGGAGTCGAGTACCGCTGCGACCTGGTCGATCTGGCCTCCGTCCGGTCGCGGCCAGGAACGCCACTGGGAGCCGTAAACCGGACCCAGCTCCCCGGATTCGTCCGCCCACTCGTCCCAGATCCGCACCCCGTGCTCCTGCAGATAGCGGACGTTGGTGCTGCCGGAAAGAAACCACAGCAGCTCGTGAATGATGCCCTTTAAGAAGACCTTCTTTGTGGTGACCAGCGGGAAACCGCGGCTGAGATCGAAACGCAGCTGGCGCCCGAATACGGAGTAGGTGCCGGTACCGGTTCTGTCCTCGCGGTAGACCCCGTTCTCACGCACATCGCGCAGGAGATCCAGATACTCACGCATGCCGCACCGCCCCCTTCCGCAGCGACCAGATCAAAAGCGCAGCCCCGGCCACGATCATCGGCAACGACAGCAGCTGACCCATGGACATCCAGTCGAGCGCGACGAAACCCAGATGGGCATCGGGCTCGCGAAAGAATTCGGTCGTAAAGCGCAGTGCGCCATAACCGATGAGAAAGACCCCGGAGACTGCACCAGTCGGGCGCGGATGTCGGGCAAACCAGACCACAATTGCAAACAGCACCAGTCCTTCGGTGAAGGCCTGATAGAGGGCAGAGGGGTGTCTCGCGACCACATCGCCCGGGTAGACCAGAGCCCAGGCAACGTCGGTGACGCGCCCCGGCAACTCCGCATTGGCGAAGTTGCCCAACCGCCCGAGTCCGAGCCCGATCGGGACCAGGGGCACGACGAAATCGGTGACTTGCAGCAGCGATCTGCCCTTGCGCCGACCGAACCACCACACCGCCAGAGTCACGCCGAGCATGCCCCCATGAAAGGACATGCCGCCCTCGCGGAAGGCGAAAAGGTAGAGCGGGTCCGCCAACAGGCGGTCGAACCCGTAGAACAGCACGTAGCCGACGCGGCCACCGAGGATGGCACCGAGAGCGCCGTAGAACACCAGGTCCGCCACGTCCTGACGCGAGAACACGCTGTCTGCCCGCTGGGAGCGGACCGTGCCATACCACCATGCGAAGGCGAAGGCCGCCAGATAGGCGAGGCCATACCAGTGGATCGAGATCGGACCCAGGGAGAAGGCAACCGGATCGATGGCGGGATAAGCACGCATGGGCGCGCAGTTTACATGCCCCGCGGCAGGCGGGGCAGTGCATTCAGGCAGCCCTGCGTCGGCGGCTCAGGAGCCACTTGCGTCCGGGCCGCGTCTGCAGTCTGCTGTGCGCCTGCCTCGAACCGGAGATGCCAGTTCCGTGTGTCTGATTCTGTTTGCCCACCGGGTCCACCCCGGGTTTCCGCTGATCGTCGCGGCCAATCGGGACGAGTTTCACGGCCGGCCGGCAGCGGCCGCGGATTTCTGGGATTCACCGGCCGGGGTGCTTGCCGGCAAGGATCTGGAAGCGGGTGGTACCTGGCTCGGTGTGTCGCGGGCAGGACGTTTCGCCGCGGTCACCAATTTTACCGAGGATCCACCCGACCCGTTGCCGCCGCGTTCACGGGGTGCGCTGGTGAGCGACTTCCTCGCTGATGCCGAACTGGATCCGGAGCGCTATCTGCTGGGCGTAGCGCAGCATGCGCAGGAGTACCGGGCCTTCAATCTCCTGGTCGGCGACGCGGAATCGCTGTGGTACTACTCCAACCGAATCGCCAAGCCACGGCAGCTCGAGCCGGGCACCTACGGCCTTTCCAACCATCTGCTGGATACGGAGTGGCCGAAGGTCCGGCAGGGCAAGTCGGCCCTGACCGTATTCGAGGAGGCGGAGTCGCACCCGGACATCCAGACCCTGCTGAACCTGCTTGCTGACGAGACCCGGCCTTCCGACGCCGAGCTGCTGGCAGCGGGCCTCGATCCCGAGCGGATGCGGCGTGCGGCGCCTTGCTTCATCCGCGGTGACGTCTACGGAACACGGGCCAGCACCGTGGTGCTGATGCGGCAGGACGGCACGATCGCCTTCACGGAGGTGGGCTTCGGTCCAGAAGGCCGACGCGAGGGGCGCCGGGACTTCGAATTCGAAATCAACGCCGGCGCGCCCCGCCGCGACCGCGCCGCGCACCGCTGAGCAAACCCATCACCCCGATCGCGACGCCTCGAGCAAGGCGATCACGGCGGCTGCGCCGCCGATCGGCGCGCAACGCTGCGCGTTGCACACCTTCCCACAAAGAGCCCGCTCCGACCGAAGGCACAACAACCCCGATAGTGTGTGGGAAGGAGTGCCGCCCCGCGGCGCTCCGATGCGCTGCAAAGCAGCGCCCGAACGAAGGCAGCCACTCCGAACGAAGCGGGCCTCGAACGAAGACAAAACCCCGATGCGCTGCAAAGCAGCGCCCGAACGAAGGCAACCACTCCGAACGAAGCGGGCCTCGAACGAAGACAAAACCCCGATGCGCTGCAAAGCAGCGCCCGAACGAAGGCAGCCACCCCAAACGAAGCGAGCATCGAACGAAGACGATGCGTGCGCGTCAAGCCGCGACGCGGGAATCCGGACGGATGGCGCGGCCGAGTCCCTGCTCGACGAGCACGTCATGCATGAACTCGGCGATGCTCTCGGCGGAATCCATCGTCAGAACCTCGTCCACCAGCTCCCGCGCCCGCGCCAGGCTGAAAGACCGCAGCACCCACTTCACCTTCGGCAGGTTCGTGGAGTTCATCGACAGTACGTCGAAGCCCATACCCATGAGCAGGACCGCAGCGGCCGGATTCCCCGCCAGTTCCCCGCAGATGCCCGATGGTCTGCCGGCATCACGGGCCGAATCCACCACCCTGCGGATGGCCTCGAGCACCGCCGGATGCAGGTCCTGGTAGAGGTCTGCGACGCGCGGATTATTGCGATCCACCGCCAGCATGTACTGGGTCAGGTCGTTACTCCCCACCGCCAGGAAGTCCACCTGCTCGGCGATCTGCCGCGCCTGATAGACCGCCGCCGGGACCTCGATCATCACCCCCACCTCCGGACGACGGATCTCGTGGCCCTCCTCGAGCAGCTCGTCGTAGGACCGGTGCACCAGCCCGAGCGCCTCGATCACCTCGGCCAGATTCGTGACCATGGGCAGCATGATGCGCAGATGGCTCTTCATGCCGATGCTGGCCTTCATCATCGCCCGAACCTGCACCAGGAGAATCTCCGGGTGGTCCAGCGTCACCCGGATGCCACGCCAGCCCAGGAACGGATTCTCTTCCTGAATGGGAAAGTAGGTCAGCGCCTTGTCGCCGCCGATGTCCAGAGTGCGCATGGTCACCGGCCTCGGATTGAACGCCTGCATGGATTCCCGATACATGACGCGCTGTTCCTCTTCCGTCGGAAAGCGGTCCGCGGACATGAAGGGAATCTCCGTACGGTAGAGCCCCACTCCCTCCGCACCCCGGTCCAGCGACCGTTCCACATCCACCGACAGACCGATGTTCACCCACAGCGCGATGCGGTGGCCGTCGGTCGTGACGCAGGGCTCATCGCGAAGCTCGTTGAGACCCTCGAAGAACTGCTTCTCGTCGCGGATCACCTCCTCGTAGTGCTCGCGCAGCGGCCGGGTTGGATTGGCATAGACCTGGCCGTAAAAGCCGTCGACGATGAGTTCGCGGCCCTGCAGCTGAGCAAGCGGCAGATCGACCGCACCCATGACCGTGGGAACGCCCATGGCGCGGGCAAGAATGGCAATGTGCGAGTTGCCTGAACCCTTCATGGAGACGATGCCCGCGAGCCGCTCGGCAGGCACTTCACCAAGCATGCCGGGCGTGATCTCCTCGCCGATGATCACCGTACGCTCCGGAAAGTGCTTTTTTGGCCGCACAGATTCCTGCAGGTGGGCGAGCACCCGCTGACCGAGCTCCTTGACGTCAGCGGCGCGCTCGCGGAGATAGGAGTCCTCCATCAGCTCGAAATGGGCAACGTGCTCGGCAATCACTTGCTTCAGTGCGCCCTGGGCCCACTGACCGTTACGGATATGCGCCGCAATCTCGCCACCGAGCGCGCGATCGTCGAGCATGTGCAGGTAGGCGTCGAACAGGGCCTGCTCCTGCGGATCGAGCTTGCTGGCGAGTTTCTCCCGCAGGGAGCCGATGTCCTCCCGCACGGCCCGCAGCGCTCTCTCGAACAGCAGCAGCTCTAGGGTGATGTCCTCGGCTTCCCGCTCCGGCACCGCATCGAGATTGGCGAGCGGATACATGAGCAGCCCCGTGCCGATGGCCACCCCTGGCGCACCGGGGACACCGACGAAGCGGGCATCCTGACGCTCAGCCCCTCGCTGTCCGAGGTGATCCATGCCACCGGTGGCTTCGGCATGGGCGATGACTCCGGCGAGCTGAGCCGAGAGTGTCACCAGGAAGGCTTCTTCGCTCTCGTCGAAGCGGCGCGTGGCCTGCTGCTGCACCACCAGAACGCCGAGCACGCGCCGATGATGGATGATGGGGACGCCCAGGAAGGCGTTGAACGGTTCTTCGCCGATCTCGGGAAAGTGGTGGTAATTCGGATGCCCGGGGGCATCGTCCAGGTTGATGGGCTCCGCGCGCTGACCAACCAGGCCGACGAGACCCTCACCGGGCCCGAGAGACAGTCTTCGTACCATGTCCTTGTTCAGGCCCTCGGTGGCCATGAACATGTAGCGGCCAGTGGCCTGATCGACCAGGTAGACGGAGCAGACCTTCGTCCCCATCGCTTCGCGCACGCGCCGGACGATGATGCCCAGGGCAGCTTCCAGGTCAGGAACTGCGTTGACCTCTTGCACGATGCTGCGCAGCGTGTCGAGCATGGATCGTCCCGAATGGGTGAAGAGATCAGGCGCCGTTGACGGGCACTCGAGTTGCCAGTTCGGCAAGCGCGCGGCGATAAACGTCGCGCTTGAACGATACCACCTGGCCGAGCGGGTACCAGTAGCTGACCCACCGCCAATAGTCGAACTCGGGCTTCTCAGACGACGCCACGCACACCGCGTCATCCTGCGCGAGCATGCGCAACAGAAACCACTTCTGCTTCTGACCGACGAACTTCGGCGTCGCGTTGTGCCTGAGCATGCGCCGCGGCAGACGGTATCGCAGCCAGCCACGTGTGCAGGCCATCACCTGGACCGCGTCCGGCACGAGACCCACCTCTTCCCGCAGCTCACGGAACATGGCCGCTTCCGGGGATTCGTCCGCCTGGATGCCTCCCTGCGGAAACTGCCAGGCGTCGCGACCACCAACCCTGCGTGCCCAGAGTACCTGGCCAAGATCGTTGGCCAGGATGATGCCGACGTTCGGGCGAAAGCCGTCTCGATCGATCACGGCTGCACCGTTACGTATACAACCTCTTGGACTCCATATTCACCCAGAGCGGACGCGACGGCAAACAGCTTCTTTCACTGAGTCGGCCGCATCAGAGCACGCCGCCACGACCCGGGGCGCGGAGCCGCAGCAGCGCTGCGCCGAGATAGTCCATCTCTGGAATGGCCGGGTGCAGCGGATGGTCGGGACCGACTCCCCATACTCCGAGAAGCTGCGCATGCCGGTCCACGTGGCGCGCCGCTGCGCGCAAGGTCTCGCGCAGCATGGCGCGATCGAAATGCAGCGAGCAGGAAGCGAACAGGAGCAGCCCGTCATCCTCAGTCAGGCGCATGCCGAGACGCGCCAGGCGCTGGTAGCCGTGCTGACCGGCACCCAGATCCTTGCGGCGCTTCACCAGCGCCGGCGGATCGATCACCACCAGCCCGAAGCGCTCGCCGGCGTCGGCGAGGGCCTCCAGCGTGCTGAAAGCGTCCCCCTTCTGGACCGTGACCCGGTCCGACACGCCCTGCAGCTTGGCGTTGGCCCGCAGGACTTCCAGAGCAGTCTCGGAGCTGTCCACGGCGAGCAGACTGTCGGCGCCGAACGCCAGCGCCTGCAGGCCCCAGCCACCCACGTAACTGAAAGCGTCGAGGACGCGCACACCGGGCGCGAGGGCAGCGGTCCGAGCCCGGTTCTCCCTGTGATCATAGAACCAGCCCGTCTTCTGCCCCCCGAGCACCGGCGCCTGGAAGGCGACGCCATTTTCCACCAGCGGTACCAGATCCGGAGGGGGCTCGCCGACCACGTCCACGTAGCGGTCGAGCCCTTCCGTGGCACGGGCCCCAGCGTCGAGCTTGAATACGATGCTGCGCAGCTCGAGGAGATCGCGCAGGGCATCCACGAGCATATCCCTGCGCTGCTCCATGCCGATGGTGTTGAGCTGACAGACGACCACGTCGCCGTAGCGGTCGATGATCACCCCGGAGAGGCCGTCCGCCTCACCGTAGAACAGTCGATAGCAGCCAGTGCCCGGATACAGCCGCTCCCGGAGCGCCAGGGCAGCGCGCAGGCGTTCGCCGACCATGGCGGCATCGAGGCCCTGCTCGGGGTCGCGGGAAATCAGGCGCGCACAGATCAATGCCTGCGGGCTCATCAGCGCTCGCCCGAGGGGCTTGCCGCTGGCCGCACAGACCACCACCTCGGCCCCTGGCTCCAGGCCCTTCAAAGGGGTTGCCCGAGTGTCCACCTCGTTCGAGTAGATCCACAGGTGCCCCTGCCGCAGGCGGCGCTCTTCCCGTGGCTTGAGCTTGAGAATCCGCAGTTCCGCGGTCGGCATGCTGCCTCCTGCTGCGTTGCGTTATGATCCTGCCCCCGCGAGCGACAGAAGTGCGTATGACCATGCCGGATGCAAATCCTGGCAACCGCCTCGCCGCCAGCAGCAGCCCCTACCTGCGCCAGCACGCCGACAATCCGGTGCACTGGCACCCCTGGGACGAGGTCGCGCTGTCCGAGGCCCGCGAGCGCGACGTACCGATCCTGCTCTCAGTGGGCTACTCCGCCTGCCACTGGTGCCACGTCATGGCCCACGAATCCTTCGAGGATGCGGCCACGGCAGGACTCATGAACCAGCTGTTCGTCAACATCAAGGTCGATCGCGAAGAGCGCCCCGACCTGGACCGCATCTACCAGACCGCCCACCAGATCCTGACCCAGCAGACGGGCGGCTGGCCGCTGACGGTGTTTCTCGACCCGCACACTGGCCTGCCCTTCTTCAGCGGCACCTACTTCCCACGCACACCACGCCCCGGCATGCCGGCGTTTACCGATTTGCTGAAACGGGTAGCCACGGTCTGGAGCGAGCGGCGGGACGACCTCGCGGAGCAGGGCGAGAAAGTACAGGACATCTTCGACAGCCTCAACGCGCCGGGAAATCCCGATGCGAGCCTGCCAAGCGCAACCGTTCTGACGCGCGCCCGGGAGCAGCTCGCCGACGCCTTCGACTCCAGCCATGGCGGTTTCGGTGCCGCGCCGAAGTTTCCCATGCCGGCCAGTCTCGAGCGTCTTCTGCGCCACTGGGCGCACAGCCGCGAAGCGCCCGGCGGTCCCGATCGCGAAGCGCTCGACATGGTGCTGCAGAGCCTGACGCGCATGGCCCGGGGCGGCATTTTCGACCACCTGGGCGGCGGGTTCTGCCGCTACGCAGTGGATCGCGAGTGGCTCGTGCCCCACTTCGAGAAGATGCTCTACGACAATGGCTCCCTGCTCGCGCTGTATGCCGACGCTATGGCCATCTCGCCGGACCCGCTGTTCGAGACCGTTGTACGTGACACGGCCGGCTGGCTGCTGCGGGAGATGCAGCATCCCGACGGCGGTTTCTCCGCCGCGCTGGATGCCGACTCCGAAGGTGAGGAAGGCCGCTTCTACGTCTGGCACCGGGAGCAGATCCGGCGCCTGCTCGACTCTGAAGAGTACGCCATCGTCGCGACGCTCTACGGCATCGAGAAGCCGGCCAACTTCGAGGGTAGCTGGATCCTCCATCGCCGCGATGCCTGGCGCGCCGTGGTGGAGCGCCTCGATCTGCCCCGCGAGAAGGCCGACGCGCTGCTTGCCAGCGCCCGCAGGAAACTGTTCGAGGCCCGCGAAAAGCGACCCCGCCCGGGTCGCGATGACAAGATCCTGACCGCCTGGAACGGCCTTGCGATCCGAGGCCTCGCCCGCGCCAGCGCGGTGCTCGGAGAACCGAGCTGGGACGAGGCGGCCACCCGGGCCGTCGACTTCATCCGCGAGCGGATGTTGATCGACGGACGCCTGCATGCCACCTGGATGGACGGCAACGTCGGCGCGCGTGGCTTCCTCGAGGACCACGCCTATCTGCTCGAGGGCCTGCTGGCCCTGCTCGCGGTCCGCTGGCGCGACGCGGATGTGCGCTTTGCGGCGCTTCTGGCCGACGCCCTGCTCGAGCACTTCCTGGATCCCGATGCCGGCGGCTTTTTTCAGACCGCGCACGACGCCGAAGATCTGATCTACCGTCCGAAACCGACCCTGGACGAGTCGACGCCCGCCGGCAACGCGGTGGCCGCATCTGCGCTAGGCCGCCTCGGTCACCTCCTCGGCCGTCAGGACTGCCTGGACGCCGCGGAAGGTGTGCTGCGCTGGGCCGGAGGGCTGATGGAGCGTGCACCACAGGGTCACGCCGCCCTCTGTCACGCCCTTGAGGACGCGCTGACACCTCCGGAGATGCTGCTCATTCGCGGCGCCGAGGCGGAGGCCTGGGCGCGCAAGGCGAACGACGGCTACAGGCCGTCGCGCCTCGTGTTCGCGCTACCGGAGACCATCGAGCCGGCCGCCGGACACGCGCAACCGCTGCTCCCGTCCTTCCTGCCGGCAGACCTGCCGGCTCCGACCACGGCCTGGCTGTGTGCGCGCATGACCTGCTCACTGCCGATGACCCGGCTATCGGAGCTGACGGCTGAGCTGGGGGGCGACAAGGTGGTCGCACTGCGCCGCTCGTGACCGCCAGGGTACTGTTGGTCTCGGCGCTGCTGACTGCAGCCTGCAGTCCCTCGCCCGAAACGCCTTCGCATCGGAATCACGCCATGGATGAACCATCCGCCGCGGCTGGGGATCGCGTGATCATCGACCCGGAAGACGACCCGCGAGTCTGGCTCGAGAGCGTCGAATCCGAAGCCGCGCTCGCCTGGGTAAGGGAGCAGAACGACCGCACCTACGCCCGCCTGCGCGACGATCCGCGCTACTCATCCATGTTCCGGGACGCACTGGCGATTCACCAGAGCGAGGACCGGGTTCCCTACGGCCGCTTGCGTCACGGCAAGGTCTACAACTTCTGGGAGGATGCCGAACGCCGCCACGGCCTCTGGCGCCGCTCCGCGCTCAGGCCCTACCTGCGAGGCGAACCCGAATGGGAAACGCTGCTCGACCTCGATGAGCTGGCGGCCGAAGAAGGTCGCAACTGGATCTGGCGCGGTGCCGACTGCGCCCCCGGGGACAGTTCCCGCTGCATGTTGACGCTTTCTGACGGCGGTACCGATTCGGCACTCCGGCGTGAGTTCGACCTCGGAACCCGACGCTTCGTCGGCGATGGCTTCGTCACCCCCGAAGCCAAGGGCGGCACCACCTGGATCGACGAGGACACCCTCCTCCTCACGCTCGCAACGGAAGCGGCCGACACCACGGCTTCCGGTTACGCGAAAGTGGTGCGGCGCTGGCAGCGCGGTTCCCCTCTTGCAGAAGCCGAAGCGGTCTTGCGCGGCGATCACGACGACGTCAGCGTGTCCGCGTTCCGCCTGCAGGGCACCGGGGGCGAAGCCCATATCGTGGTCCAGGTCAGGCACACGTTCTACGAAGCCAGTCGCTGGGTTTTCACCGACGAAGGCGATCTCGTCGCCCTGCCGCTGCCGCGGCAGGCCAGTCTCCGCGGGCTCTACCAGGGACAGCTCCTCGTCTCCCTCAACGAACCCTGGCCGCTGGAAAACGGCGACCGCCACGAAAGAGGAACGCTGCTGTCCTTCGACCTCGCCCGCTTCCTGGAGCGGGGCCACCTGCCGGACGTCCATGTGGTGTTCACCCCGGGCGAGCGGCAGTCGCTGCGCAGCGTCGGCGTCACCTCCGGGGGCGTGCTGCTCGCCATAGACGACAATGTCACAGGCGCGCTCCTGCAGCTCGAGTTCACCGAGGACGCTTGGCGCAGCCGGCCGGTTCCGCTTTCCGGCGATCGCGCCGTCAATTTACTCAGCACGGACCCGGAGCTGGACCTGGCGCTGTTCGCCGCTGAAGGCTTCCTCGAACCACCCACGATCTACTACCTGGAGGCCGGCACGGTCGCCGTGATGCCGATTCGCTCCGCGCGGGCCTGGTTCGATGCCGACGGCCTGACCGTGACTCAGCGCGAAGTCAGCTCCAGCGACGGCACCGTGGTGCCCTACTTCCTGGTGCATCGTAAAGATCTGCCGTTCGACGGTAGTACGCCGGTGCAGCTTTACGCCTACGGCGGCTTCCAGGTCAGCATGAGGCCGTCCTACTCTGGCCTTAGCGGGCGCCTCTGGCTGGAACAGGGCGGCGCCTACGCCTTGGCGAACCTGCGCGGCGGCGGGGAGTTCGGACCGGCGTGGCACCAGGCCGGGCTGAAGACGAACCGGCAGCGCATTTACGACGACCTCATCAGTGTGGCTGAAGACCTGATCGAGACCGGGGTCACCTCACCGCAGCGGCTCGCCGTCGATGGCCGCTCCAACGGCGGGCTGCTCACCGGGGTCATGTACACGCAGCGCCCCGATCTCTTCGGCGCCGTGATCAGCGGCGTGCCGCTGCTGGACATGCTGCGCTACCACCTGCTCCTTGCCGGCGCGAGCTGGGTTGGTGAGTACGGCCATCCAGATGACGCCGAGGAGGGCGCGTTCCTGCGTTCGATCTCCCCGTATCACAACTTGAGACGCAGCGGCAGCTATCCGGAGATCATGCTCTACACCTCCACCAAGGACGACCGCGTGCATCCGGGCCACGCGCGCAAGTTCGCGCATCTGCTCGAGGAACTCGGTCATCCTTACCTCTACTACGAGAACATCGAAGGCGGGCACGCGGGCGCAGCCAACCTGGAGGAGCGGGCGCACAGGGACGCCTTGCTGCACGTGTTCCTGAAACAGCGACTCATGGATTGAGTGGCTCAGAACACGAGGGCGAACAGGAAGGTACCGAGCATGATGAAGGCAATGGCCACCTTGAACACGGCTCCGACGACGATGCCAGCCCAGGTCGCGACACCCACCCGGGCCGCGCCGTGCAGGCCGCCGCGGTAGGCGAGCTCCCCGATCACAGCGCCGATCAATGGCCCGAACAGAATACCCGGTAGCCCGAAGAACAAGCCAAGGACCGTACCGATCATGGCGCCGAGGAGGCCGCCGCGGCTGGCGCCGACGCGCTGCGCCCCGAGGGCACTGGCGAGCAGATCCACCGCTACGGACAGCAAGGCGAGCAGGGCCAGAAACCAGAGCGTGACCGCACCCACGCGCGCGAAATCCTCGATCCAGGCCACGAGCCACATGCCGAGGAACATGAGTGGGACACCAGGGATGATGGGGAGCACGGTTCCCACCAGCCCAATGGCGATCAGCAGGCCTGCGAGCAGGTAGATCAGCCAGACCAGTTCCACGCCTTCTCCTCACGGACGCTCCGCCCGGCACAGCACCCGGTCATGGCCGCCTGTCCCCGCGCGGGAAGGGGTAGACTCGGGTCGACTGCACCGAGGGGAGCGATCGTCATGCTGCGTTCCATTGTCACCGCGTCTCTGCTGGCGGCCGTGCTTCTGCCCGCGCTAGCTGACGAGGCCGCTTTCGACGCCCTGCTCGAGGACTTCGACGCCCACGAGCGCGAGCATGATCCGATCACTGCCGGCCGCGAAGGTGATCTCGCGGCACTCGGACGCTGGCCCGACGGGCGTCCGGATGCGGTCGCCGAACGCCTGGAGGCCGTGCGCGCTTTCCGCGCTCGCCTCGACGCGATTGCGGCGGACACGCTCGACCCGGGTCGGCAGGTCAGCCACGGTGTACTCGACTACCTGCTCGATTCCCGCCTGATGCACGGCCGTTTCGAAAGTCAGCGTATACCGTTCACCAACGACAGCGGTTTCTTTTCGACGCCGATTCGTATCGCAGCATCGACCCGCCCGCGCAACGTTGCAGAAGCAGAGGCGTGGATTTCGAGGCTCGAAGGCATTCCAGAGTTTCTGGCCGGCCACCGCGCCTGGCTCGAGCGAGGCGCGGCGACGGACTTCGTCCAGCCCGAACCCATCGTGCGCAAGGTGATCGAGCAGATCGCCAGCATTGCCGACAGCTCACCGGCAGACAGCGACCTCTTCGCTCCCCTGACGCGGCTGCCTGCGAGCATCCCTGACGAAGAGCGTACCCGCCTCGAGCACGCCGCGCGCGAGGCGCTGGCCGAAAAGGTATTGCCCGCGTATCGCGAACTCGAGCGCTATCTGAGGAATGAGTATCTCGCGGCACCGCGGCAGAGCCTGGGCATCTCCGAAGTCCCCGACGGCCGGGACTACTATCGCGCCCTGGTGTACGACCACACCACCCTCGACATCACCCCGGAGGACATCCACGAGCGCGGCCTGAACGAAGTCGAGCGCATCCGCCGCGAGATGGATGCGGTGATCGAGGCCAGCGGCTTCGACGGCAGCTTCGCCGAGTTTCTCGACTACCTGCGCACGGACCCGAAGTTCTACGCTGAAACCCCCGAAGAACTGCTCATGCACGCGTCGCGCATCGCCAAGCTGGCCGACGACGCCATGCCAGCCTTCTTCCGACACCTGCCGCGCCTGCCCTACGGCGTCAGGCCGGTACCGGATTCCATGGCACCGAACTACACCACCGCGCGCTACTGGTCTGGAAGCCTGGAGGCCGGAGAGGCTGGCGGCTACATGGTGAACACCTACGCGCTCGATCAGCGGCCGCTGTACGAACTACCGGCGTTGACGGTGCATGAGGCGGTGCCGGGTCATCATCACCAGATCGCCATTGCGCAGGAACTTGAAAACGTGCCCGAATTCAGGCGCCGTGCGGGCATCACCGCATTTGTCGAAGGCTGGGCGCTCTACACCGAGTATCTAGGTCAGGAGATGGGCATCTACCGCACGCCCTACGAGGACTTCGGTCGTCTGACCTACGAGATGTGGCGCGCTTGCAGACTGGTGGTGGACACGGGCCTGCACTGGTACGGCTGGAGCCGGGAGGAAGCCGAGGCCTGCCTGCGGGAAAACTCGGCTCTTGCGCCTCACAATGTACGCACAGAGGTGTCCCGCTACATAGCCTGGCCCGGTCAGGCGCTGGCGTACAAGAGCGGCGAACTGCTGATCCGGGCCCTCAGGCGCGAAGCCGAGGAGGCGCTCGGCGACGACTTCGACCTGCGCGCCTTCCACGACCGCATCCTCGACGAAGGCGCGATGCCGCTGTCCGCCCTGGAGCGAAAGATGCGCAGCTGGATCAGCGAGCAGACCGAAGCAGACTGAAGCTGCCCGATCAGAGCCGCCGGCGAGCCAGGCCGCTCAGACGGCAGGCTTCCAGACGAGATCGAGCTGGCGCGCGGCACGCACGTCGTCAAGGCGCTTCACCGGCGTCGTCAACGGCGCAGTACGCACAAGCTCGGGCGTCTGCTCTACCTCCTTGCGGATCGCCACCATCGCCTCGACGAAAGCGTCGAGTTCCTCTTTCGATTCGGTCTCGGTGGGCTCCACGAGCCAGCACTCCGGTACCAGCAAAGGAAAGTAGGTGGTCGGCGCGTGCGGGCCGTAGTCGAGCAGGCGCTTGGCCAGGTCCATGGCGTTGACGTCACGCTCCTTTGCCATACGCGCGAAGGTGAGGATGAACTCGTGGGTGGCGCGCCGCTTCGGATACGCCAGTTCGAAGCCTTCCGCGGCCAGACGTCGGGCCAGATAGTTCGCATTCAGCGTGGCGTACTCGCCTACCCGGTGCATGCCGTCGCGCCCGAGCATGAGTGCGTACGCCAGCGCCCGAACGAGGATGCCGGCGTTGCCCATGAAAGCAGACAAGTGTCCAATGCTGCCGGGCATCTCGTCGTCGTCGACCCAGCGATACCAGGGTTCACCGTTACGCTCCTCGCGTACTACCACGGGCGTAGGCAGGTGGGGCAGCAGCCGCTCGCCGACCCCTACCGGTCCTGCGCCGGGACCACCGCCGCCGTGCGGTGTGGCGAAGGTCTTGTGCAGATTCATGTGCAGGACATCGAAGCCCATGTCACCCGGGCGCACCTTCCCCAGGATGGCGTTCAGATTCGCGCCGTCGTAGTAGAGCAGCCCGCCGGCCTCGTGCACCGCGTCGGCGATCTCCTTGATCCGCCGTTCGAACACGCCACAGGTGGACGGATTGGTCATCATCAGTCCTGCGGTCTGAGGACCGAGCGCCTCGTTCAGACTATCGATGTCGACGTCGCCGTCATCGTCGACCGCAACTTCGCGGACCTTGTAGCCGCACATCACTGCGGTGGCTGGATTGGTCCCGTGCGCCGCCACCGGAACGATGATCTCCTGCCGTTCATTATCACCGCGGGCCTCGTGGTAGGCCCGAATCATGGCCACGCCGGCGAACTCGCCCTGCGCTCCTGCCATGGGCGTGAGCGAAACGCCGCGCATGCCAGTAACCGAGCGCAGAATCTCCTGCAGTTGATAGAAGACGCTGAGGATGCCCTGGGACAGCACCGCCGGCGCCAGCGGATGACGGCCAAGGAAGCCCGGCTGGTTCGCCGCCTTGTGGGCACCGCGCGGGTTGTACTTCATGGTGCAGGACCCGAGCGGATAGAAGCCGGTATCGATGGAGAAGTTCTGCCGCGAAAGATTCGTGTAGTGCCGGACTACCTGCAGCTCCGACACCTCTGGCAGGGCCGCGGGCTCGGAACGCCGTAGCGCCTCGGGCAGGTCGTCCGCCACCGGTGGCTCCGGCAGCATCTGGGCCAGCGCGCTGCGGCCTGGCGCTGACAGATCAAACAGGGTGCGGCCTTGGCGTTCGGCGCGAGTCATGCCGGCACCTCCTCGAGCGTCGTGGACAGTGCCCGTGCAAATTCATCGATCTCCGCATCGGTGCGCTTCTCCGTGGCGCACACGAGCAATTCGTCGCCACGTTCAGGCCAGAAGGCCGACAGAGCGACGCCCGCCAGGATGCGCTTCGAGGCGAGTGCCTCGACTATCGCACCTGCCGGACGCGGGAGCCGCAGCACCGCTTCGTGGAAGAACGGTCCCGCATGGACCCGCTCGACACCTTCGATGGCGGTCAGCCGCTCGACCAGAGCGCGGGTGCGGGCGTGGCAGTGACCGGCGACGCGGCGCAAACCTTCCGG
Source organism: Pseudomonadales bacterium (assembly GCA_007131295.1). Classification (GTDB taxonomy): domain Bacteria; phylum Pseudomonadota; class Gammaproteobacteria; order Pseudomonadales; family Azotimanducaceae; genus SLTB01. The sequence continues at coordinate 31,488 of SLQW01000009.1, read as the reverse complement.
ACCCATCAGCGCCATGTACAGTGTCCCCGCGGTCACCAGGAGGCCCTGGTTCGTGCAGATGTTCGACGTCGCCTTGCCGCGGCGGATGTGCTGCTCGCGAGCCTGCAGCGTCAGCGTGTAGCCAATGCGGCCGTCGAGATCCACGGTGCGGCCGACGATCCGGCCTGGCATCTGCCGGACGTGCTCCTTGCGGCAGCAGATGAAACCGAAGTAAGGGCCTCCGGAAGCCATCGGGACGCCGAGCGGTTGGCCGTCGCCGACCACGATGTCCGCGCCCTCCCTGCCCCAGCGTCCCGGCGGCTCGAGCAGCGCCAGCGAGGTGGGATTGACCACCGCGATCACGAGCATCCCGGCCGCATGGGCGGCATCGGTGAGAGCGTGAACATCCTCCAGGCGCCCGAAGAAGTTCGGGTGCTGGACCACGACTGCGGCGTAGTCCTCGTCCGCATAAGGTGCGAGCGCCTCGGGAGCAACGGTGCCATCCGCGTCGGCGGCGAGACCGACCAGCGCCATGTCCTGATTGCGGACGATGGCCTCCGTCGCCTGCCGATAGCGCGGATGCAGAGAGTCTGCGACCAGGATCCGGCGCGACTTCGACTTGCGGTTGGCGCGGATCGCCATCAGGCAGGCCTCAGCGAGACCGGATCCGCCGTCGTAGACCGACGCATTCGACACGTCCATGGCGGTCAGGCCGGCGAGCATGGTCTGGTATTCGTAGATGAGCTGCAGCGTGCCCTGACTCGCTTCCGCCTGATACGGCGTGTAAGCGGTCATGAACTCGCCGCGGCCCACAACGTCCCAGATGGCGGCGGGAATGTGATGATCGTAGGCGCCGGCACCGGCGAAGCAGGTCACATCGGCATCGAGAGCAGCGCGCGCGCCGAGGTCGGCAAGCATGGCCATCTCACTGACGCCTTCAGGTACGGCGCCGAGCTCACCGGCGCGCAAAGACTGGGGGATCTCATCGAAGAGGTCTTCGATACGCGCAACGCCGATGGCCTCGAGCATGGTCGCCGTGTCGTGCTCGGTATGCGGAATGAAGGGCATCGTTCACTTTCCTTACGCCGGCTGCGGGCAGCGCCTCCACCGGGGTCGCGGCAGAGCGCGACCCGATTGGACCCGTGAAAATCCTACGATTCGGTTCAGTGGGCTTCGCTTTCCGCGACCTCGGCATAAGCCTCAGCGTCCAGCAGCTCCTCGAGCTCTGCCGTGTCGGTAGGCCGCAGACGGAAGAACCAACCATCACCGTATGGCTCGGCGTTGACCACCTCCGGCGCATCTTCGAGCGCGTTGTTCACGGCGATGATGGTTCCGCTTACCGGCGCATAGATATCCGAGGCCGCCTTCACCGACTCGACCACGCCGGCCTCTGTTCCCGCCTGCACTTCTATGTCCAGTTCGGGCAGCTCCACGAACACCACGTCACCGAGCGCATCCTGGGCGTGGTCCGTGATGCCTACGGTCACGGTACCGTCCTCTTCGAGCCGCGCCCATTCGTGAGTGGACGCATAGCGCAGTTCCGCCGGGATGTTGCTGCTCATGGGCCTCGCTTCTCCTTGCCGTGGCGCGCTCGGCGCGCCGGAATGGGGTGGCTATGCCTTGCGGCTGACGAAGGGCGGTTTCATCCCCTTCACCGGCAGCGCCTTGCCGCGAACGTCCACGGTCAGGACGTCTGCCTCGGCGATGGCCTCGACGCCTGCGTCGATTCGCGCAAGACCGATTCCCACTCCGAGCGTGGGCGAGAACGCGCCACTGGTCAGTTCACCTATGGCCCTACCATCGTACATAACCTGGTGACCTCGGCGCAGGACCCCTCGCGTTTCGAGCGTGAGTCCGATCAGACGGCGCGGCACCCCTTCTTCGCGCTGGCGCTCCAGCGCCGCCCGGCCGATGAAGTCGCGTTCCTGCGGCTTCCAGGCCAAGGTCCAACCCAGATTCGACTCCAACGGCGTAACCGAGGGGTCCATGTCCTGGCCATAAAGATTCAATCCAGCCTCGAGGCGCAGCGTGTCGCGCGCGCCGAGTCCCGCAGCTGCAATACCGGCCTCCCGCAGCGTGCGCCAGGCCGAAGCTGCCGTCGGGCCTGGGAGGATGACCTCGAAGCCATCCTCACCGGTGTAGCCCGTTCGAGCCACGAAACGGTCGCCGTCCTCGACGAACCCGAACGGCTTCAGCGCCTGCACCACCGGGGCGGCAGCGCCGAGCCAAGCAGCGGCCAGCTTCATGACGTCCGGTCCCTGCACCGCGATCATCGCCAACTCCGGGCGTTCGCGGATCATGACATCCTTGCGCCGCTGCGTTTCCATCCAGGCGAGATCGTCCTTGCGGGTCGCGGAGTTGACCACGAGTCGCCAGCCCCCGTCACGGCGGTACACGATCAAGTCATCGAGAATGCCGCCCTCGGCGTTGAGCATAGTCGTGTACAGCGCCCGCCCGGGCGCTTTCAGCCGCGCCACGTCGTTCGCCAGCAGCCACCGCAGCCAAGCCGTGGCACCGTCGCCCTCCACGTCCACCACGGTCATGTGCGAAACGTCGAACAGCCCGCCCGCTCGCCGCACCGCGTGGTGCTCCTCCACTTGGGAGCCATAGTGCAAAGGCATATCCCAGCCGTGGAAGTCCACCATCCTGGCACCGTCCGCAAGGTGCTCGGCATAGAGAGGCGTGCGTTCGCTCATGAATTGGCTTCCCGATCTGACTTCACCCGCGTTGGCACCCGCGTTGGCACCCGCGTTGGCACCCGCGTTGGCCCGTCATCGGCCCAGCGCCTGACGCAGGAACTCGCGCTTCACTAGCGGCAAGCCGTCTACCCAACGCAGACCCTGGTTGCGCAACCAGCGCAAGCCCAGGTCGTCCGCGCCGAACAGCTGCTTAAGGCCTGACATAGTCCGCAACATGATCGCATTTTCTCCGCGTCGGATGCGCTCGTAGTGATGCAACAGATCGGGATCGCCCAGCAGCGTGCAACCTGCGCCTCGGAGATGCGGCCGAAGTTCGTCGCGCAACACGATGGCGTCACGGATACCGAGGTTCACGCCCTGCCCCGCAAGCGGATGCAGCACATGCGCAGCATCGCCCACCAGCACGACACCAGAGGCTCGATAGCGGCGTGCATGGCGCTGACGCAGAGGAAAGGCGAGGCGCCGGTCCACTGCCTCGACGCCACCGAAACGGCACTCCATTGCCCGCTCGAGCGCGTCCGAAAATGCAGCGTCGTCCAGGGCCTCGACATGCTTCGCCTGCACAGCGTCCAGCGACCAGACCACCGAGACCCGATGCATACCGCCCAGGTCCGGAAGAGGCAGGAAGGCAAGTGGCCCGGTATCGAGAAACCGCTGCCAGGCAGTGCCATCGTGCGGCTCGCGAAGGGCAGCCAGCGTCGCGACCGCACGCTGCCCGGTATCTTCCTCGTCCACCTCGATGCCCGCCAGCGCCCGCACCCTGGAGTCGCCGCCGTCGGCGGCGACGACCAGAATCGCAGACACTCGGCTGTCGTCATCGAGTACGAGTTCCGAGCGGTCGGCCACCCGATCGAGCGCGACGACGCTACGCCCGGATAGACAACGCACGCCCTCCCGATCCAGTGCAGCCCAAAGTTGCGTCACCAGCACGTGGTTCGGGACGATGCGCCCAAGCTCCAGCTCACCCGCTTCCTCCGCCGTAAAGCGAATCCGCCCGGTGCCGTCGCCATCCCAGACTTCCATGGCACCGTAGGCGCAGGACTGTTCGCGACAGACCGCGTCCCAGGCTCCGAGCTCGTCGAGCACAGCGAGCGAACCAGGAGAGAGCGCCCAGGTACGCAGATCCTCTCCGAGCCTGCCGGCGGTGGCCGCTTCGCCCGCAGGTGGCTGCCGCTCGAGAACCAGGACTTCCGCACCCGAGCGCTGCAGCAGGAGCGCGGTCACGGCGCCGACGACGCCCGCACCCACGACAACGATGGCGCTGCGTTCGCTCACCGTGCTTCGGCCATGAGGGCCTCGATGGCATGCACCGACTTCGGCACGCCCCCCGTGAGCACTTCCGGCTCGCCCCGGGTGACGACGACGTCGTCCTCGATCCGAATGCCGATGCCCTTGAAGGCATCGGGAACATCGGCCAGTTCGGGCGGGAAATACAGGCCGGGTTCCACTGTCAGCACCATGCCGGGCTCCAGTTCGCGCCAGGCCTCACCAACCCGATAGTCACCCACGTCGTGGACATCGAGGCCAAGCCAATGCGAAGTCTTGTGCATGCAGAAGCGGCGCGCGGCCTCCGTTGCGACCAGCTCATCAAGGTCACCCTCGAGCAGCTTGAGATCCTTCAGGCCCTCGGTGAGTATGCGCGCCGCCGCCTCGTGCGGAGCATTGAAGTGGCGGCCAGGGCGGGCCGAGTCGATGGCTGCATGCTGCGCCGCGAGCACCAACTCGTAGAGGTCCCGCTGCAAGTCGGTGAACTTGCCGGAAGCAGGGAACGTGCGGGTAATGTCGGCGGCGTAACCCAGGTACTCGCAACCGGCATCGATCAGCACCAGATCACCGGTCCGCAGCGGATCGCTGTTGCGGACATAGTGCAGCGTGCAGGCATTCTCGCCTGCCGCGACGATGCTTTCGTAGGCTGCCTCGCGGGCTCCACCACGGCGGAAGCTGTAAAGCAGCTCCGCCTCGAGGTCGGCCTCGGTGAGACCGGGCCGACAAGCTTGCATAGCTTGGCAATGAGCGGCTGCGGAAATGGACGCCGCCTGCCGCATGAGCCGCAACTCCGCCGGACTCTTCACCAGGCGCAGATCGTGCAGCAGATGGCCGATGTCGACGAACTCGCACTGAGGCAGAGCATCAGCGCCGATCCGGGTACGCAGGCTGTGGACCCAGCCCAGCACCCGGCGATCGAAATCCGCGTCACTGCCGAGCGGAAAGTAAATCCTGCGGCGGCCCTCGATCAGGCCAGGCAGGATTTCGTCCATGTCTTCCCAGGGAAACGCGTCGTCGAGATTCAGCGCCGAGGCTGCCCGTTCCGGGCCGAGCCGCTCACCGTCGTAGCGTTCCGCGCGGGGCTCCCGTTCGCGACAGAACAGGATGCTCTCGCCCTGACTGCGTTCCGGCAGCAGCACGAGCAGGGCCTGAGGTTCGCTGAAGCCCGTCAGATAGATGAAGTTCGAATCCTGCCGGAACGGGTATGCCGTATCGCCATTGCGCAAGCGGATTTGTGCACCGGGGACCAACGCCACCGCGTCGTTATCCAGACCGTCCATCAGGCGCCGCCGCCGGCGACCGTACTCAGCCACCGTGATGCCAGTGGGTTGAAGCAGATTCGATACAGCGTTCACATTGTCCTTGCGAGGCGCCGCAGCTTTCTTCGTTGACCGCTTGCCGCTCTTGCCGCCACCACCCAAGCTCACGCTGGCCCCCTTTGCTCGTTTGCCACGCGCTGCTGCAGCATCAGCAGCACCGCAACACGGACATACTCCACCAGTTCGGCGTAACTCTCTTCCGCGTCGGGCTCGGTGGAATGCGCATCCAGATCAGCGATCGCGGCAAGATCCACCAGGCCGGATGCCCCGTCGGCATCGAGCGCCTCGGCGCGCCCGCCGGCGAGACCGAATCCGGAGAGAAAACCCGAACACCATGCGGCCAGCGCGTCGAGTCGTTCCGGCAATGCGGCATCGGGTTCCGGCAGCAGGAGATCGAAGCGCAGCTCGGCGTCGCCGAGGTTCACCAACGCCCGATTGCGAAACCAGATCAGATCTTGAGCACCTGCGTCCGCGGCCAGTTCCGTCCCCGCATGCTCACGGAGACGCTGCAGCCAGGCACGGTCGTCCAGGTCACCGCCGGCACAAGCGCTCCCGCAGAGCAGACCGTGCAGCTCCGCAGGACGGATCCAGGTGGAAATGTCGGCGAGCCGTTCGCCAGCCTCGTTCCAATCGAGTGCGGCGGCGGAGATGCGTGTGTTCATGAGGAACTCGGCGGCGAATGGAGGAAGATCATAACCGCTTCCCGCCGCTCGTCTCGACCGGGGTCCACTGCGTCGGAAAGGCGTGCGCGCGCGCGTTGACCGCCCTCAGGGCCAAACCTATAGTGGCGCGGTCGACATCCTACCGTCCCGCCCAGGGTCACGGCCATGAGTGAGCATGACCTGCATACGCTCGAACGGCGCATCGAAGAGCTGCTGCGCCTGTGCGAGCAACTTGCGCATGAGAATCAGGCGCTGATGGGCCGGCATTCGGATTGGGCAAGCGAGCGAGCGCAGCTCATCGAGAAGAATGAACTTGCCAAGAGCAAGGTCGAAGCGATGATCAGTCGCTTGAAGTCGCTGGAGCAGGATGGATGAGCGAGGCGCAAGCGAATGTCACGGTCACAGTGAACATCCTGGGCCGTGACTACCAGGTGAGCTGTCCTGCCCACGAACGCGAAGCGCTCGAACGCTCCGCACGCCACCTCGATGAGCAGATGCGCGAGATCCGCAGCACGGGCAAGATCGTCGGCACGGAACGCATCGCCGTCATGGCAGCTCTCAACATCGCGCACGAGCTCCTATCGCTCGATCAAAATCAGGGTGAGGCGAAGAAGTCCATCGCCCGCCTGAACGAACGCATCGACCGTGTCCTCGGCGAAGTTCGGCAATTGCGCACCGGCTGACCGGCAACCGGGATCTGCGCTATGCTTCCGTCTCGTTCCCTGGGATGTTCGCCAGTCGGTGCACGTCCTCGAGCCTTATGTTGTACCAGGGAGTGAAGTGCAGACCCCGGTGTGCATGTCCGCGCGTCGGAAAGCCTGAGGGGTCGCCTGAACTCCCACCTTGGACTTTCGGGTTCAAGGACCATATCGACAGCGGCACTCCCGGGGAGCGAGCTATTACCCCGGTGCCGAATTCATCAGCCAGCGTGTGCGCCTGCGTGAACCCGAATCCGGCCATCACCTGGAGGCGGACGTGACTTCGGCACCAGCGCCCTCCCGCGCCACTAATGGATCCGAACGTCGGCGTCTGCGTCACGAACTGCGCGCACGCAGACGCGCTCTGACCCACCGCCAACAGGCCGAAGCCGCCATGGACCTGCTCACCGTCCTCCAGCGTCGGCCTGAAGTGCGCCGGGCACGGCGCATCGCCGTTTATCTGCCGCAGGACGGCGAGATCGATCCTGGCCCGGTCGCGGACTGGCTCTATGCGCGCCGCGTCATGGTCTGCCTGCCGGTGATCGACCCCATCACGCGCGGCAGTCAACGATTGCGCTTCGCACCGTGGCACCCGGACACGCGCTTTGCGACCAATCGCTTCGGCATCCCGGAGCCGGTGGGCGTGCGTAGCGTGCCCGGTTGGACCCTCGATCTGGTGCTCATGCCCCTGGTCGGTTTTGATCGCGACGGCCAGCGTCTGGGCATGGGCGGTGGCTTCTACGACCGCAGCTTCGATCAGCGCCGTCCGCGGGCCCATCGACCGCGGCTGATCGGTCTCGCCCACGACCTGCAGCAGGTCGAAGCCCTGTCGGCAGCCCCCCACGACGTGCCGCTCGACGGCATCGCCACCGACCGCCGCTTCATCGAACCGGCCGAGAGCTTGCGAGGAACCAACTGATGGCCATCCGTGAAATCCTACGCATGGGGCATCCGCTCTTGCGACAACCGGCACGTGAGCTAACAGAGGACGAGATCGCGGCCCCCAAGCTCCGCGTTCTGGTTGACGACATGGTCGAGACACTGGCAGATGCCGGAGGAATCGGTCTCGCGGCGCCACAGATCGGCGTGTCGCTACGCCTTGCCATTATCCGTATCCCCGGTGGCCCGAGCCGCTATGGGGAGATCGAGGCGGTCCCGCTCACCGTCTACGTCAATCCTGAGATCGAGGTGATCGACGCAGCCGAGCAGGGCTTCTGGGAGGGCTGCCTGTCGGTGCCGGGGCTGCGCGGCTTCGTGAAGCGGCCGCGGGCGATCCGGGTGCGCTGGCGGGATCTTGAGGGCATCGAACACAAGGCGGAGCATGCAGGCTTTCTCGCCACGGTGTTCCAGCACGAATTCGATCATCTCGACGGACGGCTCTACGTCGATCGCCTCGAGGACAGCACAAAACTGATGTTCGAGGAAGAATTCGCCCGCTTCGGCGATTCCGCCGCAGCCGTCGACTGAGTCTGGGTCGGGCGCGCGCTCAGACCAGGAATTGGGCGTAGGCAGGATTGTCCGTCTCTTCCCAGAAGCGATAGCCCGTCGCCGCCAGCGACTTCACCAGCGCGGGGCGATCCGATTTTGCCGCATGAAAGCCCACCAGTACCCGCCCCCAGGCAGCTCCGTGATTGCGATAGTGGAACAGTGAGATGTTCCAGCGTTCACCGAGCACGGTGAGGAAATTCATCAGAGCACCGGGCCGCTCCGGGAACTCGAAGCGGAAAATCAGTTCTGGATGATCGCCCGGTGCCCGGCCGCCTACCAGATGGCGGACGTGCAGCTTCGCCATCTCGTTGTCGGTCATGTCCACCACGGGGTAGCCCTCGCCGCCCAAGCGACTGACAAAACTCTCGCGGTCCCGCTGGGGCGTCAGCGCAAGCCCCAGGAACACATGCGCCCGGTCTGGATCGGCGTACCGGTAGTTGAACTCGGTAACGCTGCGTTTGCCGATCACCTTGCAGAACCGGCGGAAACTGCCGGGCTGCTCCGGAATGGTCACCGCCAGGATCGCCTCGCGCTTCTCGCCGAGATCGGCGCGCTCGGAGATATGACGCATACGATCGAAATTGAGATTCGAACCGCTGTGGATCGCGATCAGCGTCTTGCCATGTACGCCCTGCGCCTCGACCCAGGCCTTCATGCCTGCCACCGCCAGCGCCCCCGCCGGCTCTGCGAGGGAGCGGGTGTCCTCGTAGAGATCCTTGATGGCCGCACAAATCGCATCGGTGCTGACCACGACGACCTCATCGACGTGCTTGCGCGCGATCCGGAACGGTTCACGACCGACCTGAGCCACGGAGACACCGTCGGCGAACAGGTCGAGTTTTTCGTAGGGCAGACGCACCCTGCGCCCGGCGGCCTTGGCCGCAGCGAGACAATGAGAACCGTCCGGCTCGACGCCAATCACTTGAATCTCCGGCCGGAGGTACTTCACGTAGGCAGCGATCCCGGCGATGAGGCCACCCCCGCCAACCGGGACGAATATGGCGTCGAGCGGTCCTGGCTGCTGGCGCAGCAGTTCCATTCCGACCGTACCCTGACCGGCGATGGTGTCGATGTCGTCATAGGGCGGTATCTGCGTGTAGCCGTGCTTCTCGATCAGCTGCAGCGCGTGCTGCGCGGCGTCGTCGTAGGTATCCCCGTGCAGAATCACGTGCCCACCGAGGGCCCGCACCGCATTCACCTTGATGGCCGGCGTGTTGCGGCCCATGACGATATGGGCCTTGATGTCGAGACGCGCGGCAGCCAGCGCCACGCCCTGGGCATGGTTGCCTGCGGAAGCCGCGATCACACCTCGCGCAAGCTGCTCCGGGTCCAGACGCGCGATTTTGTTGTAGGCACCGCGAAGCTTGAAGGAATGAATGGGCTGAAGGTCCTCGCGCTTGATAAGGACATGATTGTCCAGACGCTCAGACAGCTGTGGCGCCACGTCCAGCGGCGTCTCCACGGCCACGTCGTAGACCCGGGCTTCCAGGATCCGCTTGACGTAACGCTCGAGCATGACTCGGCTCCTTGCATACATGGGCGCGCGGCTGCCGTCGACGCCCCGCAGCGGCGCGTCGCGATGGTACGGAGTGCGCCCGCACCACGCCAGCGAGAACCCCACCTGTTACCATCACTCACCGCAGATCGAGGGACAGGCGATGGACCAGGCATCGAAAAAACAGGCGGTGGCCGCCGCAGCCGTCGAGCAGATTCGCGAGCAGCTCGTCCGCGGTGCGGTGATCGGCGTCGGCACGGGATCCACCGCCAACTGTTTCATCGACCTGCTTGCCGACCACAAGGGACGCTTCGACGCGGCCGTCGCCAGCTCGAACGCCACCGCAGCTCGCCTCGAGGGCCACGGCATCCGCGTCCTCGACCTCAACGAAGCAGGCTCATTGGCGGTCTACGTGGATGGCGCCGACGAAGTCGACGTCGGGCTCAACTTGATCAAGGGCGGTGGCGGCGCGCTGACCCGGGAGAAGATCGTCGCAGCCGCATCAGAAAACTTCGTCTGCATCGTCGACGACAGCAAGTGCGTCGACGTGCTGGGCGCCTTCCCGCTTCCGCTCGAAGTCATTCCCATGGCAAGGGAGCTGGTGATGAGTGGTCTGCGCGATTTCGGCGGCCAGCCGCAGGTGCGGGCCGGTTTCGTGACTGACAACGGCAACCTCATCGTCGATACGAAAGGTCTGGACCTGCGAGACCCACCCGCCTGCGAACGCCGCCTGAACGACCTCGTCGGGGTGGTCTGCAACGGTCTGTTCGCGTTGCGGCCGGCAGACGTGCTGCTGATCGCAGGCGCGGCCGGCGTCGAGCGTCGGCTCAGGAATCGCAGTTGACCGAGCATGTCGAGCCTCGACGCATCCTGACAGGGTCGTGACATGAATTTGCTGGTGCGCAATTTCCTGGTCTTGATCGCGGCCAGTATTTTGTCCCTTGCAGCGGCTACTGCGCACGGGCAGCTCCATATGCTCGTGTTCGTTTCCGAAAGCTGTCCACACTGCGAAGCGCAGAAGCCTTTCCTCGAAGACCTCGCTGATCAAAACGAGGAGCTGTCCGTCGAGTTCTTCGAACTTCGGCACTCGGCGCGAAACAGAGCCTTGTTTCGAGAGATTGCAGCCGCACACGGAATCAGCGCCGGCTCCGTTCCCACCGTGTTCGTGGGCGGCAGATCCTGGGTCGGCGACAGCCAGCTGATCCGCAGCCGGATCGTCGGCCATGTTGAGGCCTGTCTCGCGCGGGGCAACTGCCCGGATTCCTGGGATTTCGGCAGACCACAGATTCCGGTTGCACCTGCGGCCGAAGATCTGGCTCTGGACATTCCGCTTCTCGGCCGCATCGACCTCATGCTGCAACCGCTGGCCCTTGCCACGGCCCTAATCGCGTTCGTGGACGGCTTCAATCCCTGCTCCATCTGGGTGCTGACCATCCTGCTGGCGCTGGTCCTTCACTCCGGATCGCGGCGACGCATTCTGATCGTCGGACTGACATTCCTCACGGTCACGGCAGCGCTTTATGGATTATTCATCACGGGCGTTTTTGGCGTACTCGATCTGCTCAGCGGGATCGGCTGGGTCTATGCACTCGTCGCCCTGCTCGCTCTCATGTTTGCTGTGGTCAACATCAAGGATTACTTCTATTTCCAACGCGGACTGTCGTTCACCATCGATGACAAACACAAACCGGGAATCTACCGCCGCATTCGCGAACTGATCAGAGAAGGCCGGTCTACCCCGGCCCTGATCGGCGCGACGGCCGTGATGGCTGCCGGGATCTCATTGATCGAACTGCCCTGCACCGCAGGCTTTCCGGTGCTCTGGAGCGCGCTGGTCAGCAGCCGGGAAATCGAGTGGCCGGCCTTCGCTGTGCTGCTCGCGCTCTACCTCTCCATCTATCTGGGCATCGAGCTGGTGATCTTCCTTATCGCTGTGATCACCATGCGCATCGACCGGTTCGAAGAGCGACATGGCCGTGTCCTCAAGCTCATTGGCGGTATGGTCATGCTCGCTCTTGCACTGGTACTGCTTATTGCTCCGGAGTTGATGCACGACATTCGCGCTGCCGTCGGGGTGTTCGCGGCCGCAATCGTCGCGACGGTGCTGGTGATCCTGCTTCATCGCCGTGTGCTGCCTACACTCGGTGTGCGCATCGGTGACGGCTGGTGAGAGCGCTTTGACGGGTCCGGAGGTATCACGAGCGAAGACCCTCTTGCGTCTACGGGCACGCATCAATGCCACTGCACCGGAACGGGTCGCCGCTCCAGGCTGCGCTCGGAATTGGTGCGCACGGCCCGCCGGCGGCTGAATCACGAGCTCGTGAACGGGCCGAACCCACGCTTGGCGCCGGACTGGCGCCGACCTTGCATGCGATCTTTCCCCTGCGACGGACAGGTGAACGTTGCCGTGCAAGCAACCACGGCACGTCACGGCGGCGCAGCAAACAAAGCCCGGGGAGCTGGAGACTCGATGATGGACGGTGCATCACTTCGCGCGCACCTGCTCGCGGTTTTTGTCCTCGCTGCCGTTTTCGGAACTGCCGTTTTCGGAACTGCCGTTTTCGGACCGGGTGTACTTGCCAACGCCTGGCAGCTACCGGGCGAGCTGGAATCTGCCCTATCGGCGCTGGAGCCCGAGCAGCGCAGGTTCGTCGAAAGCGGCGCCGCGCTCGACTTCATGCCCGCAAGGCAGCTCGAGCACGAACTCGGCACGCGCGACGCAGCATCTATGCGAGCACTCGTAGCTGACCTCATGGAGGTCGCTGCGCAGATGGGGTACGACGCTGAACGGGATATGGGCGCGATACCCCTGAATCTCGACTCCGAGCGCTTTCACGGCGGAGCCATCCCGACGCCGGAGCCGCTGCGGGAAATCGAGCGCACCCCCGGCCCTTTCAGTGTCCACCGCTACATCTTTCCCGAGTCCGGCGTCCCGACCTTCGCCGGTGCAATGGTTGCTATCTATCCGGAAGATCTGGTGGCCGGTCAGGTGGACGTCGCCATCATCGGCATTCCGAACGACATGGGCAGCGGGCGCCGCAACGCCGGTCATGGACCACGGGTGATGCGAGCACTGAACACGATCGGCACCGCAGACGTGCAAACGCTGCTGAACCCCCTCGAAGTGCTCTCGGTCGTCGATTACGGCGATTTCGCCGTGGACAACATGAGCACCGCGCGCACGGTCGGCCACGTCACGGACATGGTGGCGGAGACTGCAGCCACGGGCGCAGTCCCGATGATGGTCGGTGGTGATACCTCCATGCTGTATCCGGGTGTGAAGGGCGTGGCGCGCCATCATGGCAAAGGCAGCTTCGGTCTGGTGCACTTCAGCGCCCACCCGGACGTGCACCGTACGGCCGTGCACCCCATTTCGGACACCCAGGCGATCTTCCTGCTGCTCGACGAGAACATAGTCACCGGTCGCGACCTGATCCAGGTCGGCCTCCGCGGCAATGACGTCACCGCAGACAACCTTCAGTGGCTGCGCAGTCAGGGCGTGCGCTACCACACCATGGCGGCAATCGGCCGGCTCGGATACGACACCGTACTCGAACGCGTTCTGACGGAGGCGGCAGGGGGGCCGGAGAAACTGTTTGTTTCCATCGACGTCAGCGTGATCGAGCCAGCCGAAATGGTCGCCGCCGGGCGCATCGCCTCCAACGGCCTGCGCGTGCAGGACGTCACGCGGGCGATCCGCCATCTCTGTGCCGCAAAGGAAATCGTCGGCTTCGAGATCACCGACATGGCACCCATGCTCGACTACTCGAGGCTCTCGGCCGTGAATGCGAATGCCGTGCTCAATGCATGTCTGGTTGGCATGGCAGCACGGGCCGCAGGACTGGCACCAGACTATGTCCATCCACTGGCGCTCGATCATGAACAGGACTGAAGGTGACCTCACCCTTTCCAAAATGGCTGCTCGCGCCGGAGATCCACCGATGAAAGCTGCCCTCCCCCCCTTTGAGTTCCGTCGGCGCTGTTCCCGGTTCGCGCAACTTCTGCTGGGCAGCATGATGGTCGTCGCGGCCAGCGCCTCGGAACCGCCGGAGACACCAGAGCACGTGGTCGGGACCAATCCGTATCCGTTCGATACGGTAGAGCGGCGCGAGGAGGAGCCACCCGGTATCGAGCTGCCGGACTCGGTGCGACCGAAGCTCGAACTGCTTACGGAGGAGGAAGTCGAGTTCCTGGAAAGCGGCAAGGCCCGTCGCTTCGCCGGCGATCTGGACAAGACCGTGGAGGAGCTCGAGAAGCGCACGCCGGAAGCGATCCGGGCCTGGGTGCAGGCCATGATCTATGTGGTCGAAGGCGACCGCTTCGTAGAAGGTCGCGACGCCCCGAACATTCCCCTCAACACGGACTCACCGGAGTTCAACGCCTGGCGCATGATTCGCCCGCGCTCCATGGATCCGGAACGTGAGGCGGGACCGCTACCGCTTGGTCGCTACGGTGGTCGCGGCGGGCCACCCACCTTCGGTGGCTTCCCGCTTGCGCTCACCCAGGAGGACCTCATCGCAGGTGAGGTGGACGCAGTGATCGTCGGCGCGCCCTTGAACATGGGCTCGGCCTGGCGCGACTCGGGCTCCCAGAGCACCGTGGAGATGCGGGTTCTCGGTGGCCTCATGGGCAGCCCGGATCAATACGTGCTAGTCAATCCTGGAAGCGTACTCAACATCGTCGACTACGGCGATGTCGCCATCGACAATGCCAGTACAGAACGATCCATGCAGCACGTCCGCGAAGTGGTACGGGAAATCGCCGAAACGGGTGCGGTTCCCTTGATCATCGGTGGTGACCATTCCCTGTCGTACCCGAATATCGCCGGACTGGCCGACGTCTACGGCAAGGAGCGTTTGAGCGTCATTCACTTCGATGCGCACTATGATGCCTGGTGGGGGTCACCGCATCTGATCAGCCACGGCGCGCCGGTCTATCGGCTCCTGAACGAAGGTCACGTACGGATTTCCGACTACATCCAGGTGGGGTTGCGTTCCAGCGGCCCCAATCGTGCTGCCTTTGAATGGATGCGCGAGAACGGCATGCGCTATCACACCATGGCCGAAATAGAACGTCGTGGATGGGAAGCCGTGCTCGACCGGGTGGTTGCCGAAGCCAGCGAGGATGGCCGCAAACTCTTCATCTCCTTCGATATCGACGTCCTCGACCCGGCCTATATGACAGCTACCGGAACGCCCGTCGCCGGTGGCCTGACCATGCGCGAATCCATCGCCATCGTTCGCCGCCTGTGCGCGGAATCGAACGTCATCGGCTTCGATCTGATCGAGCTCCACCCCGCACTCGATCCGACCTACAGGACCACACTGAACAGCGCGCACATCGTCAAAGCCTGCCTGGTCGGACTCGCCATGCGCGAGGAAGGCCTGACCGGCAAACACTACTTGAGCCCGCTGACGTCCGAACATGCCATCGATGACTACTATGGCGATCAGCGCTTCTATCTCGACTCCACCGCTCAGGAAGCCGAACGTCGGCGCCGCCAAGGGGAGGATGAGGGCGAGGAAGAAGAGGAAAGCGAGGAATACTGAGCCTCACCCATTCGAAAGCCGGTTCATGGCCTGCGCTGCCAGACCAGCAGCCGATTGTTCGCTGGCATGGCGTGATCGACGACGAGGTCGAACCCAGTGCGCTCGCCCAGCGCCGCGAGGTCATCGAGATCGCGCAGCCCCATGCGCACGTCACGCCGGCGCAGAGATGCATCGAAGGCACGATTGCTGTCGCTGCTGAAGCGGCCGCTGCTATTGAAAGGACCATAGAGACAGAACGGCGCACTTGGCGGCAGCCGCGTCCCGAGACCGGCAAACATGTCGCACACTTCAGGCCAGCCCATGATGTGCGCCGTGTTGGCGCTGAATGCCGCGTCCACCGGCGGCGTGTCCGGCCAGGACTGTGCCGATACGTCCAGCAGGATCGGCGTACGCACGTTGTCCGGACCGTGGGCGTCGATCCAGGCCTGAATAGCGGCATGATGCTCCGCCCTATCGCTCGTATGCCAGACGAGATGGGGTAGCGCAGCCGCGAAGTACACGGCGTGCTGGCCAGTCCCGGATCCAATTTCGAGCACGCTACGCCGGCTCGCGAAAACCTCCCGCAGCACTTGCAGAATGGGCTCGCGATTGCGTTCGCAGGCGGCAGAGAACGGCAGCTCACTCATGCTTCACTTCATCCGTTGCTGACCGTCGGGATCCTGCCTTAATTTCGCCACTGTGGCAGCACTGCTCCTTTCGGAACCGCTGCTTCAACTCGTGCGCACCCGCAGCAGCCAGTACGCCATGACCAGCAGCACGGCAATCACGGGAATAACGAGCAGGCCGAAATGGCGGATCGCCTCCGGGAACACCTGCGCCTGACCCAGGAACAGCGACGCCGTGGTGATGAACAGGGCGAAGCACATGCGCCAGAGATGGCGTGCGATGCGCCGTCGGGGCGCGGACGAGGGCGAACGCAGCGTGATGAGGTCGCCGATGGCTGCAGCGGCGGCGACGGCGCCGAAGATGAAGTACAGCGGTGCGGGGAAGCCGTCCAGCGCACCGTCACCAAGGGTGAGCGCCTCGACGCCGAAGGTGAAACTGAGAAGCGCGATGAAGGCGCCGAAGCCGAGCGCCACCCAGTGTATGGTGCGATCGTCCGCCGGCGGCGGGCGCACTGTCAGGAGCCCGGTGACAACGAGATACAGCGTTAGCCCCCCGGCGACCACGAAGAGGCGCTCCGGAACGAACGCCGCCAAGGCCGCGCCGGTCGCCGCCATGATCACCATGGCCGCCACGAAAACGAGTCCGCTGCCACGATGCAGCGTTCCGCCCTTCTCGGTGGCCAGCGCGATCACGGCCGCCACGAGTGCCACCAAACCTCCAATGACGTGCGCCGTCATGAACTCTCCAAGGCCATGGTGCCGTGCCGAACGAGTACGTCCCGCAGTGACGATGCCCGTCGGGCGTCAGACCAGCTTGCCAGGATTGAGGATGCCGTCCGGATCGAAGGTCGAGCGGATCGCGCGCAGATACGCGATTTCCGGGTCGCTGCGGGAGTAGCCGAGATAGTCCTTCTTCAGCAGGCCCACGCCGTGTTCTGCCGACACGCTGCCGCCATAGCGTCGCACCGTTTCGAAGATCGCCTTCGAAGCGGCGTGGCAGCGATCATAGAACTCATGCTGGGGCATGGCTTCCGGCTTCAGAATGTTCAGGTGCAGGTTGCCGTCACCGATGTGGCCGAACCACACGACCTCCAGGTCCGGATAGCGCTGCGCAGCGAAGGCATCGACCTCTGCGAGAAATGCTGGAACGTCGGCGACGCGCACGGCGAGGTCGTTCTTGTAGGGCGTCCAGTGACTGATGGTCTCCGAGATGTCCTCGCGCAGACGCCAGAGCTTGCGCGCCTGCTCCTCCGACTGGCTGAGCACGCCGTCCACGACCCAGCCCTGCTCGACGCAATGTTCGAATACGCCCAGGGGCGCATCTGCATCAACTGCGGTTTCAACCTCCACCAGAGCGTAGAACGGAACGCTCTCGGGGTTGGCCTCAAAAGGCCGTGGGAGTCCCGTGCGGCTGAGCACCTTCGCCAAGGCCTTGTGGTCGAAAAACTCGAACGCTGACACCTCGAGCCGGCTGCGAAAGGCATTGAGCACTTCCATCACCACCGGGAACGCAGGCAGCCCGAGTACGAGCACCTGCTGGGCGGCGGGCGCACGGGTGAGGCGCAGCGTCACTTCCGTTATGAGGCCGAGAGTGCCTTCGGAGCCGATGAAGAGCTGGCGCAGGTCATAGCCCGTGTTGTCCTTGACCAGGCCGCGACCGAGGTCGAGCACTTCGCCCCGCCCGGTGACCACCTGCAAACCCGCGACCCAGTCGCGCGTCATGCCGTAACGGATCACCTTGATGCCGCCGGCATTGGTGGCGACGTTACCGCCGATCTGCGAGGAACCGGCGGAAGCGAAGTCCACCGGATAGTAAAGCCCGTGCTCGGAGGCATGTTCCTGAATCGTCTGGGTGATCACACCCGCCTCGCAGCGCATCAGCTGACCGGGCACATCGAGGTCGAGGATACGGTGCATCCGGTCGAAGGAGACCACCACCTCTCCCGCCGGCGCGACGGCGCCACCGGACAGACCCGTTCGACCGCCCGAAGGGACCAGCGCGAAGCGATGCGTCCGGGCCGTCTGAACCAGCTCCACCACTTCCTCGGTGGACTCAGGAAAAACCACCGCAGAGGGCGCCACCGTGAAACTGCGGGTCCAGTCCCGTCCCCAGCTCCCGAGGGTATCGGTATCGGTGCGCAGGCGCTCGCCGAACAGGGCCTCGAGCGCTGAATGGGCGGGCGCAGCCAGGGTCGGGTAAGGGACAGGAGCGGAACTCGAAGTCATGACGTTAAGCAGCAGGGGACGCGGGAGGGCCATGCTATCATGCGCGGCCGTTTTTCCTGGACCTGCATCGGAACATGACCGTCGCCCGCACCTCCCTCGCCAAGGACAAGATCCGGATTCTGCTGCTCGAAGGCATCAGCGATACTGCCGTGGAGAACTTTGCCCGCGCCGGCTATCGGAACGTGGAGCTGGTCAACGGATCTCTGTCCCGGGAGGACCTGCTCGAAGCCGTCGCCGGGGTGCACCTGCTCGGCATCCGATCGCGGACGCAGCTCGACGCGGAGGTGTTCGCCGCGGCGAAGCGGCTGATCGCGGTGGGCTGCTTCTGCATCGGCACCAACCAGGTGGACCTGCTCGCAGCGCTGAAGCGTGGTGTTCCCGTATTCAATGCACCCTTCTCGAACACCCGCAGCGTGGCGGAACTGGTCATCGCCGAGGCGATCCTGCTGCTGCGCGGTATTCCCGAGAAGAACGCGCTCGCGCATCGCGGCATTTGGCAGAAGACGGCAAAGCAGAGCTACGAATTGCGAGGCAAGACCCTCGGTATCATTGGCTACGGGAACATTGGCGCCCAGCTCGGCGTGCTTGCGGAGTCCTTGGGGATGCGCGTGCGCTTCTACGATGTTACCCGCAAGCTCAAGCTCGGCAACGCCGAACAGGTGGACAGCCTGCGCGACCTGCTCGGGGAGGCAGACGTGGTCACCCTGCACGTGCCGGACACGCCCAGCACCCGCAACATGATCGATGCCACTACGCTTGGCTACATGAAGCGCAATGCGGTCCTGATCAACGCATCGCGCGGCCAGGTTGTCGACATCGATGCGCTTGCAGCCGCCCTGGAAGCGAGGCAGATCCTCGGCGCGGCGATCGACGTCTTTCCCGAAGAGCCACGCAGCAACGATGAGACATTTGCATCCCCGCTGTGCAGCTTCGACAACGTGATGCTCACTCCACACATCGGCGGCAGTACGGTAGAAGCCCAGGAGAACATCGGCCGCGAGGTGTCCGAACGGCTGGTGTTCTGGAGCGACAATGGCTCCAGCGTCGGCTCAGTGAACTTTCCGCAGGTGGGCCTGCCTTCGCACCCGGGCAAGCACCGGCTGCTGCACATCCATCGCAACGTTCCGGGCGTGCTCTCGGCCATCAACAAGGTTTTCTCGGACAGCGGACTGAACATCGCAGCGCAGTACCTGCAGACCAACGCTGAGATCGGCTACGTAGTGATCGATACCGACGTCGAGCACAGCGAGATCGCGCTCGATGGTATCCGCAAGGTGGAGGGTACCATCCGCACACGTGTGCTCTTCTGACCACCATGCAGCAGCTGACCGTGATTCGCGCGCTCGGCTATGCCGGCTTGATTCCGTTTCTCGGGCTTGCGCTGCTCGCATGGCAGCCGATCGTCGGCACCGCTCCTCAAGCTCTGCAGCTGTTCCACGTCTATAGCGCGCTGATTCTCGGGTTCATGGCAGGCGTCCTCTGGCCGGCGCTGTATCAGACCGAGCGCCCGGCATCGATGGCGGTCCTCGCGGTAAGCTTTCCAGTCGCAAGTTTTCTCGCGTTCGCGCTGCTGCCGACTCTGGTCGCGCCCATTCAGGCGCTTTTGTTCCTGGCGCTGCGCCTCAGCGAAATCGGTAGTGGTATCGACCGCGACTATGCACCCGCCTATCGCAACCTGCGCTGGCAGCTCACCGGCGTGGCGGTGCTGTGTCACGTCTGCGTTTTCTGGCTTGCTTGATCAAGGGAGCGCGCGAGAGCGTTACGCAATCAGTCGTCCCTGAACGCGCTCAGATGAAACGCCACAGCTTCGGCAACTTCCTCAACGCCCGCCTCGCCAGGAGTCGGCGCGTCGCCTCCGGCGAGAACCTCAATGACGGTATGGGCGCCCCTGGCCAGGGACTCCAGGTGATAACCACCCTCGAGTATCATCGCCAGCCGCCCAGGGCAGTGGCGATCCACGACTTCCTGCACGACCTCGGTGATGGCGGCAAAGCCGTCATAGCTCAGGTTAAGCGCCAGATCGAGGCGATGCGGGTCGAATCCCGCCGAGACCAGAACCAGGTCAGGCTCGAACCATTCTGCCGCGGGCACCAGGATGTCACGGAACGCCTTGACCATGGCGATATCACCCGTACCGGCTGGCAAAGGCACGTTGACGGTCGTCCCCTCACCAGCACCCGCACCGACTTCCTCGATATGACCACTACCAGGGTAAAACGGCGATGCCCTGTGCGTATCGAAGAGCATGACGTCAGGATCGGAATAGAAAATGGCCTGGGTACCGTTGGCGTGGTGTGCGTCCCAATCGATGATCAACACGCGTCGGCAGCCCAGCTCTGCCTGGGCGTGAGCCGCGGCCACGGCGACGTTGTTGAAGAGGCAGAATCCACGTGCCCTAACGGGCTCGGCATGGTGGCCGGGTGGCCGGACAAGGGCGAAGCTGCTCTGGGCCTCACCGGCGACGACCGCTTCGACCGCCGCGATTGCCGTGCCCGCCGCGACTTCTGCAGCCTCGACGCTGCCAGTCGAGACCGCCGTGGTGTCGCGGTCGAGCCAGGCATTCTGGCCGCGCATGGCGAAAATGTCGTCCAGGTAGGAAAGGGTATGCACGCGCGCGAGCTGCTCACGGGTGGCGGGCTTGCCTGATCGGAAGGTCACGCCTGCGATAGGCTCCGCCTTGAGCAGCTCCATAACGGCTCTAACGCGCCCAGGATGCTCAGGATAGCTCCACTTGACATCGAGCCCTTCCAGAATCTCTTTGACGCGGCGCGCGAGCCGCCCCGGGAGAAAGGGCTCTTCGATGTTGGGCTCGTGCCCGAGGACGCGCTCGTCGTAGAACACCAAGACACTGCGATCTCCGATCACTGGCTGCTCCCGCGCCTGCTCAACGGTTCTGCTCTTCGTCTCCAAGACGCTCCAGTACCCGTGCTTACCGTAGCGCCTGCACGCGGATGCCATGCGGCCAGCAGCAGTTTGTGCGAGCGGTGAAAGAGATGCGAAAGCGCGCCTCGAACGTAGCGGACCAGTAGCAATCGACGCAACTTTGGTCCTCGAACTCGCCCTGCTCGCGCCACGGTTAGCTGTGTGCGCTGAATCTCTCCGATTGCAGTCCCCGACCTACTCTCACGCGCTATAGTTCGAACGCTCACCCCGACTCTGCGCACACATGCTGGAGCATCACAGCCATGAGCATCGCCACACGGTTTCGGGCACTCACCACCGTCGCCTTCGCGACACTGCTCCTCACGTTAGCGGCACCTCCCGTCATCGGCGACAGCACCGTGCTGCCGCAGGCCGACCCGGAGACGGTCGGGATGTCCGCAGCACGCCTGCAGCGCGTCAGCGCGCTGATGCAGCGGTACGTCGACGACAGGCACGTGGCGGGCGCGGTCACGCTCGTGGCACGCCATGGGCAAATCGTGCACCACGAGGCGGTCGGCGTGGCCGACCTTGATCTGGGCACGCCCATGGCTGAAGACACCCTGTTCCGCATCTACTCCATGACCAAGCCGGTCGCCGCGGTGGCGACGATGATCCTCTACGAAGAGGGTGCGCTGCAGCTCTCGGATCCCATCGCAAAGTTCCTGCCGGAACTGACCGAACTCGAAGTCCTCGAAGAAGGCGGTGAACGCGTTCCCGCGCAGCCGATAACCGTGCATCATGTGCTCACGCACACGGCAGGATTCAGCTACGGCTTTTCACCGCGCGACCCGGTCGACGTTCTGTATCGGGAGTCCAACTGGGGCGAAAGCGAGGATATCGACGACTTCATCGAACGACTCGCTACGTTGCCACTGAGGTTCCAGCCGGGCAGCCGCTGGCACTACAGCGTCGCCAATGACGTCCTCGGCGCCATCGTTGAGCGGGCCAGCGGCCAGCGTTTCGACCGGTTCCTCGAGGAGCGGCTGTTCAGACCCCTCGGTATGCACGACACCTTCTTCGACATCCCCGTCGACAAGCGCGATCGTCTCGGGACCAACCACAGTTATGACCGCGAGCAAGGCCGACTGACGGTCCTGCCGACACCAAACTATCCGCGCTGGCAGGACACCACGTTCTTCTCCGGCGGCGCCGGCCTGATCTCTACCGCAGCCGACTACGCCCGGTTCGCTGAAATGCTGCGCAACGGCGGCGCGCTCGGCGACGTTCGCATTCTGTCGCCGAAAACCGTTGAGCTGATGACCATGGACCACCTGCCGGCTACCGTGGCAGCCAGCGGCAGCGGTGAGAACCCCGGCCTGACAGGGGTCGGCGGCGGCCGCAGCGGTAGCGGCTTCGGCCTCGGCTTCGGGGTCACTACCGACGTGCCCGCAACGCAGATGGTGGGCTCCGTCGGAGAGTTCAGCTGGGGCGGCGCCGCGGGTACGGTTTTCTGGGTCGATCCGGTGGAGGACCTCATCGTGATCGGCATGATCCAGCTCATGCAATCACCGTGGCCACTGCGAAGGGAGCTCAAGGCGTTGACCTATCAGGCGCTCACGGAGCTGAACAACCGCTGAGAAAGCAAGGGATTTCAGGGGTATAACTTGGTCCGACCCTGATGGGCTACCCAGACGCCCCCGCCCAAACGAAAAGCGGTCATAGGGTATGGCGGGCGAGAAGCGAGGGCAGCGCACGCATGTCGTCGAAAACGGTGGTATCCGGACCTTCGAGGCGCTCGCCAGGAGTCAGGCCTCCGGCGAAGGCGAACACGTGCATACCAGCGGCGCGGGCTGCGGCAACGCCATTGGTGCTGTCTTCCACCACCACGCAGCGCTGGGGGTGAAATCCCATCTGCTCGGCGGCGTGCAGAAAGAGATCCGGGGCGGGTTTCCCACGCGGCACGTCATAGGCACTGAAGATCCGTCCGGCGAAACGGTCATGCAGGCCGGTGATGCCAAGGGTTAAACGCATCTTGGCGTGGCTGCCGTTCGAGGCCACGCAGGTGGGCTGCCTGATGGCTTCGAGCGCCTCGAGCACACCATCCACCGGGGCCAGCTCGTTGCGATAGGCATCGCGATAGCGGGCACCCATGATCTGCTCCCAGTTGTCGGGGAGCGGGCACCCAAGCTCGGCCTCGATGGCACGACGAAAATAACCGTCCGTGGTCCCGACGAAGCGCTCCGCCAGCTCGGCCTCGGAAAGCCGGAGCCCAAGCTCGGCCAGGGCTGCACCTTCGATCCGCACGGCCAGCCGCTCACTGTCCACGAGCACGCCGTCGCAGTCGAAAATCACCAGACCGATCACTGCAATTCGCCTCCCTGGCACAGGCGCCCTGGAGGCATTGTCCTCGACGGGGAGTGGGAATTCGACCGCCCCGTCAGGGCTTCCAGCGCTCGTTGTAGTTCTCAGCGCCGACCCGCTTCACGTCTTCCAGCCAACCGCCATCGTAGGGCCAGGACTCAGGATCGTCCGGGCGCGGCCCCTGCCAGAAGCGAGCGAACGGCCCGGCCGCCTCCACAGGTTCCAGAGACCAGGCCTGACGCCGGAAAGTCCAGCTCTCAGGTACCAGGCGGTGCGCCTCTCTGAAGTGCTCGATGGCGGCGTCGTGATGCCCTGCCAGCTCCAAGGCGCTGGCCAGCTCGAAGTGGGCGTGGCCGAGAGAGCGGTCCGTGTCCCGCGGACGAGAGCGAGCGATCACTTCCTCTGAAGCCAATGCATAGGGGCTGTCGTGACCCCGCTCTACCCAATCCTTCAGCGCCTCGTGGTAGGCCTTCGAGTCGTCCGGAATCTTCACCGCTTCCTGCATCATCGAGCGCAGGCGTTCCGGCGTTTCCGGCGGCAGCTCCGGCGGCGGTCCAGAGCGGGCGCCCGGCGGTGCCGGCGCCACTTCGGCGGGACGAACGATGATGCCGTCTTCGTCGATCCAGACGCTGCTCGGAATGTTGATGAACCCGAAGGCATCGGCGAGCTTGTGGTACTGATCGATCAACGCCGGATGTTCGGGTTGCGCTGCCTCGATGTACGGCCGGCAGCCTTCGGCGCCGAGCGTATCGAGGCCCACCGTGACGAGTTCGAAGCCCTTGGGCGCGAGTTCGTTCCTCAGTGCCTGCCACACGGACAGGTCGCCGGAACAGCCTCAGTAGGGGGCCCAGGCGTAGAGCAGGACCTTCTTGCCGCGCAGGCTCGACAGCGCGAAGTCGTTACCGTCGAGGTCGGGGAGACGCAAGTCGGGAGCCTCGGCGGTGGTCAGCGCGCGGCCGCCGATCGCCTCCGGCCCGAGAGCCCAGAGTCCGTGCTCCGGCGCGGACGCGAGCGGCAGTCCCATGGTCTCGGCCACAGCCGCGACGTCCAAGGTATCGCCAGGTAACTCCGGCAGCGGAATACACACGTCGCCCTTGCAGGCGCCCTCCGGCTTCAACTGCCAGCCGGTACCCGCTTCGAACTCTGATTTCGATATCTGCAGGGATCGCAACAGCATGAGTGACTCCAGTCTGTGCTGGTGCAGTGAGTCTCGCGTGTTTGGGCACGCCTGGAAAGAACGGTGTCGCCGGCCAGACTCAGCCGACGCCGTGGTCGCGGAACCAGGCCATCGCCCGCGGCCAGGCGTCCTCCGCCGCTGCTTCGCGGTAGCTCGGTCGATAGTCGGCGAAGAACGCGTGGGGCGCATCCGGATAGATATGGAACCTGGAAGGCGAATCCGCAGCTTCGAGTGCAGCCTGCATTCTCTCCACTTCGGACATGGGGATGCCGGTGTCCTGGCCACCGTACAGTCCGAGTACCGGCGCATTCAGCTCATGAGCCACGTCCACTGGATGGCGCGGCTGCAGTTCGCTCGCCTCGCCCGTAACGCGCCCGTACCAGGCCACGCCGGCACCCACCAGCTCGCTGTGGGCCGCATACAGCCAGGTGATGCGACCACCCCAGCAGAAGCCGGTGATGCCGAGCCGGGCGACGTTGCCTTGTTCCCCGGCGGCGTACGCCACGGCAGCGTCGAGATCGGCCATGACCTGCGCGTCGGGGACCTGACGAACGATGGCCAGGATAGCGTCGAAGTCGCGCAGCCCGGAGACGTCGCCCTGGCGATAGAACATCTCCGGCGCAATAGCCAGGTAGCCCTCATGAGCGAAGCGGCGACAGACGTCCTTGATGTGTTCATGGACGCCGAAGATCTCCTGTACGACGAGCACTACCGGAAACGCTCCGTCGCCCTCCGGGCGTGCCAGATAGCCCGGGATTTCGCCATCGTCCACCGGAATGGAGACGTCGCCGGCAACGAGCCCCGCGGCATCGGTCCGGATCACCGTCTCGGCACTGACCGGACGGACCGCGAGAGCAAATCCGGCAGCGGCACTGGTCGCGAGGAAGTGACGGCGGGTGAGTGGCGGCGGGCGAAGCTCTTCGGCCATGGGTGATCTCCAGCGGGTGACCCGGTGCGCAGGCTGCGCCGGGACCCGTATCATGCCCCAACGCAGGCAGCGCGGAGAACGCAGATGTACGACGTCCACTACTGGCCGACGCCGAACGGCAAAAAGGTCACGATCCTGCTCGAGGAACTGGGAGCAGACTATCGCATCGTTCCCTGCAATATCGGCAAGGGGGATCAGTTCAGCGATGCCTTCCTACGCATCTCGCCGAACAATCGCATGCCGGCCCTGGTGGACCACGCTCCCGCGGACGGCGACGAACCGATCTCCGTGTTCGAGTCAGGCGCGATCATGTGGTACGTCGCCGAAAAAGAAGGGCGCTTTCTTCCCGCAGATGCCCGCGGCCGCACCCGCGTCCACGAATGGGTCATGTGGCAGATGGCGAATCAGGGTCCGAAGACCGGCGAGTGCGGGCATTTCCGGCGGCTGAAGGACTCTCAGGGGGACCAGAGCTATGCAGTCACCCGCTTCACTGACGAGGTGAACCGCTGTTACGGCGTCCTCAACAACCAGCTCTACCACCACCGCTACGTTGCCGGGGACGAGTACACCATCGCCGATATGATCTGCTACCCGTGGACCGTGGGCTTCGAAGGCCAGGGCCAGAACATCGACGACTTCCGGCACTTCAAGCGCTGGTTCACGGAAATGGGCGAGCGGGCCGCAGTGCAGCGCGGCATGGCCGCCGGCGCCGATCTCGGCAACGACTTCTCCAAGTTGAGCGACGAAGAGAAGGCCGCGTTGCGCAAGCTGCTCTACAACCAGCGTGCGCGGCCGGCGCCGGACGAGCGTTGATCAGACCGCTACGCGTGGGGGCATATGAAAATCGCCATTGATTCCTTTTCTGCGCGGGCTACAGGGCGCAGCATGCTCAGCCTCTGGTCTGTCCTTTGCCCTGGCGCATCGCTCCCGATGCCGCGCCGGGGTCAGGGCCGGCCTTACGTCATGCAGGCAGGCTGAGGGCGCAGTGGGCGAGACGATCACCTTGGAGTGGCAGGGCTGGCTGACACTGTTTACCTGCGTCGCGGTCCTGGCGACCCTGGCCAGCACCCGACTGACTCCCGACCTGGTGCTGGTGGCGGCACTCACCGTACTCAGCGTCGCCGGCATCCTCGCACC
The DNA here is from genome assembly GCA_007131295.1 of Pseudomonadales bacterium. Lineage (GTDB taxonomy): Bacteria > Pseudomonadota > Gammaproteobacteria > Pseudomonadales > Azotimanducaceae > SLTB01. The sequence goes on along the minus strand of SLQW01000009.1, from coordinate 5,037 downwards.
CGCCGAGGCCCTCGCCGGCTTCGCCAACCCGGGGCTGATCACTGTCGCCGCCCTGTTCGTAGTTGCCGCTGGCGTGCAGAACGCCGGCGGCGTCGACGCCATCGTCGGTCGCGTGCTCGGCCGACCGCGCAGCTATCGCGGCGCGCTCACGCGCCTGATGCTTCCGGTCAGCACGATGAGCGGGTTCCTCAATAACACCCCGGTAGTGGCCACCATGATCCCGGCGGTGGCACGTTGGTCGAAGCAGATCAACGTCACGCCGAGCCGGTTGATGATTCCTCTTTCCTACGCGTCTATCTTCGGCGGCACCCTGACGCTGATCGGCACCAGCACCAACCTGGTGGTGAACGGCCAGTTCCAGGCACTGACCGGGCGCGACGGCTTCCAGATGTTCGACATCACGCCAGTGGGCCTCGGAGTGGCGACGGCGGGCTTTCTGATGCTGCTGTTGACGGCGAAGCGTCTGCTGCCAGAGCGCCCGAGCGTCTCCGAGCAGTTCGCGAACCGGCGAGAGTTCACCTTCGAAGTGGCAGTAGCCGAGAACGGGCCACTCGTGGGCCTGTCCATCGAGCAGGCCGGGCTGCGCAATCTCGGCCGCATTTTCCTCGCCGAGATCGAGCGCCATGGCGCCATCGTCGCCGCCGTAGCGCCTGAAGAGCGGCTGCAGGCCGGCGATCGCCTGGTATTCGTCGGCGAGACGGATGCCATCGTCGATGTTCTGCGCATCAACGGGCTGGTGGCCTCCGACAGTACGACGCCTGTAATCGAGAAGGACAAGGCGGAACGGCGCTTGGTGGAGGCCGTGGTCTCGCCCTACTGCGAAGGTATCGGCCAGACCATCCGCGATGGCCGGTTCCGCGATCGCTACGGCGCCGTGGTGCTGGCCGTCAACCGCAACGGTGAATCCATCCGCGGCAATCTCGGCAGCATCGAGCTGGCGGCCGGCGACGTCCTGCTGCTCGAGGCGCGCTCACCGTTCGTCACCCGGCAACGGCACCTGCGCGATTTCCTGATGATCAACGATCTCAACGAGCAGCGCCCCGACCACAGCAAGACCGGGCTCGCCATCGGCATCCTTTTCACCATGGTGGCGCTGGCCACATCCGGCGTGACCAGCATGCTCAATGCCTCGCTTTTGGCGGCTCTCGCGATGGTCGCGACGCGCTGCCTGTCCATGGCGGAAGCGCGTCGCAGTCTCGACTTGACGGTCATCATCACGATTGCCGCCAGCTTCGCTCTCGGCAACGCTCTGCAGGCGTCCGGGGCCGCCGCCTGGATCGGCAACGGGGTGCTCGTACTTGCCGACGGCAACCCACTGCTTCTGCTGGTGCTGACCTTCTTCGCGGTGTCGGTTCTCACCGAAATGATCACGAACAACGCCGCCGCGCTGATCATGCTGCCGGTGGTGCTGAGCATAACCAGCGCGCTCGGCATCAACCCGGAGCCTTATGTGATCACGGTGATGATCGCGGCCTCAGCGAGCTACGCGACGCCGCTGGGTTATCAGACCAACCTGATGGTGTTCGGACCCGGCGGCTATCGCTTCACCGACTTCATGCGCATCGGCATCATGATGAACATCCTCGCCGGCATCGTGACGATCCTGCTCGTGCCCCTGATCTGGCCGCTGGTCTAGCGTCCAGCGGCCACTGCAAGCTCAGGAGGCAGGCGTGAAGCGCAGGTTGAGCTTCAGTGTGCCCATCATGATCCCGGGCTGATGTTCGAAGTCATTGTCGCCTGCGTACTCGAGACCATCGAGGCGGTCTAGCAAGAGGTTCCAGGCGGTCTGCTGCTCGATGCGCGATATGCCGGCACCCGGACACACGCGCGGTCCCTGGGAGAAGGCCAGATGACGCGTCACCGCCTTGCGCTCGATGTCGATGTCGTAGGGGCACTCCCACTCGTCCGGGTCGACGTTTCCGGCCGCCCAGCGCAGGTGCAGCAGAGATCCCTTCGGTACGGTCACGCCCTGGAATACCTCGTCCTGGCTCGTGATCCGGGTCGACAGGCCCTGGGTTGGCGAGCGCAGGCGCATGCCTTCCTCGCAGAAGCCGCGAATCTTGCTGCGATCGGCCTTCAGCGTCTCGAAAAGTCCAGGTGTTTCACAGACGAGCTGGGCCTGCTGCTCGAGGGCGTACTGCGTGGTCTCGAGCCCACCTAAGACCATGGCATAGACGATGCCGTTGATCTCCATGTCGGTGAGCTTGCGGTCGAGCGCTTTGTACTCGACGTCGCACAGCCAGCTGATCATGTCGTCGGCCGGGTTGCGTCGCTTTTCGCGCACGGTTTCGGCAACGTATTCCTTGAAGCCGTCGAGTCCCTTGAACTGCTCTTCGAGCTGCTCCCGGGTCAGCTCGTTCTTGTGCCCGCGGCCGATGACGTAGGGCTTCACCTGTTCGGTACCCCAGCGCGCAAGCTGTGGAACGTCCTCCTGTGGGAAGCCGAGCACGCTGGCCATCACGTGCTGAGGCAGTGGCCGCGCAAATTCGCTGACGAAATCCAGCGACTGCGAATCGCGTCCGATCCACTGATCGATCAGCCGGTTGGCGTGCGCTTTGATCATCTCGGTGTGGCGGCTCGCGCCGGGGCCGACCCAGGGATCGGTGAGTTCCTGCCGATGCGATCGATACAGCTCGTTGGTCGGCCGCAGCGTGTACATCGACAGCAGCATGGCGTTCACGTGCGGCACTTCCTCCGGCGGAACGTCCGCATCGTCGAACACCTTCAGGGCCAGCGTGAGCGTCGGCGGGAACCGAACCGGATCCCGAACCACCATGGCGATGTCTTCGTACTTCGAGAGGATGTAGCCGTCGGTGCCCGGCGTTAAGCCCTCACCCGGAATCTTCAGCACCGGCGCGTCCCGGTGCAGGATTGGATAGGCGTCGTACCAGCGCTCCTGAGCGCCGGGCGAAAACAGGTCGATGTCATCGACCGTCTCGGGCTGCTTCAGCGGGCAGGTGGCACCGGCAGTTTTCGGGGGGTTGGCAGCCATGGCTCCTCACATTCATTCACGCATGCAGGTAAAGAGCCAGTATAACGCCCGGAGGCGCGCAGTCGACCCCGTTCGACGCAAAACAGTCAAGCGTGCTGGAATCAGGGTGCGCCTGTTCGTGCCTGGATTTCGCGCCCGCAAGCGCGTGCGCTCTCAGTGCGGGCCGTGCAGCTCTGAAAGCTGATCGTTGGACCAGATCTTGCGGATGAAGCGGGGGTTCTTCGACGACATGTCGATCTGGTAGAGCGAAGCGCCTTCGCGCTGCGGCAGACCGAGGATCTCGCACAGCTGACTGGCGAGCCAGCTTTCGATCTTCAGGACGACCAACTTGCGCCGCAGCCGGCCCTGCTCGTCGCGGTTGAGGATCGTGGGTAGCGTGTTGAGGGTCAGGATCTCATTGATGGCTACGTCCGCCATCTTCTGCCGCCCTTCCTCGCTGGCGTAGAAATGGGTGACCCCGAACACCATGCGGCCGGGCTCGATCTGCTTCAGGAACTGGCAGGTCTTAACCACGGTCGAGCCGGTGCGGACCATGTCGTCGAGAAGCACGACATCGTGGCCGCGGATCTCCTCGAATGTCGACTCGCTTTCGCGATGCAGGGTGATCTGCACTTTGCGCTCGCCGAAGCGCTCCTTGTCGAGCAGGATGAACTTCGCCTTTGGGAGATTGAGCTTGGTGTAGAGCTCCTTGACGAAACCCCGGGCTCCCTGATCCGGCGCGCACAGCGCGAGCCCCTCGCCTTCGGGTCCGTGGCGGACGATGTTCGAATGCTTCAGGTAGTCCGCATAGATCTCGTAGGGCATGAGATTGTAGAACTCGCCCTCGAAGATCTCCCGGAACATGCGTTGCACGGCGTAGCTGTGGTTGTGCACCGTGATGACGCGGTCGACACCTGCGAGCTTCAGCATCTGCCCATAGAGCTTGGCCGTGAACGGCTGACCATCGAACTTCTTCAGGTCCTCCTGATCGCGTTCGAATTGGGTCTCACCGAGCTCGCGATCCGGTCCGCGGTCCTGGGCGCTGTAATACAGATCCGGTTCCACCAGGACGACTTCGGCCGCCCCGTTTTCCTTGGCGGCGCGTGTCATCAACAGGGTGCGCATCGCCAGCGTCTGACGGCTCACGGAGCGGCTGCTGGTGCTGACGATGACGACGGTGCGACCCTCGAGCTGCCGCCCGATCCGGCTGAAATCGTTCTCGTCGGAGATGAAGCGCGGGCAGAACTCGGAATTGGCGAAGGTCTTCATGCTGATCAGATCAGCGATGTCTTCGGTCTGACCGACACCGAAGGCGACGTCGATAGCGAATGGATCGTCCGAGGAATTACCGACCACGAGCACCTTGGGAGACGTGGACTGTGCAGTCACGAGCGACATCCTGTGTGCGGCGGGTCAACGGGGGCGGAAGATGAACCCTGGGTGCCTCCTGGTCAAGCTACCGGGTGGCGAATCGCGTCCCATTTGGCCAGCCGCGGGTCGACAACGCTACACTGCACGGCCTGACGTATAGGAGTTAGCCATTGAAAGTCGAAACGCTGGGAGAACTGCTGGCATGGTCCGGAGCGATCCACGCTCAACTCGAAGAGCGCCTCTCGACCGGAGCTTCGCGCTCCAAGGACGGCCCTGCCAAATGGTTCATCGAGTACGCGGCCGAACATGAAGGCAAGATGGCACGACAGCTCAAAGGGCTCGACGACAGTACGGACAGCAAAGCCCTGGGTACCTGGCTCTACGACTGGCTGGATCACCCACCTCAGGCCCCGGAGCGCATCACCGGCGGAGCCACGGACGATCTCTCCTTCGATGCCGTCACACGCGCGGTGTTCGAGGTCCACAATCAGGTCATGAGCCTGTTTCGCCAGCTGCTCCCAAGGGCGGACATTCCAGAGGCCAAAGAGCTCATCCAGCGGGTGGTCGATCTCGAGGAGGGCCACACGAGGCAGATGGCCCAGCAGATGAACCGCATTCGCGACATGTGAGAGCGCTCAGTCGTCGCCGTCAGGATCGATCCAAGGGATCTCGTCGTCCGTATCCCCGTTCAGAAT
>SLQW01000084.1 GCA_007131295.1 Pseudomonadales bacterium | reverse complement strand
TACTTCGATCGCGCGCTTAGAGAGTGGGAGGACCCCGCCGGTGTCGCCCGCTACATCGTGCTCAACCCGGTCCGCGCAGGGCTGGTCCGCACAATCCGCGAATATCCGCATTGGGATTGCACCTGGGTCAGGTAGGAGCGCTTGCTCGCGCGATTCGAGCGCAACGCAGATCGGCGCGCCTGCTGCGCGTCGGTCATGCGTCTCGCCCAGGGCGGCTGCGCCGCCATCGTTGCGCCGCCCTGCGGCCTGTGAGGCCCAGGGGCACAACTTCCCACAATGCATACCTTCGATCGCGCGATACCCTCGTGGGAAGGAGTGCAGCGCACAGCGCTGCGCTCCGATCGCCGACTGCCCTCAACGGGAAGGCAAGAGCCCACAAAACCTCGCGTAGATCTCTGTCGGTCATTCCCGCGAATGTCCACAGATTCCGAGCCACCGCCGAAGCAAGCTTGCTGCATGCAAAGCGCATCCTACAGCCCTGCCCGAATCTACCGTCCTCGCAGAGCCTGCTGGTCGCGGCCCAACCAGCTCTACCATCTGCGCATTGGAACGCATCAGGGCACTCCGCTTTTCGCTGACTTTGCGGCAGCACGCAGCGTCATCCGTTGCCTGCGCGGCAAGGATGAGCATCGGCATGCGACCTCCGCAGCCTTCGTCGTCATGCCCGATCATGTGCATTGGCTTTGCTTTCTCGGCGGCTCCATGTCGCTGTCGAGACTCATGGCGTCGCTGAAGTCCGACATCAGCGCTGCTTTGCGCGAGTGTGGCGATTTGCCTCGGCCCCTGTGGCAGTCAGGTTTCTTCAGTCGTTGCGTCGACGCATTCGAGGACTCCGCTGAGGTCGCCCGAAACATCCTGCTAGACCCTGTCCGCGCGGGACTCGTCCGTACGCTCCACGACTACCCGCACTGGGATTGCATCTGGGTCAGGTAGCAGTGCTTGCACGCTCGATTCGAGCGCAACGCAGATCGGCGCGCCCGCTGTGCGGCCACGCCTTGTTGCGCACCATCCCTGGTGCGCACCCCTTCGGGGCGCACTTCGTGCGACGCGATTCATTCCAGATGAATCGCGCCCACATCAGCTTGCAGCACCCTCGTGGGAAGGAGTGCAGCGCGAAGCGCTGCGCTCCGATCGCCGACTGCGCCCATGCTCAGCCGCAACGCTCGATTCGAGCGCAACGCAGATCGGCGCGCCCGCTGCGCGGCCACGCCTTCCCACATCAGCTTGCAGCACCCTCGTGGGAGGAGTGCAGCGCGAAGCGCTGCGCTCCGATGAGCGAGCCGCTTCGAAGCGGGCAGGGCGGTCGGGCTGCGGTTAGAATGCGCCGATGCAGCGCGGCGAGCCCACAACGTGACCATCATCCTCGGCATCGACCCGGGCTCGCGCGTCACTGGCTACGGCCTGATCCGCGTCGTCGGCAATCGCCACGAGCACGTCGCCAGCGGCTGCATCCGCACCGGTGCCGGCGAACTGCCGCTACGCCTCGAGCGCATTCACTCAGGCCTCGCAGAAGTCATCGCCGACCACACCCCTGCCCAGTGCGCGATCGAGAAGGTATTCGTTCATCGCAGCAACGAGTCCGCGCTCAAGCTCGGCCACGCCCGCGGCGTCGCCTTGCTTACCGCGGTTCTCGCCGGACTCGACGTGACCGAGTACGGCGCCTCCACCGTCAAACAAGCAGTGGTCGGCACCGGCCGCGCCGACAAGACCCAGGTCACCCACATGGTCCGCGCGCTGCTCGGCCTGCGTGAACCGCTCGAAGCGGATGCCGCGGACGCGCTTGCCATCGCCATCTGCCATGCCCACACCCGGGGTTCGCCGCTCGCCCGTGCCGGCGCCCGCCGGTCGCGCTCGCGCCGGCTGCGGGTTCTACCGGAGTGACGCTGTGATCGGACATCTGCGTGGCGTGATCCTCGAGCGCCGGCCGCCGCTCCTGGTATTGGAGGCGGCCGGTGTCGGCTATGAAGTTGAAGCGCCGCTGTCCACGTTCTACGACCTGCCCCCGGACGGCAGCGAGATCACTTTGCACATGCATCTCGTCGTCCGCGAAGACGCCCAGCTCCTGTTCGGATTCCGGCATCGCTCCGAGCGCGACCTGTTTCGCAGTCTCATCAAGGTCAACGGCGTCGGCCCGAAACTGGCGCTGACGCTGCTTTCCGGGGTCGAGCCGCGGGAATTCGTGCGTTGCGTGCAGGACGGCGACGTGGCGACGCTCGTGAAGCTGCCGGGCGTGGGGCGGAAGACGGCGGAGCGGCTGGTGGTAGAGATGCGCGATCGCCTCGCGGCGATCTTCGGCGACATCCTGCCGCCTGAGCTCGACGGCGCCGTGGCCGCTGCAGCGCCAGCGTCATCGGCATCCCGAATCACGGAAGAGGCGGAAGGGGCGCTGATCACGCTCGGTTACAAGCCCACGGAAGCGGCTCGCGCCATCAATGCAGCCTATGAGGACGGTCTTTCCACGGAGGAAGTCATCCGCCGCGCCCTGCGCAGCATGGTCAGCGGCTGAGCGGCTTGCGCCTCCCCGAGCGCAGTCAGCGATCGGAGCGCCGGCGCTACCGGCACTCCTTCCCACGAGCGTATGGCTTGATCGGAGGTGCATTTTGTGGGAAGGCGTGCCTGCGAAGCGGGCGCGCCGATGGCGGCGCAGCCGCCCCGAGCTAGGCGCGGGATCAGAGCGCAGTCGGCGATCGAAGCGTCGGCGTTGCCGGCACGCCTTCCCACAAGGCACGCGCTCCGATCGCAGGATTTGGGCGCGTTGATAGCGCAGGGCGACGGCGATGGTTGTGACGCGCGTTTGGCGCGGCGCGCGGCGCTTGCGTATGATCCGCCCGTCATCCTGCCCGCCCAGCCGGCCCAGTCCAGCATGATCGAAAGCGATCGCATCGTGACCGCAACGGCCTCTCCGCAGGACGCCGCCCTAGACCGCGCGCTGCGTCCCCTGCGCCTCGCCGAGTACATCGGTCAGGCCGCCGTCCGCGAGCAGATGGAGATTTTCATCCAGGCCGCCCGCCAGCGCGGCGAGCCGCTCGACCACACCCTGATCTTCGGCCCGCCCGGCCTCGGCAAGACCACGCTCGCCCACATCATCGCCAACGAGATGGGCGTCTCACTCAAGTCCACCTCCGGTCCGGTGCTCGAACGCCCCGGCGACCTCGCCGCGCTGCTCACCAACCTCGAGCCCGGCGAAGTGCTGTTCGTCGACGAGATCCACCGCCTCTCGCCGGTAGTGGAGGAGATCCTCTATCCGGCGATGGAGGACTACCAGCTCGACCTCGTCATCGGGGAAGGGCCAGCGGCCCGCTCCATCAAGCTCGACCTGCCGAGCTTTACGCTGGTGGGCGCCACCACCCGCGCCGGCCTGCTGACCTCGCCGCTGCGCGACCGCTTCGGCATCGTGCAACGTCTGGAGTTCTACGGGGTCGAAGAACTGACGCGCATCGTCGAACGCTCCGCCGGCAAACTCGGCATTGCCGCTGATCGCGACGGCGCCATGGAGATCGCCCGCCGTGCCCGCGGTACGCCGCGGATCGCGAACCGGCTCCTGCGCCGCGCCCGCGATTACGCCGAGGTGAAGGGGGACGGCCACATCGACCAGGCCATCGCGAACGCCGCGCTGGACATGCTCAAGGTGGATGAAGACGGTCTCGACGCCATGGACCGCCGCCTGCTGTTGTCCATGATCGACAAGTTCGACGGCGGCCCGGTGGGCATCGACAGCCTGGCCGCGGCCATCAGCGAGGAGCGCGGAACCATCGAAGACGTGATCGAACCCTACCTGATCCAGCAGGGCTTCGTGGCGCGCACGCCCCGCGGCCGCGTCGCCACGCGCCTGGCCTGGCAGCATTTCGGTCTGCGCCCGCCGGCCGGATCGCTGCAGCACGAAATCGACCTTGGTGCCGATCGTTCCTGACGGCTTGACGAAGTCGCGCAGCCACCGGCGGCGCGAGCAACGGGAGTTTGTGCATGGCGGAAAGCCTTTCGGTCTGGGAGCTGATCCTCGAGGCAACACTGCTGGTCCAGGCAGTGATGGCGCTGCTGGTCCTTGCCTCGGTGGCATCCTGGATCGTGATCTTCCAGCGACTTCTTCTGCTGCGCGGCGCCCGCGCCCAGTTCGAGGCCTTCGAGGACGACTTCTGGTCAGGTACCGACCTGCGCCAGGTCTATCGCGACATCACCACCCGCGAAGACGAGCGCATCGAGCCGGGTGAGCAGATCTTCGTCGCGGGCTTCCGCGAGTTCACCCGCCTGACCAAGACCCGCGGCGCCGACTCCGAAATGGTCATGCAGGGCGTACAGCGGGCTATGCGCGTCGCCCTGGTGCGCGAGGAGGAGCGCCTCTCGCGGCATCTGCCGCTGCTCGCCACCATCGGCTCCACCAGCCCCTACATCGGCCTGTTCGGAACGGTGTGGGGGATCATGAATTCCTTCCGCCAGCTTGCTACCGTGAGTCAGGCGACGCTGGCTGCCGTGGCTCCGGGCATCTCCGAGGCGCTCATCGCCACCGCCATGGGGCTGTTCGCAGCCATCCCCGCCGTCATCGCCTACAACCGCTTCGCGGCCGAGGTGGATGTGATCATGAATCGCTACGACAGCTTCGCCGAGGAGTTCTCGAGCATCCTCCACCGCTCGCTGTTCGGGAGTGTGCAGGGGTGATCCGATCGCGCAGCAAGCGCCGTCCGATGTCGGAGATCAACGTCGTTCCCTACATCGACGTGATGCTCGTGTTGCTGGTCATCTTCATGGCCACCGCGCCGCTCCTCATCCAGGGCGTCGAGATCGTGCTGCCGCAGGCGGATAGCGAACCGCTGCCGAAGGCCCAGCAGGAAGATCCGTTGATCGTCTCGCTGCGCGCCGACGGTTCCATCTTCGTCAACTTCGGCCTGCCGGAAGCGGCGGCAGACGGCGGAACCCGAATATCGCCCGGCGCACTCACCGAGCAGGCCGCACAGATCGTCCGAACGCGTCCGGACCTGCCCGTGTTCGTGCGTGCCGACACCTCCCTCGCCTACGGCCGGGTCATCGAGGTAATGAGCATCCTGCAGCGGGCCGGCGTGAGTGACGTGGGCCTGGTCACCGACCCGGTGGACCTGTCGAGCATCAGCGAATGAAGGTGCCGTCGCTGCCGCGCATCGATCCCGTCTATCACGGCGTGCCGGTGGTGCTGGCACTTCTGGTGCACGCGATCGCCGGCCTGGCGCTGATGGAAGGCTGGGGCGGGGTGCGCGCGCCGGAACGCATGCTGTTCCGCGAGACGGTGACGGCCACCCTGCTCGAACTCGAGGCGGCGACACCGGAACCCACACCCGTCCGGCAGCCGCCGCCCCGCCGTGAAGAGCCCGCGCCGCGGCCGCAGCCGGAACAGCGGCCGCTGCCGACGGAAGTTGCGCCCGCACGCCCGGAACCGGAACCGCCGCGCATCACCACGCCGGAAGTGGAGCCGCGCCCGACACCGGAACCGCAGCCACGCCCCGATACCCGCTGGCAGGAAGAACTGGCCGAGACGTTCTCCCGTGCGGTCGACGCCGAAGCCGAGCGCATCGCGGCCCGCGAGGCGGATGTCGCTACGTCCAGCTACATTGCCGCCATCATCCGCCAGATCGAGCGGCAGTGGTCCCGACCGCCGTCCGCCCGCCGCGGGATGCAGACCGAAGTCCTTATTCATCTCGTACCCACCGGGGAACTGGTGAGCATCACCGTGGTCCGTTCCAGCGGCAACGACGCGTTCGATCGCTCCGCGGAGCTGGCGGTGCGCCAGGCGGCGCCGTTCCGCGTGCCAGAGG
>SLQW01000088.1 GCA_007131295.1 Pseudomonadales bacterium | reverse complement strand
GTGATCTCCCTCGACTGAATGCTGGCGAGCCGGCATTGTCCATGCCGCCCCGCCCCGGGTCGAGCGCCGCCGCGATTCCACGAGTGCTGCCTGCGATCGAAGGCGACGCAAGCGCGATAGTGTGTGGGAGGGTGTGCCGCCCTCCGGGCGGCGCGCCGATGCGCTGCGCAGCAGCGCCCGAAAGAAGGCTGCCGGCTCGAACGCAGCGAGCATGGAACGAAGGCCAATTGCGGCGGCTGCGCCGCCGATCGTTGCGCCCCGCCTGGGGCGGGGCACAACTTCCCACAAGTGCTGCCTGCGATCGAAGGCGACGCAAGCACGATAGTGTGTGGGAAGGTGTGCCGCCGTCAGGCGAGGCCGAGTTCGCTGCGGGCGAAGGCGGTGATGCCCTTGTAGTCGGCCTTGCCGTTGCTGGCGCGGCCGAGAGAGGTCTTCACCAGAATGCGCTTCGGCGTCTTGTAGCCGGCGAGACGCTCACGCGCATGCCGCTTGAGCACATCCTCATCGAGTTCCGCACCCGAATGCAGCTGCACCACGGCCGTCACCATCTGCCCCCACTTGTCGTCGGGCACCCCGACCACCAGCGCGTCGTCCACATCCGGGTGCTGCTTGAGTACCTCTTCCACCTCTTCCGGATACACTTTCTCGCCCGCCGTGTTGATGCAGACACTGCCGCGCCCGAGCAGGACCAGAGAACCATCAGCCTCCACCCGGCACCAGTCTCCAGGCATCGAGTAACGCACTCCGCCGATCACCGGGAACGTCTTCGCGGTCTTCTCGGGGTCCTTGTAGTAACCACGCGGAATCGCCCCCGAGCGGGCGATGAACCCCGGCTCGGGGTCGCCGGGTTTCACCTCGCGCCCATCTTCCGTGAACACCTTGCAGTGCTCACCGATGACGAAGCGGGCGGTTTCCACGGTGCCGTCCACGGTCGTGTCGGAACGCCCGAAGCCCACCGCCTCCGAAGCCCCGAAAGAGTCCGTCAGCACCATGCCGGGATGGTGCTCGAGCAGCCCCCGCTTGACCTCCATGGACCACATCACGCCGGAAGAGATCATCGACACCAGCGAACTGAGGTCGAACCGACCCGGCGCCCCATCCAGTGCTTTCTGCAGCGGTTTTGCGAACGCGTCGCCGACGATGGCTAGCGCGTTCACCTGCCATCTTTCGATCGCCTGGAGACACTCCAGCGGATCGAAGCTCGGCTTTTCCAGCAGCACCAGGCTGCCACCACCAGCGAGGCAGGCGATCGACGTGAGCAGACCGGTCCCGTGCATCAGCGGACAGCAGGGCATGATGCGGCTGCCACCACCGGCCTTGCGCACGTTCTCCACATGCTGCGCGAGCGTCGCTGGGGGAATCATGTCCGTCGCCGGCGTTGCTCCGGCCGCGCCCGCGAACCAGAGATCCTCGAGCGCCCACATCACGCCCTTCGGCATGCCGGTGGTGCCGCCGGTGTAGATGAACAACATGTCGTCGGGCGAGCGCTCGATGGCGACAGGCGCGCCGTCGCCGGTTTCGGCGAGCACCTCGAAGGCCTCGGAGCCGTCCAGCTGCAAGCTGCCGTCATCGCTGACCTCGAGCCAAAGCGCCACCTTCGGCAGCCGCGGCTTCAGCGCAGCGATGTGATCCGCGAATTCCTGACCGTAGAGCACCACCCGCGAATCCGAGTTGTCGAAGATGTAATAGAGCTCCTCGTCCACGTAGCGGTAGTTGACGTTGACGTGGGTAAAGCGGCCCTTGAAGCAGGCACCGAGCAGTTCCATGTACGCCGGGTGGTTGCGCAAGTAGAAAGCGACCTTGTCGCCCACTTCGATGCCACGGTCCGCGAGGCCACGCGCAAGGTTGTTGCTGCGGCGGGTGAAATCGGCCCAGGTGAGCACCCGGTCGCCCTGAATCAGGCAGGGTGCCGCAGGCTCCACGGCCGTGGCCATGGCATCGTAAATGTCGCCGTAGTTCCAGCGTTGCGCTGCGGTCATGCTGCCCCCTCCCAAGGGTTCGTTCAGGTATCGCGCTCGAGCGCGCGCTGATAACTCTTGTAACGCGGATTGTCGATCGCGAGCTTCGCCATCACGGTGGCGCGCAGATGATCGGTGAGGCCGGGGGTATCCACGCTCATGGCGCCCGCGCGGATCCCCTCTATGAGCTCGTTGGCAAGCTCGTCGAGGTCGCCGTCCCGTCCGAGTAGCGCGACCAGCCGCTCGCGCTCGCCTGCTCGCAGCGCCTCACCCGTCGCCAGCTCCCGCTCGACGATCTTCAGTACGTTCACCGCGACGCGGGTGTGGAAGGCGACGCTGCCCTCGAGCGCCGGCTGCACCTCGTTCTCGATGAATTCGCGCACTGCTTGCACCAGTTCCGGCACGGTCGGTCGATCCGTCGGCATCGAGCCTCCTCAGGTCAGCAAATTCAGCAGGTCGAGCTCGGTTTCGGACACGCGCCGGCCGATGGCGGCCTTCTCCACCGAACGGGCCATGCCGCTCAGATGAGAGTGGGTCATGATCATGCACATGATGCCCCACTTCAGGGTGCCGAAGACCTCCCAATAGCGGACCGCATCCGGATCGACACCGCCGCCGCCCGCGGCCTCGTAGCCTGCGAAGAGATCTTCGCGCTGGCCGAATCCACCCACCGGATGATCGATTTCGCCGAAACGCCAGGAGGTGACGCAGAGCCAGCCGAGGTCCTCCATGGGATCACCGAGGTGCGCCAGCTCCCAGTCCAACACCGCGCGTATGCCCTCCGGCCCCACCATCAGGTTGCCGTTGCGGAAGTCTCCGTGGACCACGGCGAGCCGCTGCGGATCACGCCGGCGATCGGCTAGCCAGCGCAAAGCGAGATCGAACACCGGTACCGGCTGTCCGAAGGCGCGGTAGATCTCGCCGTAGCGGGTGAGCTGCTCCGCCGCCCCCATGCGATTCAGCGCCGGCAGCCGGTCGGGATCGACGCTGTGCAGCTGCGCCAGGGTACGGCCGCAGTCATGGGCGAGATGCGTCCGGAGTTCAGCGTATTCCGGATCGCGCAGAATGCGCCGCGGAATCGTCTCGCCCTCCAGCCGGGCCATGACATAACCTTCACCGAGGCCGTCCTCGGCATCGAGGACGAACAGCACCTCCGCCGCCGCGACCCCGGCCTCGCGAGCGGCCTGCTGCACCGCCGCCTCGCCGGCCTTGCCCAGATTGGTTTCCGAAGCGCCCTCGGACGTCTCAGGTGCCGCTTCGCCGCTGAGTGAAGCCGGCGACCTTCTGAGGATGCAGCCGATGCGCTCTCCATTGCCGAGCGCATCGAAACGCCAGGTTTCGTTGGCCGCACCCGCGGTCAGCCGCGCGAGATCGGTCACCTCCGGCTGCGCCCCGAGCGTCGCCTCCAAATGGCGCGCCAGAGCCCTCGTCAGCCCTCCCGCCAGCGCCTCATGCCCCTGCGCCATGGTTCAGGAACCCGCGAGCTTGCCGACCGGCTCGCCGTCGACGATCTGATCGAGAAACTCCGAGAGCCCATAGCCCACCTGGCCGTCGCAGGTGTAGCGGGTCATGCCCTCTGTGATCCGCGTCATCAGTTCTTCGCCATCCGGCGTCGTGCGCCGGTTACGCAGCGGAATCAGCGACATCACCTCACCCGTGACTGCGTACTCGCGCTCGTCCGTTTTCGCCCAGGCTTTCAGCCGCGTCTGACAGTCGTCGCCGTCATACTCAGCCTCGATACGCACATCCCGGATCATCACGTACTCGCCGTCGCGCAGCACCATGCCGCCCTGGCGCTGGGTACCATCGGGCCGGGTGACCACCGAAAGCATCATCGCGAAGTCACGGCCGAAGTTCATGGGCAGCCAGCGATACCAGTGGATGCTCTGCCAGTAACGCGGACCCCAGGAATGGTCCCGCAGGCCGAAGCCATCGATCTCGAAGACCTCGTCGCCCACCTTGATGCTGCCAGTTCCTTCCATGTGCTGCTCATAGTGGCCACGGGCAAAGCCTTCTTCGGCTTTCTGCTCGATCTTCGAACCGTCGGCTTTCACCGGTTCACCGCCGAACATCGGGGAGACCCCGGTGAAGGCGATGTTCACTTCCGCCGGAACGATGGGATTGTTGCGGAAGGCCTTGGAAGGCTCCGCCATCTCCTTCGGATTGGCCAGCAAACAGAGCTTGCCCGCGTAGCGCACCGAGACCCGCTTGAACGGCTCTTCCACGGAGAACGTCATGCCGCCATTGTCGAAGGCATCGTTGTTACGGCATTCCGGGCGCGCGAACATGAAACCGATGCGGCCGTCGGGCAGATAGATGCAGCAGCTCATTTCACCCTTGCCCTCGTTGGGGCGGTTGGCGAGGCGGAACCAGCCACCCACGTGCCGATTCGGGTCGAAGACGTTGAAGTACATGCTCTCGTTGAAGTTGACCGCTTCTTCGATGGGATGGGTGTACTCGTCCTCCGGCTCCAGGCGGATCCGGATACCCTCGCCTGCCGCTGCCATGTCTGCCTCCCCGGGTCCTGGCCCGCACCGTTTAATGAAATCGAATTAGCCTCGGGAGCGTAGCCAGCTCCGGGCGCGTAGACAAGCCGTCCGCGTCACGCGGCCTCTGCCCGCCGGGCGCAGACGATCCAGAGCGGATCCGCGTCCGGCGGCGAGCGGTCCTGAAACTCGAATGCCTCGAAGCCCCCGGACCGGCGCAGCAGCAGACCGAGCAGTTGCAGCCGCTCCTGCGGAGGCAGCGCCCGAAATGCCCACACCGCCTTGGTCGGAAAACAGCGGTGCGACAGCGAGATGATCAGCTGACCTCCAGGTGCAAGGAGACGGGCGAGCTCGCTGAAGACCTCCTGAGGCTGAGTAAGGTACTGAACCGAAACGGCAATCAACGCCGCGTCGAAGGACGCATCCGGCCACGGCAAGCGCGGATCCGCATTCAGATCCTGGACGTGCCAGGCGTCCAGCCGCGGATTCGCCGCCAGCTCCGGCGCATTCATGCCGTGCCCCACCACCGAGGCGTAGGTGACGTCCTCAGGCAGGTGCGACACCCACGACGACATGAGGTCCAGCACCCTGGCTCCGGCGGGAATGCACTCCGCGTAGAACTCGGTCAGTGCGGCGATAGTGGCGTCGTCGATATGGGTGACGAAGCGGGGCTGAGCGTAGAAGTCGCCGTCACCGCTCTCGTCGATGCGCTGAAACAGGCCCGCCGGCAGCTCCGGATCTTCAGGGTGCGCCACGTGCGGGATCCTCCTGCGCTGCCGGTTGGATAGCCACCGCCGAAGCGCTACAAGTCGGCCCAGGGCAGACCCGACGAGCGGTAGCGAAACTGCGGCGACTCGGAAGGGGACGGACTTCCCTCGCCGAGCCGCCCCCGCCTATATTCGATCCGGGACAGTTCTCACGAGCCAAGGGAAGGCTCGCGGCGAGCGTCGAACTGTCCGAGGAGAGAGGCTCATGAGAATTCACCGCAACCCCCAGGATCGGAACTGGTTACTCACGTCCGGCCCGCACGTGCTCTACCGCGGTCCACGCAGCCCATGGCAGTCGCCGGAGCTGCTGCGCGAAGCGGCCCGTCGCGAGCAGCAACTGCACGAAGGTCAGCACGCGAGCCGCACGCTGCCGGAGTGAACAGCTGCCCCCGGTAGCAGCAGCGGAACTGCTGCCTCCGCCGGATTGTATCCCGCTGCCGTACCCCGCGCCCGCGGATGATCCCGCAGGGCCTTTTCGCTATAGTTCGCGCCCCGTTCGAGACCCGCACCGAGGAGTCCCAAGTGCCCGCCAAATCCATGGACGAGCTGGTTTCGCTGTGCAAGCGACGCGGCTTCATCTT